>NZ_JBZCPP010000019.1:0-69933 GCF_058267515.1 Pradoshia sp. Z6_59
TTTATACTTTCAGTCCCTTCTAAATACCTTAATACAATTTTTAATTTTTCTTCTGAATTAAAATTAGCCATAAAAAAACACCCCGTAAAAGTTAGATTGATGTCTAACTTTTACGGGGCAGTTCAATGAAGGATTAATGCCCTTTTATGTTGAATTTCTTATGGAACTAAAGGGGCAGTTTAGTTGAAGGAGCATTAAGGTAGTTTTATAGAAATAACAAATAAAACTTTTTATGAAACCGGGACAGAACACCCGCGATTTTGATCGTGAGAGATTCAAAATAGAGTCTTTATTATGAAGGAGGGGAAATGAATTTGAATGAAATCGAACAAATGAAAAAAGTACACTCTTTAATTAAAATGAGCGTCGAGATAGCCGGAGGCGCTGCTAGCACTGCAATAGGATTAATAACAACTGGTCCATTGGGCGCTGTCTTGTTAGGTGGTTTAGGTTCCGGTATATCAAAAATACTTGTAGATTTCACTGAAAGGCAATTATCTAAAAGGGAACGTACTCGTATAGGAGCAACCGGCGCCGTTGCTATAACTAAAATAAATGAACATATTAAATCTGGAAAAGAAATAAGAGAAGATGACTTTTTTAAATCATACAGTTATCAAAGGTCAAGCGCTGAAGAAATTTTTGAGGGTGCTCTTATTAAAGCAAGAAATGAACACGAAGAGAGAAAAGTTGTGATTTTAGGTAATATTTTTGCAAATGCTGCATTTATGCCTCAAATCTCCGTAGGTGAAGTAAATCATATTTTAAAAATGATTGATAATTTAACTTATCGACAATTATGTACTTTGTCATTAATATTCAGAAAAGAATCATTAGGTATTAAATTGGAAAATGTTGATTATGGTATTTATGATAATGAGGAGTATCTATCGCTTTTATCTCCAACTTCTATTTCACTTCGTCAAGAAATATATCAAATGTATCAACTCGGTCTTTTTAATATGAAGGATACGGCATTATTATCTTGGGAAGATATTACACCAGAAAGATTAGAACTCAATGAATTAGGAAATAGATGCTATGAAATTATGGGGCTATACGAGATTTCTGATAATGAAGTAAAAAGCGTGGCTCGTGTTTTATCTTCTTGATGGACGGATAACGGAATAGAGAACATCACATTATGACGAGCTTACCACACCTTCTATACATCATAAAAATGAGATGGGTTATTTTTTAAAGTGCGGTTTTAATAGCAGTGTGGAGTTATGTATTGAGGTTGGAGCGATGTGTGAAGCACATAAATTCAATTCTAAGGTAACACATTGTTTGAGTTTAGTAAGAGATGACGAATATAGTCCATTTAAAGTGCTTACTCCTTGTGGCGTTTGACAAGAAAGATTAAGATTTTGGGGCACAGATGTAAAAGTAGGTGTGACAACTAAAGATAATTCTTTGAAGTTTGTAACATTAGATAACTTACAACCTTATCATTGGACAAATGCTTATCCTTTTGAGAGTCTAGAGCATTACTCAAATGATTAATTTATACCTTGAAAGCAAATTATTAAAGAACTACCAAGGGCGATTGCGAAATAAAAGCAATCGCTTTTTGACTAACGGGGCAGGATGACACAGAAATGGGGAATTCAAATATGAAATTAAATGCAAAATTAAATACACCACAAATCATCTTTACATCTGCGTTTGTTGCCACAATACTTACCGTTGTAAATTCTTTTGTAGAATGGGATAAGTCAATATATGTGGGTCTTTTTGCAGGCACAATGACTATTGTTGGTGCCATAATTGCTAAGATTATTTTAAAGATGAGAATTAGAGTGAAATCTTGCCAAACAAACGGATGCGATTGTGGAATAGGAGCAATCGCTTTTTTATGAAAAGGCAATTTCCGTTTGTGATTTCAATTGTTGCGGTTACTCTTTTCGTTATTTAAATAATGAATCGGTAAAAGTGTAATTATCCGATGATATTTAATATTAGCTTTATTTTTAATGTGTAAAAAATAGTTCATTATTCCTATTATTTGATATATACTAAAAAATGATTTTTCATCAAACAGGAGGACTATTTTAGATGCAAAGAAAGAAACACTTACTTTTTTTTATTTTAGGGATTATATTTGTAATCTCAATGAGCGTTGACAACAAGGCTTATGCAGGTTCAACATTAGCAACAGCATCCAGTATTTCGGTGAATAAAAATGTTGCCGGAAAATTAACCAGTAGCAGCCACTCAGAATATTATAAATTTTCATTGACGTACCCAGGTAATGTCACCCTTTCCGTTAAAAATGTTACATCCGCTATGTGGAGACCTTCCTTACTCAATAGCTCAGGTAGTGAACTTATTAGTTTTGATACAGATCCTAGCAGTTCTGCTGTTGGATCAACCGAAAAGCAAATAGGACTTCCAGCAGGAACCTATTATGTAAAAATTTCAGGTTATTGGACTGCAACCGGAGAACCTTATCAATTTCAAGTGAAATATTCACAAAGTAATTTTTTTGAAAAAGAATTTAATAATAACGCAGCAACAAGTAATTTAATTTCGATTAACAAAACATACAGAGGTAGTATAAATAGCTCCTCTGATCTGGATTATTTTAAATTTACGTTAAGCAAACCTGGTAATGTGACATTATCAATGAAAAATGTTACATCCGCTATGTGGGAACCTCAATTACTCAATAGCTCAGGTAGTGAACTTATTAGTTTTGATACAGATCCTAGCAGTTTTGCTGTTGAATCAACCGAAAAGCAAATAGGACTTCCAGCAGGAACCTATTATGTAAAAATTTATGGTTATTGGACTGCAACCGGAGAACCTTATCAATTCCAGATTAAATATACCGAAAGCAATGTATATGAAAAAGAGGTTAACGATACAACTTCACGTGCCAATTCAATCAAATTGAATACTACATATAAGGGCATTATTAACGATTCATATGATATAGACTTTTATAAATTTACAACATCTCAAACTTCAACTGTGGATTTACTATTTAAACAAAAAGCAGGCACTAGATGGAAAGCTAGTATTTTAAATAGCAAAGGAAATACAGTTAAGAAGTTAGTCACTGATCACAACAGTAATAATACTTCCACTATTTCAACAAAATTATCTAAAGGGACATATTACTTGGCTATTGAAAATGACTATAATGCAACAGATGTTCCTTATCAATTTAAAGTGAGAATTAAAACAAATACTTTGAAAGCTTCTCAAATTAAGATAACAAATAACAAAGGAAAGTCAGATGTTATCAATGTCAGTAAGATTGTGAAGGGCGATGTAATTAGAGTATATAATAGCAAAGGTAAACAACTAGCAAGTGCTACATCAAAAGGAACTTCAGTTAAAATAAACGTAGCACAAATAGGAAAAAAAGCTAGCAACGCTTATTTAACAGTAACTAAGTCTGGTCAAGGAGAGAGTTATAGAACCAAAGTATCTTATGCAGGTGAGGTTTCAGATGCTTTAAAGGCATCCAAAGTCAAGATAACCAATAATAAGGGGAAATCAGATAAAATAACAGTCAGGAATATTTCTAAGGGAGATACTATTAAGGTATACAAATCCAGAAGCGGAGGAAAAGCTATTGTTAGAGGAACTTCAACTGGATCGTCTAAAACTTTATCCGTTAAACAACTAGGAAAAAAAGCTGGAAAGGTCTATATCACGATTACTAAATCCGGCCAAAGAGAGAGTGCCCGGACGACTGTCTCATTTGTTAAAGAAAAATAAAGTTATATAAACTGAAATAGATTTTTTAAACCAATTAGATATGTAAATAACACAAAAGAAGCACTTAGATATTGCCAAGTATCAAACTGCAGACAAAAACCAATTATTTTAGGCTATTGTCTGCAGTTTTTATGTACGTGCACTTAAATGGGTTTTATATAGGGGGCTTATTCTATTGATAGATAAAGACGGTTTGATGTGATACCATTTGTTACTATCAATAAAATTTTGCGCAAGAATGAAATAGCAACTTATCTATATAGTGGCTCTAACAAATGACAGGTATACGTTTCAGCATCTGCAATAGATATTTTATTGTATGAAAACCTTTGTGCCATATTAAAGGAGAATATTAGAGAGTTTCTAAGAAACAAGGATGAAGGATAGGAAGAAGCCAAAGGATTATCTCCAGCTAAAGGGGCATTGGTCCAAGGAGGATTAATGCCTTTTTGTTGAATTCTTTATTGTAGAAAAGGGTCAGGTTAGTGAACAATGAAAATGTTACAGTGTTTTGGGGTATTTTGTTTCTATCGTTAAATCCAACAAATCATTGTAAGCGATTTTTAATTTTTAGTAATATGTATGGGTATTACCAAGATTCAAACAACTAGGAGACAATGATGAAAAAAACAGCATTAATAATTTGTGTGCTAGCAGCATTAATGTTGGCAGGATGCCAAGAAAGTAAAATTGAAGAAAAAGTAGAAGCAGAAACAAAGACGGAAGTAAAAAAAGAAGAGACGACAAAAGAAGTACCAGCAGAAAAGAAAGAAACTAGGGAAGAAACAAAAGCCCCTTCTATGAACAAGGAAGAAGTCACAAAGTTAATTAGCTCAACTATAGAAAAGATTGAATCTGCTTTAGATAAAGCTTGGGATGAAAACAATTGGGATTCAAGCGCAGAAGCTGATCTAAATGTATTTAAAGAAAAGTTGAAAGATGTAACTAGCGAAGAATTTGTGGACACACAAATTAAAAATATGCTGGATAATAGATATTACGAAGGCACTGATATTCGTTATTTCCCTTATGGATTAATGACTGAACTCAGACTAGATATTAAGCAAGAAGAACAAAGACTAGTAGCAACGTCATTCGCACCCGAAAATTTAATAAACAGCGGTGTTATTTTTACAATTACCTTTGACTATATCGATGACAAATGGATTCTAAAAGGTTGGACAGGAGAAACCATTACAAATTTAGGTTTAACCATAGAGGAATCACAACAACTATTAGAGACATATCTTGGGTATTCAGATATCACTTTTAGAGAAGAAAAACAAACTGAAAAAGGAACAGTTTTTGTATTCTCATTAGGTAGTGACGCTACATTAACATTTAATCCAAATACAACAGAATTCACAGAAGAGCATCCAGAATTAAAAGAAGAGGAAGGAGTAAAAGAAGAAGTTTCTTATGAAAACGTTGATTACAAAAAGTTAGATGCAAAAGCTGATGAACTTGTGTGGGGCTATAAAACTGAAGATGGAACCACTCCAGGAACAAATCCTTTTTACCAATTAGGAGTAACATATTATATATATGAATACTTTTTAAACTTAGGTTCCTATGATGTCGATCACGAAGATTGGCTAAAACGTTATCCATTTGAGAAAGCATCTTATATATTAAGTGATTCTGCATTAAATGGAGTCTGGAATATTCTAAGCGAAAAGCTAGAAGCATCCGAGTTTGAAACCTTGAAAGCAGAGCAGAAAGAATGGATTAAAGAAAAAGAGGCTTCGGCCCAAAAAGTGCTCAACTCTGAGGATGACGGACTAATAGGGAAGGTGCTGTATTATTTAGATTTATATAACTCGACAGTAGCGCGATGTGATGAACTTATCGAGAATTACTATTCTTATTTACCATCACCGTACCCTCAATAAAAATAATTCTACCTCTGCTTAGGCAGAGGTTTTTCCTTTTGTAAATCTGTAAAATACGCTACAAGAACTGTTTTCTCATTTTTAATTTTTCCTGTTTAAGTCGTGGTAGACTCATAAAAAATTAAAAGGAGAAGTGAAAAATGAACTATGTAGCAATTCTAGAAGGCGGATTAATTAACGAGATTCTAAGGGATGCTAATAAGGACAAAAACCTTGTTATCATAGACCGTGATTGCGAAGGAACTGACTTATCCTAACTTGCATCAATGGAAGAAAACGATGCCTACATCCACATCGGTTTCTAGCCCATCAAGCTAAACTTACTTGGATGGAAATTATATAGGGCTTTGAGTTCTACTTTGGATAGAGATATAGAAGATTGATGATAAAAATTTTAATGTTTATAGCTTTGTTATATACAAAGGAGAAATGACATTACAAAAATTCTCTTATCCAAGGGGTGACTTCTAAGTGAATATTCGTTTTCTTTGAGGGACAGTTGCACTATCCCTTTTTTATTTGGAAAACTCTAAGTGAGTTTTAAACTAATAAGAATTTTGTTTTCACCAGTTATGAATAAGAATATTGTGATGATCAATACAAATTGTGAAGGAATGTACTTAAAGTAAAAGGGGCGTTGATCCAAGGAGGATTAATGCCTTTTTGTGTTGAATTCCTTATTGTAGAAACGGGGCAGGTGTGCGGAAGTAGGAGAGAATACATTTGAATTAGAAAAAATATGGTTTGTTATTTTCCGTAAACTAGGGGAGTATTAGATACTAATATTTCCTGTATAGTCCAAACATATCTACACGATTAGAAGATGGATCCGCGTCTAGTAGAGGAAGATAGTTCTCATCTAGATTAGGAGAGTAATAGAGTGATTCTGAAACAATGAGAAAATAACTTTATCATTGCTCCTATCTCTTTTATGATGACAAATACAAAAGCTTAAGAAAAATTGCTCCTTATTCAACAAACAGGTTCAATACCAAGTGATCAAGGCTGTCATATTGACGGTCTTTTCTTGTGCTGCTAAAGAGTTAGATGAGTGTTCTATTTGATAGTGGATTGTTAATACCAAGTAGTATTAGAGTGGTTAGTTGAAGAAAGCGCTCCAAATAATATGGTGATATAATAAAAGAAAGCGAGACAACCGTTCATATCGATGTTTTTAAGTATGGATGTTGTTTGCTAACTTAGAAAAGGGAGTGTAAAAAATGCGAAAGAAAAGGTGCTTCATAGTATTAGCCAGCTTAGTATTAATTCTTAGCTTTTTGACACCTGGTTTTGTGAACGCGGCAACCGATAAAACCAAACCTACCATTACGGGAGCCACCAATACTACTGCTTACCTATACCACTCATTCAATCCAAGAAAAGGGGTAAAGGCAAAAGATAATGTGGATGGTAACATCACAGACCTCATCCAAATTTCTGGGAAAGTAAATTTAAAAAAAGTGGGTAAATACACGCTTACATACAAAGTAACAGATAGCGACAATAACACCTGTACAGTAAAGCGTGTTGTAACGGTTAAGAAAGATACAACCAAACCAAAAATTACGGGAGCCTCCAATAAGACCGTATACAAAGGTTATTCCTTCAATACTAAAACAGGAGTAAAAGCTACAGACAACTTAGATGGTAACCTTACTTCCAAAATCAAAGTGAGCGGAAAAGTAAACACCAAAAAAGTCGGAAAGTACAAAATTAAATACACTGTTTCCGATAAAACCGGCAACAAAACAACAGTTACTCGAATGATTACAGTAAAAAAGGACACAACTAAACCGAAGATTACCGGAGCATCCAGCAAAACCGTTTATATGGGCTATTCTTTCAATCCAAAAACAGGCGTGAAGGCTACAGATAATGTGGATGGTAACATAACTTCTAAAATTAAAATAAGCGGAAAAGTAAACACCAAAAAAGTCGGAAAATACAAAATAAAATATACTGTTTTCGATAAAACCGGCAATAAAAGAACAGTCACTCGAACAATCACAGTAAAAAAGGACACAACTAAACCGAAAATTACTGGTGCATCGAATAAAACTGTTTATATGGGATATTCCTTTAACCCAAAAACAGGGGTAAAGGCTACGGATAATCTTGACGGTAATATCACGAGTAAAATAAAGATCAGTGGAAAAGTGTATATGAATGAAGTTGGTACCTATAAACTGAAATATTCTGTACAGGATAAGACAAAGAATACAACAACAGTTACCCGTACAATAAAAGTCATAAAGGACACTACCAAACCGAAAATTACTGGTGCTAGCAATACGACAATTAATTATGGCGATTCCTTTGACCCTAAAAAAGGCGTAAAGGCCACAGATAACCTAGATGGTACGATTACTAATAAAATGACGATTAACGGTAGCGTGGACCGATACAAAGTTGGAACATACAAACTTACTTATGCCGTTAAAGATAAGACAGGCAATAAAACTACCGTAACTCGTACAGTTAAAGTTGTTGATAAAGTCGCTCCTACTTTGTCTGGAGAAGGGCTCAATGACATAACCATAGAAGCGGTAGTAGAAACTTTTAATCCCCTATACCAAGTTCAAGCGAATGACAAAGTAGATGGGGATTTAACAGACAATATCAAGGTTGAGGGGGAAGTGAATGTAAATAAGGTTGGTACTTATACGTTGACTTATACAGTTGAAGATAATTCAGGAAACATTACGAAAGCGGAACGCCAAGTGACAGTAGTGGATAAAGCTCCTCCTGCCTTATTTGGTGTAGAGGACACAGCGGTCCATTATTTTGATGAGTTTGACCCGTTGAAAGATGTAGGTGCGTATGACCATCACGATGGAGACTTAACATCTAAAATTACCGTAGAAGGAAAGATTGACACAACTAACTTGTCGGCTGGAGGTTACTACGAATTCACCTATACAGTGACAGATGAAGCAGGAAATAAAACTATTAACCGTCGTAATGTTCTTCTAACCTACAGGGAAGCTGAATTTTCCGGTATTAGCGAAATGACAATCAATATCGGGGAAGAGATTGACACTTTAGATGGGGTAAGCGCTATTGATAAAGGAACAAGGGAAGAAATAACTTCATATATCAATGTTGAAAATTGTGTAGAAGATAATGTTGCAGGTACCCAGTATATTTACTACAGTCTTCCAAAAGAAAAAGGATATGACCCATCATCTAAAGTAAGTCGTAAAGTAACGGTCATTGATAATGTTCCACCAGTTATCGAGGGACTAACAGAGTTAACAGTTAATCAAGGTTATGACTTGCCGGATTTATATGAAGGAGTATGGGCATCGGATAATGTTGACGGAGAGTTAACTAAGAAAATTGAGTGTTACACTGACAATGTTGACACTTCTAAGGCAGGAGAATACACCATTACGTATAGAGTCACCGACAAAGCGGGGAACACAACCGAAGAATATCGTACCGTTTCTGTAAAGTATGTACCTGTCGATAACATTACCATCGACACCAGTCTCTCTAAATTACCGGTTGAAACTGGGAAAACTTTTGAACTATATGCGGGGGTATATCCGGATTATGCTAGTGTGAAAGATGTAACTTGGGCTTCTTCTGACGAATCAATAGCTACAATTGATCAAAATGGTATTGTAACTACGATAAATGAAGGATTGGTAACATTCACAGCAACAAGCAAAGATGGAGTTTCAGGAAGTTTGGAAATTGAAGTGACAAACAAACTGGATCTCCGATTCGATGCATATGGTTATAATGAGAATTCAGTTGATTTCAATTTCTTTAATTATGAAAGCATACCAGTGGTTATTGAAAAAGTTGAATTATACAATGTAGGCGGTGGAGTGGTTCAATCATATTCAAAAGAACAATTGGAAAAGCTTAATGTGAAAACGATTCTCCAACCTACCGAAGAATTGTATATCGTGTTTGATATAAGCAACGAGGAAGCAAAACCCATTATAAATGGAGGTAAATTCGTTGTAACTGCAGGACCAGAAGGTGGAAAGACCTACGAATATGTAAGACAAATAGGGGAATGGACTTGGTAAGCCTTAAAAGAATAAATACTCAAAATAAATAAAGAAAAGGGGTAGCTTTGCTACTCCTTTTTTAAAATTAAAGAACAATTTCGAAACTGTCATCATCCCAGATTAGATGAAACCTTTCCCAAAAACCAACTGAATCAGGATCAGCATCTCCTTTAATATGCTGGATTCCATATTTATCAAGAAGGAAATGAATCATCTTTGTGTCGGTCCCTTTTTTAAAGCTGCTGATAGATCAGATAAATGCATAGGACTGGTTTATTCAAAATAAACGTATACAGAGAGATAAACCTAATTTTATAAAGGGCAACATTTCTATTATGAGTTATTACACAAACGGGCGTTTGTTGAAGAACAAGTATACCTACTTTCTTTCTGAAGATACCTGTTTCATATCTCGAATTAATATTAGACAAAAGCAACAATCCTTACGAAAACAGTTAAAGATGTTGATAAACCCACCAACATCTCTTGTGTACGCACGTGGAGTGTGTCTCGCAACTCATTTTAAAATAAGGCAGTTCATTTTATGGCGCTGCCTTTTTATGTTTCCTTAATCAGTGCAATTGAATGTGTAACACACTCACTAATTGTGATTAGTAAACGCATAACACCAAAAGTGGAGTCGCCATTTAATTATAGTAAGGTTAGCTAAAATAGTTTAACTTCTTTCCTAAAATGGAGCAGTTGCTTATCTTAATATAACTATTTTTTTGAAAGTTTTATCAAAAATTCTTTTTTCCGTTGACTAAAAATACTTTGGAGATATACTTTTATGTGAAATATTATACATAAGTTTATTGGAGGTAATAAGAATGAAGTATCTTAGCGGTATTCTAGCATTTTTATTAACTTTATCACTGGTTTTAAACACTGGTGTGGGAGATGCGGTTGCTGCCATTTCTGATGTTACGTTGCCAACTGTAAAAAGTCTCACTATAGATAAAACAGAAGTGCAACCAGAGGACACCATCCTAGTTCAAGTCGAGGCTGAGGATGAATCGGGTATTTCAACTAGTTTTTATCAACAAAGTAAAGTTGTATTCAAATCGGAATTTGGCAATAGTTCCTATACTCGAGAAACTGTTAATCTAATATATAATCCAGATACAGATAAATATGAAGGACGCCTTAATGTAAATCATTATATGGTAACAGGTAAATGGGAAGTTTACTATATTCGTATTTACGACAATGCAGGAAATTATACTCACATTTCTTACCCTATGGAGGGCAGTGATTACTACGTATCCTTTACGGTAAACGAAGATACAAGGCCACCAGAGGCTCCAATAGTGTACGAAGTGACAGACCAATCTGAAAGTGTTAAGGGCGCTACCAGTGCTATGGATCCATATGGTGTTGAGATTTTTGTTAAAGATGAAGATGAAACTATAAGTATAGGAAAAGGATTTGGGGGGGGCAGAATTTGAAATTCCAATCCCCAAACAAGAAGCAGGCACTGTACTTTCTGTAACAGCGAAAGACACTGCCGGTAATGAGAGTGAACCTACAAAAGTAACAGTCAAAGACACGACCCCACCAGCTGTAGGAGGGGTTGTAAATCAGGAGACTTACAATAATGACGTACAAGTTACTTTTAACGAAGGTACAGCTGTATTAAACGGTGTACCCTTCGAAAATGGAACTACAGTAAGTAAGGATGGAAACTATCAACTGGTGGTAACAGACGGTGCCGGAAACTCAACAACAGTTTCATTTACAATTGATAAAACAGCACCAATCGTAACAGGAGTTAAAGATCAAGAAATCTATAATAAAGACGTAAAGGTTACCTTCAACGAAGGAACAGCCACTTTAAATGGTAAAGCATTCACTAGCGGTACAACGGTAAGTGACAATGGAACGTATGAATTAGTTGTGAAAGACGCTGCGGGCAACTCAACAACGGTTTCATTTACAATAGATAAGACAGCGCCAGTTGTACAAGGGGTCAAAGACCAAGCAAATTATAATAAGGATGTTACGATTACATTTGACGAAGGAACAGCTACTTTAAATGGCAATGAATTTAAAAGTGGTTCAACGGTGAGCGAAGAAGGTTCATATAAATTAGTTGTAAAAGACGCTGCGGGCAACTCAACAACAGTTTCATTTACAATAGATAAGACAGCGCCAGTGGTAACAGGTGTTAAAGACCAAGCTAATTATAATAAAGATGTTACGATTACATTTGACGAAGGGATAGCTACTTTAAATGGAAAAGCATTCACTAATGGTTCAACAAGAACAAAGGAAGCTATTGTAGAAAGACAACCGTAAAGGCCGATTCGAAAGGTAAGTTTTCTTTCAAAATCAGCAAGCAAAAAGCAGGAGTCGTTGTAAAGGTAGTCTCAACAGATGCAGCGAAGAATGCAACAACAAAGTGAACAAAGGTATTGGATAAAACAGCACCAGCATACCAACTGTTAAAACGGTGAAGACAACAACCACAAAAGTAACAGGCACAGCTGAAAAAAATGCGACTGTTTATGTTTACAACGGAAAAACGAAGCTTGGTACAGCAAAAGTAAATGCAAAAGGCAGTTATAGTGTGAGTATCAAGAAGCAAAAGAATGGGGCTAAATTAACAATCTATGTTAAAGACTCAGCGGGGAACCAAAGTAAATCGAAAACAGTAACAGTTAAGAAATAATAAGAGAAAGGAAAATCTGATCTTATATGGTACCTGCTTTTAGGACTCTTTAAAAAAGAGGGTTCTATCTACAGGTACCATAGTAATATTACTAATGATATCTTCTGCTTTTCGTTTTCTCATATCTCAATGATATATATATATATATATATATATATATATATATATATATATGTAATGCTGGTAAACCCACCAACATCCCGTATGTTGCCACATACAGTCCACACACGTAGAGTGTGTCTCGCAACTCATTTTAAAAGAAGGCAACTAACCTTTGTGGTTGTTGCCTTTTCTTGTTCTTTGAAGGATTACGAGGTTGTAGTGAATACGTCGTAATGTTGAGGAGTTTTAAACTATTAAAGAGACAATTTCTTTGTGATAAGAGAAACTATCTCTTTTTAGGTATATAAATAGGCTTAATTATCACTTAGTGTTTTTGAGTCTTTTTCTATCCAGGCAATTACATCAGAATCAGTTTGTATATCAGAAAGCTTATTTATGTTTACCCAATCTCCGTCTTTGTTCAAATAAAATCTTCCTGTTTTAGAGTAAAGCTCGGCAAGTACGTTTTTTCTAGAATTCACTGATTTCAGATACTCAATGTTAAAATCAGTGCCTTTAACAACTTTTACTTTATAGTCGGGATGTTCGTTGTAATATGCTAATAGCGAATTAATATTTATCATTATAGACCTCCTTTGTTATAAGAATATATAAAGGACCAGAATAGGCCCTTAGTTTCCCTCAAAATTATTCATTTTTTTTAAAAAACATTTTAGATAGATTTCTTAATACTTCCGCATCTAGTTCAATATTATGTTCATAAGCATACTTAATACCGTAACCCAACGATAAAGTCATACTTCCAGCAACTCCAGCACCGACAAGCGACCCCGCTCCAGGTATAACTTTTATTGCCTGCCTAAAGAGACTCTTTCCCAAGTTTCCAGTCAAAGACGAGATTGCCAATTCCTTAGCTCTGTCCCTTGTTAATGGTTTTTCATATAAAGTTGCCAATCTGACCATCAAGCTGACTTGAATACCAGTTAGGGGAATAAAATCAGAGCCTGGGAGTGGCGCAGCACCTACGACACCGGCTGATGTTGCAGCAGCTAAAATCCACTTGTTTGCTGTCGAAGACTTTTCCTTAATATGTCTTGCGAATAAAATATCTTTTTTTTCCTCCTTTAGAATATCGAGGATATCATTTCTAAGCATATCAATATTTTCGCCCGTTCTTGATGATATTGGAGTAACCTTAAAATCATTACTTGTAGCTTGTTGTACATATTTAACAAGACTTGGAATATCATCAGCTGCGTCAATTTTATTTAAGACAAAGATGATCTTCTTATTGAATTTTTTTATATTTGTATATGATTGTCTTTCACCCTCTGAAAATACTGTTCCTGCCGCATTAAGGAAGAAAAGAATAACATCTGCTTCTTTATAAAACTTAAGTGTTTCCTCAGAGTTTTTACTGTTTATATCGTCTAATCCAGGTGTATCAGCGAATATAATTTTATCTTTATAATTATATTTCTTTACGACGGTAGTTTCTCCGGGTTTTGGCCCAACTGAAGCCACTTCTTCTCCAATTAGGCGATTAATTGTTGATGACTTACCTGCATTAACATCACCAACCATTGCAAATAAAATTTCTTTTTCAAGTTGTTCATTAATATTGTTTATCTCTTCTTCATAGCTCTTTTCAAAATCGTTATCATCAAATTGAATCATAATCTCCTCACTCCTCTTTGTAAAATTAAACCAAATTAACCTATATACACCATTTATATACTTAATGCTTTACCCTCTCACGGTATTTCTTTAACCAGAAAACGCATAAATCTGCAAAATATGAGAAATTGAGTATAAAAAATTACTATTAACTAATATGGTGAGTTTAGTGGGAATAAAAACTATCTTCTACGCCTGCCAATCTATTTTAATGAACACCATTTTATCTATATTAATCAATGGAAGGGTATTTGAAAGACTATCAGTTGGCAATTACTTGATTGTTAATAATACAAATAATTAATTACTTAAATCACAGTTGAATATCCGTTAATTTCAAAAATTTGGTATAATTTACACAAGGAGATAAATGTAAATATTTGTTTATTTTTAGAGTGTATCTCTTTTTAATCCCAAAAATTAAGGGGGAGCAGAATGATAGATAAGATTATACTTAAGAATGTTGCTACCTATAATGATGAAGGAGCAGTCTTGGCAAAATTAAAAAAGATTAATTTTATTTACGGTAATAACGGGTCTGGAAAAACAACAATTTCGGAAGTTTTAAGAAATGAAAGTCATTTTCCAAACTGTTTAATAGAGTGGAAAAATAGAAGGATACCAACTTATGTTTATAACAGGAATTTTGTAAATGAAAATTTCCAACAGGATAAAGTTATTAAAGGTATTTTTACTTTAGGTAGGGAGTCAGTTGAACTTCAAGCTCAAATAGATTCTCTAAAGGAAAAAATCATAAAACACGATGAGGATATAGAAAAATTAGATGAAACATTGGATATAAAGTCTAAAGAGAAGCAAGGTTTAATTGATAAATTTAAAGAACTATGCTGGGATATAAAGAAAGAGGTAGATGAGGATTTTAAGGACTTAATTGAGGGATATAGGAATTCTAAAGATAGATTTATGAGTAAATGTATAGATGAGAGTAATGTTAGTAGAGAACTAAAAACACTGGAAGAAATCAAATTAAAAAAGGAGGCTATTTACGATCGACCAGTCGAAAAATTAGACGTTTATAACAAAATTATTTTTGAAAAATCTATAGAAGATAATTTTATCTTTAAACAAAAAATCATTGGTAAAGAAGATGTAGATATAGCTGATTTAATTATAAAGCTAAACATTAGCGACTGGGTACAACAGGGGTTTTTATACATAAAAAACAGCAAAGAACAATGTCCATTCTGCCAACAAACACTCCCATATGAATTTGAAAATAAGTTGAAAAGTTACTTTGATAAAACTTATATAAAGCATATAGAATTATTGAATCAATCTTCAAGTAGTTATATAAATCAAGTTCTTGCTGTTATTGATAACATTGAACTACTTACAAGTTCTAAGAGCGGATATTTAAATGTAGAAAAGCTACAAGAAATCATAAACTTAATCAAATCTAAATTTAATGAAAATGTTCTTCTTATAGATAAAAAGAAAAAAGAACCGAGTAGAAGTATAGAAATTGTAGCGATTGCACCTTTTATAAATGAGGTTAATTCTGAAATCTTGAAGGCAAATACAGATATCATAGAATATAACAACTTAATAGACAATGTTAAAGTAGAAAAAGCAAACTTGATTAAAGATATGTGGAGGTATATTGCAGAAAAGAATAAAAAACATTTTACTTCTTTTAATAACAAAAAAATAGGAGTAGAAAAAGCGATAGAAAGTATTAAGAAAAGTCGACAAGAAAAACAGATTTTTAGACATAGATTTGAAAAGGATTTGATTGAACTTCAAGAAAAGTCTACCAGTGTAGAGCATTCAGTTAGTGAAATTAATATTTTACTTGAATCCTTTGGGTTTAAAAATTTCAAATTAGCCACTGCCGCCAAAAAAGGGAACTATAAAATTATAAGGGATAACGGTGAAGATGCAAAAGAAACTCTAAGTGAAGGTGAAAAGACATTTATCACTTTTCTATATTTTTATCAACTACTAAAAGGAAGCAATAGCAAAGAAGAGATTGTTACAGAGAAGGTAGTAGTTATAGATGATCCAATATCCAGTTTAGATAGTAATGTCCTCTTTATGGTAAGTAGTTTAGTTAGGCAAATAATGTTTGATATAAAAGAGAATAAAAAGAATATTAAGCAACTCTTTTTACTAACACATAATATATATTTTCATAAAGAAGTGACCTTTAAACAAGGGAAGAAGACTTATGGGGAAGGTGGTTATTGGATAGTAAAAAAGAAAGATAACCAATCGTGCATTATTCAATATGATGAAAATCCAATCAAGACTTCGTATGAGCTTTTGTGGAAAGAATTAAAAAGTAGGGATAAACAAAGTCTTGCATCTATTCAAAATGTTATGCGTAGAATCCTCGAGAACTATTTTAAGTTTTTGGGTAATATAGATCTTGATAGTTTAGAGGAGAAATTTGAATATGAAGATAAAATTAGATGCAGGTCATTGATTTCCTGGATAAATGATGGTTCGCATTTTATTAACGATGATCTGTATGTTGAATCAAGTGAAGATGTAATGGATAGGTACTTCGAAGTCTTTAAAAAAATCTTTGAAACGCAAGGACATATCGCTCATTTTAATATGATGATGGGCGAACTCTATAATAAGCCTATTATATCTGATAATCAAGTTGTAAAACGAAATAGAGATGGTGAAAAAGAAATTAGGACTGCAATGAAAGAAGTAGCTGCTACAACTGACTAAAACCAATTTTTCCTTTAAATATTTTGGAATACTCTAAAGAATCGGTAATATTTTTATATGGCACTCGTACACTTTTATCTGAAATAGAACGAACAAAAATAGTAAAAGTGAAATAAATAATTGATTTGGTTTTAAATATATCAGTAGTAATGGAAAGGAAAGATTGGAATGAATTATATTAATTACAAACTAGAAGTAGAAGGAATAGGACCTTTTTCAATAAGTCTTGATTATAGCGAGGGGATAGTAAAGAATATTATTATAAATTTGGTAGATATACAGAACCAAGTAAAGGGTGAAATGAATATAAAATTTGTTCTAGCATCAAATATAAAAAGTGCTGAGGATGCTTTTAGGATTACCCAAGAATTAGTACAAGATGTAATTAACGTGTTATTTACTAAAGTTAAAGGAAGATTTGGTATACCAAGGCGTGGAACCTACAGTATAAATGGTATGGGAATAGTTGCAATGAATAGCATTACCTTACAAAATGTTGAAACAGTTGATGTACCTGCAAATATTACAAGAGATTTAGAAGTAGGATTGGTTGATAATACGCTATTATTGGATTTGAGGAATAATTATACTCATCGTTTGTTCAGATCTGCTATGAGAACGGATGACACTACTTCACGATTTATGTTTTTATACGGAATATTATTGACAATTGAGCCAAAGCAACCAGGGGTAGATCAATTAATAATTAATGAGGAGCCCTTGGTCGAAATGAGGCCTACTACAAATCCAAAATGGATAGGTCATAATGAAACCAAGTATACCTGGTTGAGGAATCAAATTGGTCATACAAATGCTTTAACTAATATATATGATGTGGAAAATGAGATAGCAGAGGTTTGTGGAGACTTTTCAGAAATAGTAAAAAAAATAATAAATTAATAACGCAAAACTAATGGTTTTCACAGTTTTTTGTTTTGTGTAATGGATTGACCAGTAATCAGTGGATTTTTTTGGTAATTGTTTAACTTATAATTCTAAATCGAGCACATATAACAAAACATAACTAAATTGGTTCTTAGGTATATTTTTCTTCTGTATTGAAATAAAACTCGCATAAATTTTAAAGAATATTGATAAACCCACCAACATCCCTTGTGTTGTCACATACACTCCACACACGTGGAAAGCGTAGCAAAATTAGTATTGAAATAAGGCAGTTGCCCTTTGGCGCTGCTTTTTTCTTTTCCCTGTAATTAGATTTAAGTACTGTTCTTTTTCAATATATAGCAGTAGTAAATTTTCTTAATGATTTCAATCGGTAATACTATTTAAAAAATTTGGTAGTCGTATCCTCATAATTCTTTCGCCTTTCAAGTCCAATACAGACCCATAAAAGCAAGCTATATTTTTCTATGTATTTATATCTACTCTCATTCTTAGCTCCCCTTTGCTGATTTCTATTCGGGAATATTTCCATTTTCATTGCTCTAAAGAAAACGTCCCCTTTGCGTTTAAAGCAAACTGCTAATAGACAAGTGAAAAAGGAGGGTATTAAAAAAGCGAAACCACGGATGTGATTTCGCTTACTTCTTAACTATATCGTTTAATTCCATTGACCTGCTTTTTCTAATTTTTCTTTCCCTTTGAACGCAATGATGATTAACAAGACACTTAACAGAATCATCCCTGCAACAGCATATAACACGTATAGATAGCTGCCCGTTGCATCAAATACAAACCCATAAGCAGGGAGCGCCGTAATACCTGCTAATGCTAATCCTAATGCTGCCGTTCCATAAATGGCACCATATTCTTTCGTGCCGAAGATAGAGGTAGTCAATAACGGTCCTAGCGTTCCAACAGATGAAGAAACAAATCCAAATAGTCCGATTGCCACTGAAAATACCATTGGATTGTCTGGTAAGAAGATTAATAAGAAAACGGAAATCAATCCAACGAACATGGAGAAAAAGGTGGTTTTCTTTGCACCCATTTTGTCGGTCAAGAAACCGAATACCAAGGATCCAACTAAAACACCAAACATGAACACACCCATGACATTTCCGGCAAACTGGACATCATACCCAATGCTTTGTGCGTAAGGGGCAATAAATTGAGCAAAACTTGCAACCGCGGTAATTAAGAATAAAAAGAATAATAGTGCATAAAAGGCCAATGACTTTTTCGCCACTGCGGCTGTGACACCTTTGTTTTCTAACGTTTGTGCGTCTTGTTTCGAATCGTTAGCTTCTGCCTTGTCCAAGCCATAAGGTAATAGACCTTTTTGTAGTGGTGACATACGTATGAACAGTAAAACCACTGGTATTACAATGATAATCGCCGCAATCCCAACGATGATGTAAGAAGTTCTCCAACCTTGTGAGGCAATTAACGTTCCTACATACGGTTGTATGACCGCCCCAAACATTCCACTCGCTGCCATCATAATACCAAGGGCTAGTCCGTTTCGTTTTTTAAACCATTGGTTTATAAGAACGGGACCTGCCAATTGTGTCACAAGAACACTACCGACAGACAGTGGGATTGCTAATAAATACCATCCCCATACCGAGTTCATCATACCAAATAACGCAAATGCACCGCCTTGTAATAGAATGGATACAATCAATACCATACGAATATCGTATTTACCCATTATTTTTCCGGCAAACGGTAAGAATACCATCATCGCAATGGATGAGACACTCAAGTATAGGGTAAGTTGTCCCATACCAACGCCTAAATCTTCTGACACAGGTGTTAAAAATAAACTGGCAGCATTATTTATACCACCACGTGCAACACCCATCATAATGGCTAACCCAAACAATACCCACCAAGCAAAATGAATTTTCTTCTTTTTCTGTTGCATGTTCTACCCCTCCTGTCCCTATATAATTTTTCTTTCGATAACCCTTTGCTTTCGCAAAAAAATATATCAGTATGTTCTATATTTATTTTACCTTATAAAAAAGGAGAGTTACAATTTTTGACTTCCTCTTTTTTATATACTCACATAATACCTTTATCGAAGCTTAGTAGGATTCACACCTGTTTTTAATATAGCTAATGAACAGGGAAAGGATGATGTATGTCATTGTAGAAATTGTTTGACCAAATATTCAGAATAATATTACTATAATTATATAATATATTAGCTTAATTCATACGTGTTCAATACGCCATGCCATTCCACCAGATGGCATTAGGAGCATATTAATTACTTGGCGCAAATTCAGAACAAGGAGGTGAAATTATGCAGGAGAGATTCCCGGGTATCGTGTGGTTTTGCGATCGCTGCAATACTTGCCTGAGCGAACAGCCGGGTTTTGATGACCACCACTATGTTTGGAAATGTACAGAGTGCGGTCATAAGAATAGCATTTCTTCGGATTCAATCTATGAATCTGAGGATGATTTTAGAAATTATGACAATTAAGTACAATTAGCTTAGGGTATTTTGAGTAGACTGCTTTATAAATATAAGGGAGGAAAAGCAATGTCAATTTTTGAACGTGACCACAGAGTTATTCCTTATAGTTTACTTAATGATGAATCTAAAGAACCTGATGAAATTGATGAATCTGAAGAATTTGATGAATCTTTAAGTGTTTACGAAGCTGCAGAGATATGGGCTTCGCACGGGAAAGATGAAGATTATATGTTTGGGTACACTGAAGAGGAATTGGAAGATGCTCTTTAAAAAACAACACCCTGCTAGCATTATATAGTTAGCAGGGTGTTGAACATCTCAGGGTTTGTATATCTTTTATTTTCTATTCGTACTTGAAGAGCAAATCCAGTATTGAAATTAGGCAGTAGCCTTCTAAAGGGACACTGTCTATTTATGTTTACTTTTTCTTTTTTTGCTTCAGTTTATTCCTTTGATTCTTCTTGATTAATTTCAAGATCCTTTATCTCTTCGTTAACTAAATTTAACTCTTCTTCTGATTCTTCAAAATCGATATCTTTGATGGGAACTTTGATTGTTTTATTTTCGATTAGCTTGTTTATTTCGTCTGTTAAATGGTCTTGTACCTTTTCTCTACCCGTTTCAATATGATCTCTAATTGTCTGTTCGATAATTGTGTTTGCTTGTTCATCATATATTTTTGCATCGTCATATGATGTCGGAGAGAGTATAGACTGTGCCCATCCTAAATTTTCATCGGATTCAACCAATTCTTTTGCGTAAAATGCAGTTAGTTGTGGCTCTTTAATTGTCAGTGTCTGCTCTTTTTTATTGTATTTGACGGTTTTCTTGTCAATCTCACCTCTATAACCCCATCTAACTAATGCTTTATATTTCAGTTCAACTACCTTTTCCATTCCCAAAACCTCGTTATAGAAAAAGTTCCCTTGTTTATCAACAGGTTTAAAAGTAGCTGTTACGGGATGTCCTGCTATGTAAGTCTCTTTAATGATATCTTGTATAGCTCCAATCTCTAATTCGGTAATGTTATAGATTTCTATTCCTAGTGGGGCGATAATTGTTTCTTTTGTTTCAGAGTCTCCGAAAAACACTTTCCCTAGAAAAAATACCCCTAGAAGAATTGCTGTAGAAGCTACTCCAATAATAAATAATTTAACTTTTGACATGATGTTCTTCCTTTCATAGATGTTTTTATATTAAAGTGAGCGGTGTTATTTTTTGTGAAATGACAATGTTAAAGTGATCAAAATAATAGCAATAAAATAAAGAAAGGAAAATATTGAACTAGCACTCAAGAATAGATTGTAATGGTTCTGTTCACTTCAGAATCAGCAAGAACTCTCATGTGGACCTTTGTGAGCTGTTGTAGATTCAAAATGTATGGTTAGTGTTTCCCATATATTACTCATAAGGTTTCTACTACTCTGATTAAATGGGTATGTTTGAACAAAGATGAGCTAGTAAAATTTATTAATTAAAGTGATGTCAGGAGAGGCGAGAACAACAAAAGAAAAACTGAGTCACCCTTCTTTATATTAGGATAATAAAATTCTAATTGTTTGTGAATAAATAGACCGAATATTTTTATATTTATTGTATTGGATTTATAAACGTGTACTGAATCCGGATATATCGCAATAGCAAGTGATTTTCTTGCCCAGTGAGGGAAGGAGCTGTAGTCATAATATAGTCGAATTATCATTTCCTTTTGATTAAGGAAGTTTTTTTATAATATGACTCTTATTGGATATTTCGCTTTTCTGTTAAGTTTTTGCTGAATATACTTGTTTTTTAAATCAATTTTAGATATAACACGAATATTTATTTATATTTAAGTAATAACGTACGGTTTTTGTTGACGTTGGAAATTCCTAATGTTATTATTGTTAAGTAAAAACGAATACTATTTCGATATAATATTAAGGTTATAACCTCAAGGTTTTTTACTGTCGCTTGACGTTTTTATAAATAAGAGTCAAGAGCCAGTACAAATAGTTGTTTTTTATAAGTTTACAAAAATAGAGGAGGATAATTTCTTGAAACAAAGTACTAAAAAAATAGTAATGGTCTTATTCATGGCTTTAATGACTGTTGCTATGGCAGCGTGTGGAAACAGTGAAGATAAAGCAGGATCCGAGAGTAACGGAGAAGGATTAAAAATTGCTATTGTAACAAGTCTAACTGGTGTTGATGATGGCAACTTTAACGAAAATAACTATAATGGTATTTTAAAATTCATCGAAAACCATCCAACAGCTACTGTAAAAGCTATTAAAGAAGAAACGGGCGATCCTGCTGCAGGAGTACAAGCCGTTGCTGATATCGTGGCAGATTATGATGTGATTGTAACACCTGGCTTCCAGTTTGCTGGAGTTTCAAGTGTTGCTTTAGAAAATCCTGATAAGAAATTTATATTAATTGATTCTGAGCCTACACCTGTAGGTGACCAAAAAACGTTCGATAATATTTACTCTATGATGTTTGCTGAACAAGAAGGTGGCTTTTTTGCCGGAATGGCAGCAGCACTTGAAACAAAATCAAATAAAGTTGCAGTTGTAAATGGAATTGCTTACCCATCAAATGTAAACTATCAATTTGGTTTTGAATCGGGTGTAGAGTTTGTTAATAAAACATATGAAAAAAATGTTGAGGTTGTTGAGTTATCCGGATATGCAGGAACTGATGTCAACGGAGTGGATGTTGGCGGTAACTATGCAGGGTCTTTTGGTGATGAAGCAACAGGAAAAGTAATTGGTAATGCATTGATTAAAAAAGGTGTAGACCAAATCTTTGTTGCAGCAGGTGGCACAGGTAACGGTGTGTTCACTGCTGTTAAGGAAGCGAAAGGCGATGTTAAAGTAATTGGTTGTGATGTTGACCAATTTGATGATGGTGTAAATGGTTCTGAGAACATTGTATTAACATCTGCAGCTAAATTTATGGGCATGAACGTTGAAAAGCAATTAAATGCCATTGTTGACGGAAGCTTTAAAAGTGGAAACGTAGTTCTTCATGCAGATACAGATTCTACTGGATTTATAAAAGAAGAAGGCCGTCATCAATTATCAGAGGATACTCTTACGAAAATGAACGAAGCGTACGATTTAGTGAAAGAGGGTAAAATCGTACCTGCATCTAACTTTAATGGTCATACGCCAGAAAAATTCCCGGGATTGTAATATTCATTAGAAAAACATAGTGGAATAAATCTTTAGAAGTTTGTCGCCTTCTAATCTAAATAGATTAGGAGGAGGATGAACTTCTAATTTTTTCCTTTCTATTTTAATGTGATAAAGGAGAAGAAAGATGTCTGATTATATTGTAGAGATGAAACATATAACCAAACGATTTCCTGGAATAGTAGCGAATGATGATGTCTCTATCGGCATAAAAAAGGGAGAAATCTTCGCCTTACTTGGAGAAAATGGTGCTGGTAAATCAACGTTGATGAGTATGCTGGGTGGCATGTATGAACCGGATGAAGGCGAAATCTATATCCGGGGTGAGAAAGTGAATATCAGCTCACCTAACCATGCGGCGAAGCTCAATATAGGGATGGTCCATCAGCATTTCAAACTGGTATCAGATTACACGATTACAGAGAATATTATTTTGGGAATCGAGCCAATCAGAAAATTTGCAGGTCTCTTTCCATATGTGGATATTCGAAATGCCAATCGAAAAATTGAAGAACTGTCCAAAAGCTTTGGCTTAGAAGTGGATCCTACAAAAAAAATAGCAGATCTGAACGTTTCCATGCAACAACGAGTGGAAATTCTTAAGGTACTTTATCGTGAAGCGGATATCCTTATTTTTGATGAACCGACTGCAGTCTTAACGCCGCAGGAAATTGAATTCTTGCTGGATATAATCAAAGGACTGCGAGACGGTGGGAAAACGATCATATTAATTACACATAAGCTGGAAGAAATTAAGAAGGTGGCCGATCGATGCGCCGTATTGAATAAAGGCAGATTAGTCGATGTCCTGGATGTAAAGACAACATCGGTTAATCATATGGCTCAATTAATGGTAGGCAGAGAGGTAAACTTTGAAGCTGAGAAACTACCTGCTGAGTTTAAAGAGGAAGTATTAAAGGTAGAGCATCTAACCGTTAAAAATGAAGATGGGTTTGAAGTAGTGAAAGATGTATCCTTTACCATTCGCAGCGGTGAAATCTTTGCCATTGCAGGGGTTGCAGATAATGGACAGGTTGAAATAGCGGATGCAATAGCTGGACTAACAAAAGTCAGCAACGGAACTATACATCTTAATGGCAAGGATATCACGAATGAAACAATAAGAAGCAGAACAGAAGCAGGTATATCGTATATCCCTGAAGATAGACAAAGCTTTGGCTTATTTTTGGATTTCGATTTAGCTACTAACCTAGCATTAAAGCAGTATTATAAGGAGCCTTTTTCTAGTAAGTGGATGCTAAATAAAGAGGAATTCGAGCGATCTGGCAGTGAGTTGATTGATAAATATGATATTAGAAGCGGACAAGGCGTCAAAACGCAAGTTCGTTCGATGAGCGGCGGTAATCAGCAAAAAGCCATTATTGCTCGAGAAATCGAATTACAATCACCTCTTATGATCTTCGTTCAACCAACACGGGGAGTAGATATTGGCGCAATCGAAAATATTCATAAGATGATCATTCAGGAACGTGATCGTGGAAAAGCGATTCTCCTTATATCATTGGAGCTAGATGAAATTATGAATGTAGCAGATACGATAGGAGTTATCTATAATGGCCAACTTCAAAAGATTGCTAGCAGAGAGTCATTAACGACCAATGAAGTCGGTGAATATATGATGGGGGCAAAGCATGAGTAAAGATAGAAAGAGTAATAACTTACGTAGTAGTCTTATTCGGCTAATAAATAATGAGAAGTGGCAATCAATCTCCATTCCATTAGTCGCCATAATTATAAGTTTTATTGCGGCAGCTATTGTCATACTTTTAATGGGTAAAAATCCTTTGCAGGCGTTCTACAACTTATTTCAAGGGGCAGGAATTTTACCGAAGCCATTTTATGCTGGCTATAAAAGCATGCTGACTGATTTCATGAGTTTGCTGAACGCGATGACGCCGCTTTTATTTGCGAGCTTGGCAGTTGCTGTCGCATTTAGAGCGGGTCTATTTAATATTGGGGTTGCCGGTCAAATGCTCGTCTCTGGTTTTTTTGCGACGATTATTGTCGGCTACAGTGGCTTGGATGCGGTAATCGCAAAGCCGCTTGTTTTACTGATTGGTATAGTCACAGGGGGACTAATGGGAGGATTAGTTGGGTGGCTCAAATATAAATTTAACATCAATGAAGTCGTATCTACGATTATGTTGAATTATATTGCTCAATATGTCATTAGCTTTTTTATTCAAATGTATTATATTGATCCAGTCTCAAGGCAATCTAAATATATTTCTGAAGCAGCAAGATTAACATTGGCGAATGTTGAAATAGGGGCCTTGAAAATGGATATTCCGTTAGGCTTTGTTTTGGCCATCATTACCGCTATTTTAATAAAGATCCTCATGGACAAAACGGTTGTTGGATTTGATATTAAAGCGGTAGGCTCCAACCGCAATGCAGCAAAATATGCGGGAATTAATGTAGGAAGAAATACAGTCCTGGCAATGGTTATATCGGGTAGTTTGGCTGGACTTGCCGGTGTCACATATTATTTAGGTTATTACGCTTCTATACAACCAAAGGTATTGTCAGACATCGGCTTTGATTCCATTGCTGTAGCCCTATTAGGAAACTCTCATCCAATTGGTGTTATTTTTTCATCATCTTTAATATCAATCATTGATCAAGGAAGCACGTATATGAGTTCACAGGCAGGCATTAGACAAGAGATTTCTTCTGTGATCATCGGGTTGATCCTTTTATTTAGTGCATGTGGTGTATACCTGAAATATAAAATTAGCCGCATGAATGAAAAAGCAGTGGAACGAAAGGAGAGTAAATCATAATGGATACAGTACTTATTGATGGTCTATCCTTTGCTTTGCCTCTTTTTATTATAGCAATTGGCGGTATATACAGTGAAAAGAGTGGTATTACCAACTTAGCACTTGAAGGATTTCAAGGTTTTGGGGCATTCATCGGGGCGCTGTCAGCTGTATTAATCGCAAATGCCTTTGGTACAGATATTCAAGATTTGTTTTACGTAGCGTTATTATTTGCTATGCTTGGCGGGATGGTTTTTGCCGTTATTCACGCTGTACTATGCATTAAGTTTAAGGCAAACCAAGTTATCAGTGGTGTCGTCATTAATATACTGGCGTTGGCTTTAACAACATTCTTAACGACACAAATCAATGCGCTTGTCTTCGGAACTGCTTCGGACAAGTTCCAGTTAGGTGTCATGGAGCGGTTTACTATTGCTGGTTTAGCCGATATACCAGTAATAGGTGCAATCTTTACGAATGTGTATCCGTTTGAAGTAATTATCATCGTGATTGCCATTTTTGCTTGGTATCTTTTATATAAAACAAAGTTCGGCATGCGCTTAAGGGCGTGCGGGGAAAATCCTCATTCCGTGGATGCAGCAGGTGTAGATGTAGCGAAAATCAGGTTTACAGCAGTCTTAATATCAGGTCTATTATCTGGTCTGGGCGGCATGTGTTTTGCCTATTCCATTTCAGCTAACTTTTCTTCCAGCATTTATATGGGATATGGATTTTTAGCGATTGCTGCATTAATTTTTGGTAATTGGAAGATTGTCCCGACGCTAGCTGCGTGTCTTTTGTTTGGTTTTGCGAAATCTGGTGGAGCTTTTATTGCTCAATCAATGGCATTGCCAAGCAGTTATACTGATTTATTTATGATTTTGCCGTATGTATTAACATTATTGTTATTAATCTTCTTTTCTAAATCAAACCGTGCTCCGAAAGCATTAGGTGAGATTTATGACAAAGGAAAGAGATAAATAAATTTACTAAGCAGTTTCCATGGGCTAACATGTTAAATTTGGTTAACGAAACGTGTGAGTATCGATAAATTACGGTTCAAGATAATGCACACTCTTATCGTGCGTCGACATAAGGTGGAAATATACCTAGTGTGTGGGCATACAGTCCACATGTGGATAGTGTAGCAAAGCTTATAATGAATAAGGCAGCAGCCCTCATTGGGGGCGCTGCTTTTTTCGGTTTCTCACAATGAACAAAGCTGTATTTAATGTGAATTATCTTATCTGATTGTCAGGTACCTACCAAATGCTATCCCAAGAGGATTGCAACTTTCGCAATAGAACAATTTGGCCGATATGATATGAATCGTGCATCATGATATTGCTGAGTAAACGCTCAATAGAGTACCTGTTAGCTGCATACAATGTTTTTAGCTTTTCATCCTCAAGGTCCGCAATGACCGTTTTTAATTTATTCATGACTTCAATAAGGCGCTGCACTGTCTGGACCCATCTGATTTCGTCTTCTGGATCTCCTGGATTTCCGAAGGTTTCTTCATTGTTTTCTGGCTTCTGCGGATTCTCGGTTCCCTTAATTCGATGGATTACATCTTCATTCCAAAATATCAAGTGGTTGACAATTTGCCAAATCGAATTGCTGTTTCCCGAACTTCGCCATGCCGCCTCAGCTGCGGTAACTCCATGAAGTGCCTGATTCATGGAAGCAAACCATTCATTCTCATGGCAATGCATGTCGAGTTGTTCTAAAAACAATTTAGTTACGACTTGCATACTACCAATCTCCTCCCTGTTTGGGATCATTTTTTAAAGTTAAAAGATAAGTAAAAAGCTGACGATAATAAAATCCTATAATCTATTTAGCAAAAAGCCACTCATACGCATATAATTTTGGACTGCTGGCTATATAAGGACGAATGTATTCTAAATAAAATGCTCTATACATTTATTTTGAGAATACAACCAAACTATAACACTCTGACTTTATTCGGCGCATCCAGCATGTATTCCTTCCACATAACAAATAAAGTTCTTATATATGGGATAGGTAGGCTATGCTTAACAAATTCCTCATAAATCTACGATTATTCCTGGTGATAAAAGCTATTGATTCCATACCTGGAAGTTAAAGATTAAAATAATTCATAAGAATAAATTTAGTAAAAATATTTCATTGACTATCAATGCATGTGTTGTTAGAATGCAAAAAAGGTTTACGAAATAAAAACAGTTATATTATAAAAATAAACTCGTATAATCTTGGAAATATGGTCCAAGAGTTTCTACAAACTAACCACTTTAATTAGTTCGTCTACGGGAATAGATACGTACAGAATGTATAGTAAACTGCTATTTTATTTATACATCCTTCTACTTTCTTATTTGTCCCGCTGAGCACAAAATGAGGAGGAATAAGATGAAAACCCCAAAACAAATCAAATCCCAAATATTAGCAGCAAGAAATATCAGTTTACCTGAGTTAGTTATTAAAAATGTTCAAACAGTAAATGTGTTTACGGATGAATTGGAGCGTGTGGATGTTGCCATTCACAATGGTAAGTTCGTAGGTATCGGCCATTATAATGGTAAAAAAGAAATCGATGGCACTCCATATACAATGGTTCCAGGTTTAATTGATTCACACGTCCACATCGAATCTAGTATGCTTTCTCCTTCTCAATTTCAAAAAGCTGTTTTACCGCGAGGAATTACGACTATTATCACAGATCCCCATGAAATAGCAAATGTCCAAGGGTTAAAAGGAATAGAATGGATGTTAAAAGACAGTGAAAACTGCCTATTGAATTATAGCTATCAACTGCCTTCCTGTGTCCCGGCAACTTCCTTTGAGGACAATGGAGCAACTCTGACGGCAGAGGATCTTGCGTCTCTTTATAATCATAAGCTTGTGCTTGGCTTGGCGGAAGTGATGGATTTCCCCGCAGTATTATCCGGTCAGGAAGATATAATATCAAAGCTGTCCGGGGCAATTATCAACAATGTTCCGATTGACGGACATGGTGCTGGTTTAAGCGGGAAAGATATTAATGCCTATTTGACAGCGGGTATTACAACGGATCATGAATGCGTAAAACCAGATGAAATGATTGAACGCGTCAGACGAGGTATGTATGTGATGCTTCGCGAAGGCTCTGCTGCCCGCAATCTTCATGATTTGTTAGCCGGCTATAGTAAAGAGCTTTCGCATCGTTTAATGTTTTGTACAGACGATAAGCATATAGATGATTTATTGGAAGAGGGAAGTATTGATTATCATGTACGTGAATGCTTAAAGGCTGGAATCGATGTATATTCTATTATGAGAATGGCATCCCTTAATGCGGCTCAATGCTACAATCTAAAAGGGAAAGGGGCAATTGCTCCTGGCTATGATGCTGATTTTATTTTATTGAATGCAATAGAAGAATTTGATATACATTCTGTTTGGGTAAACGGCATCCGTTACGAAGAAAAAAACGAGCAATTGAAAGAAGCACCTTTTGAAAATACCGTGATATTGGGAAGCTACTCAAAGGAGCTTTTACATCTGCCATTGACTTCTGATGTAGCAAGGGTAATTGAAATTATTCCTAACTCGATTGTGACGAAAAAAGCTCAATACAAGGTACCAGCTGTCAATGGCCTGTTTGTGCCAACTGAAGAAGAGGATTTCGTAAAAATGGCTGTAGTCGAAAGACATAAAGGTACAGGAAGTGTAGGAGTCGGTATTGTAAAGGGCTTCTGTCTGCAAAAAGGAGCTATTGCTACAACGATTGCTCATGATTCGCATAATATTATATGCATCGGAAAGAATGATGAAGATATGGATGTCGCTATCAGGCAGCTTGAGAAAATTGGCGGAGGTATTTCGATTGCTTGCAATGGAGAGACAATCGCTTCATTATCATTGCCTGTTGCAGGATTAATGACAACCATCTCACCTGAAGAATTAAATCATCAATACAGCCAACTGCTGAGTGCACTTTCATCACTTGGCATCACGGATGAATTTTCACCTTTACTAACATTATCCTTCTTGGCCTTGCCAGTTATTCCTTCGTTAAAGCTTACGAATCAAGGATTGTTTGATGTTGATTCATTTACGTTTGTAGATGTAAGTGTATAAATTAATTGGAGGGTCTCTCTAAAGTCTTCAATGATTTTTGAGAGGCCCTTCTTTGTTTGTGCAGGTGCGTATGAATCCTCCCCAGTAAATTTGTTTAAAATATCCATTGGATGGAGCACCTGTATATATAACTAATTCAGTGAAAAAGTGTCGCTAAGCTTAGAAATGAGGCAGTAGCCCTCCGTAATAAGGGAGCTGCCTTTTTATATTAGAGAATGCAGTAATTATTGGATAACTATATAAGGTTGATTCCACAAACCTAGTGTAAGTACATATCCTGCTGCTGCACCCATCAATAATGTAATAAAAGTCCTTTTGTTTTCCATCTTGTAATATCTCCTTTGTATACTTCATTTGATAGTTGTATTTTACCTATTTGATGTTTGCAAATTGCAAAAGAAATGTTTATTAAATGTTAAAATGAAAAAAATATTATCCATATATAAAAGAATCCTATAAACGATTACCGTTTATAGGATGTTATACTTCCATTATGGCTATTTTAATAAATCCTCGCTCAAAGATAGTATCTGTGGTGCTAGTTTTTCTCGTTTTCTTTTTGTTATTTTCACATATATGGGATAGGCAACGCTTATTAGCACAATTCCTAAAAAACCTACAATTATTCCTGGTATGAAAAGCTGTTCATCCCATACTAGACAGCAGCTCATACCTATTCCAAATAATAATGTTCCTATAAGGCCTGACATAATGGCCAAGATTGTTCCTGGTCTTTCTGCACTTTTATCCAAATTTCGTAACTGTTCGAATGGATCATCTTCCTTTTTCATATATTTCTTTTTAATAGCTTCTATTTCTGACTGCCTTTTTGCAGAATATGTATACTCAAATTTACTATTTTCCATCATTGTCATCCATTCCTGATTTATATTTACGCATAAGATAATATTTCTATCATTTTATTCGATTACGTTCTCCTTTAAGTAGACAGTAAACGTGCTTCCTTCTCCCGTTGTACTTTGTACATGAATATCTCCACCAACTATATCAATCACTTTCTTTACCAATGCTAGTCCCAAACCGTTTCCTTGCGTAGCATGGGAAGTATCCCCCTGATAAAATTTTTCGAAAATATGCTTTCCTGTTTCAGGGCTAATGCCACAACCGCTGTCGCTGACTTCTACAAATGCAGTAAGTCCTTCTTTTTTTACCTTAATACCAACAGTTCCGCCATGATCCGTAAACTTTATCGCATTTGAAAACAGATTGTTCCATACTAGACTTAACAGTTCGGCATCTTCGTGTATGAAAATATCTTCCTCTAAATCGGTTTCAATATTAATGTTCTTACTTCCCCATGATTGTTCAAACAAAAGTAAACATTCGCAAATCTGTTCTGTTAAATTATAATGTTTTCTCTCCGGAAAGATTTGTTGATTTTCCAGGCGATTTAATTTCAATATATTTGTAATCAGACCAGATAATCTTCTTGTCTGCTCGGTAATGGCCTTTGCATATTCTACCTTCTGTTTTTCAGAAAGGGAATGTCCCTGAAGCAGCGTTCCATAATTTTGGATAGCCGCAAGGGGAGTCTTAATTTCATGAGAGACATTTGAAATAAAATCTGTTCGGAGAGTTTCTACTCCAGATAACTCGATAGCCAGTTCATTAATCCCTTTGATAATTGCATCGAATTCATTGCTGCTGTTTTCATTTCTAATATAGGGAATCTGTGTGTTGAAATTGCCGGACATTATTTCATCCAGACCTTCCTGAATCCGTGCTATTGGTTTTCTTACCATCAAGGTACGGCGAATTTCATCAATCACACTGAAAATAAATGTGAGAATGATAACGTTTAAGAAGGTAATGGGAACAGCTTCTTTCATTTCTTCCGTCGTCAAATCAACCCAATGCAAAAACAATACCAGATTGCAGGTAACTACAAATGCTATCAGTATAAAAAATATTAGGAATCTCCCAAAATTAAATAAAAACTTTTTCCTATTTCTTTCATCTGTTGTAATTCTCATTTGAGCACCGTCTTATATCCTAATCCATGCACGGTAACTATTTCAAAATCATTGCACGCAGAAAACTTATCTCTCAATTTTGTAATATAAACATCCACTACACGTGGTCCTGACTGAGATTCGGCACCCCAGAATTCATCCATCAACTGAGTTCTTGTAAATGTTTTCTTCGGGTATGACAACAGCTTATACAATAATTTGAATTCTCTTACTGTCAGATTGATTTCTTCCTCGTTTAAATAAGCTGAGTGCTCTTCAATATCAAGCCTTAGCTGGCCAATCTCGATTTTTTTATTGGATGCAATTTTTGCCCTGCGGAGCAATGCTTCTAGTCGAAGGAGTAATTCATCCAAATCGACAGGTTTAACCATGTAATCATCTACACCGGCATGGAATCCTTTTCTTTTTGATTCGAGATCTTCCTTTGCTGTCATAAATAACATTGGAATATCATTGTTCAATTCCCTCACAGACTTGGCAAATTCAAATCCATCAATCCCCGGCATCATTATGTCAGAAATAATTAAATCAAATATATGGTCAGTCATCGCATCATAGGCATCATTGACATTCTGAACACCTTTAGCTTGATAGCCGTTTAGGTTCAAATAAGTACAGACGGTCTGATTTAAATTTTCGTTATCTTCTACTACTAATATTTGAAACATATGTATTCTCCTAGTTGTATTTTTGACATTATAGCATGTGATTGTTTACGAAATGTTAACGTATTATTAAAACGTCTAATAGATAAATAAAAGATATGCTATAAGAACCATCAGAAGAAGAAATTGGTCTATTGTTGACTGATACTAATGAGAGCCTAATCTAGAGCCTTTAAACAAAACTGATTCCATAATGATTACCACGAGAACATAGCTTGTATAAAAATTAAAAAATGCAGAAAAATATAGTGGATGATAGATGGTTATTTTTGAATATCTGATCTTTTGTAAGATAAAAATGAGGTGACTAATATTTGTACTGGATTAAGCATTCAATCTCAAGAGGGTAAGTGGTTTTTTGGAAGGAATATGGACTTAGCATATTATTTCAATCAAGCAGTTATGATTATCCCAAGAAATTATCAATATGAAGATAGAGTCACAGGTAATATGGTAACCAATAAGCGGGCTATCATTGGAATGGGGACGGTTATTGATAATCATCCTCTTCTGGCGGATGCTATGAACGAAGTTGGCCTAGCCTGCGCAGGATTAAATTTTGAAGGGTACGCGTACTTTGAGAAAGAACCGATTGAGGGGAAAAATAATATTGCACCCTACGACTTTATACAATGGGTCTTATCAAATCACGAAACAGTAGAAGAAGTTAAACGTGGGATTGAGCATCTAGAACTTGTGGATTGCCCAATCAATGAAAATACGCCTGTTTCAATGCTTCACTGGATGATTGCAGATAAGACAGGAAAGGCTATTGTGGTAGAAAAGACAAAAGACCGCTTGACTGTACATGACAATCTAATAGGAGTTTTGACCAACAACCCTACCTTTGATTGGCATTTAACTAACTTGAATGAGTATTTACATTTGACACCGATTTCACCAAAAGAAACAAAATGGGGTAAGCAAACATTAAAGGCACTAGGCATTGGAGCTGGAACATTAGGGATACCCGGAGACTTTGCTTCCGTTTCCAGATTTGTAAGGATAGCTTATATTCGTACACATATGCCTAAAATTGAAGGAGATATTCACTCTATTACTCAATTTTTTCATATGCTGGATTATGTAAAAATGGTTAAAGGTGGGGTCCTTACAGATGAAGGATTAGAGGATGGTACAACCTATTCCTCTTGTATGGATCAAGAAAAAGGTGTTTATTACTATAGAACGTATGAAAATAATCGTATCAATGCAATCGATATGCATAAGGAACAACTAGAGGGGACAAATCTTAAAATCTTTAAATACCTCACAAACCAGGATATCAACTATCAGAATTAGGTTCACTAAATTCACGAGCGTAATGTTTCATGTTTCTCGTAACATATTTATGTTTAAAGGCAGTCTGTCCTCACCGAATAGGGCGCTGCCTTTTACTGTTTCCAGTTTGGATTTATCGATATGTATTGTCTCCGGATATGTATCTCAGCTATGCAAGCATTCTCTTGGCAAATGGTGAAGGAGTTGAGGTGTTACTGTCTAAAGATTCTTCAATTAGTGATTAGTTTCTTTTATTATTTCAATATAAGCTCAGTTAGTATCATCAGAAGAATATCCTCTATCAATCATCTACTGTTTAGTTCTATCTATGAAGATGGTTTTTCTATGATTATTAACTCTATTCACTTAAAGTGAGAAAATGCGTATAATAATGAATATTAAAAGAGAGAAATGGAGTAGTATATCAAATGGTTCAATCAATCAATACAAAAGATGAGTTAGTTATTGATGCGACCTCACATAACGGGCTTCCTGAATATGGAAAAATCATGATTGGTGACAAAGGATTTGAATTCTTTAATGAACGTGATGCTCGTAAATTTATTCAAATTCCTTGGGAGGAAGTTGATTATGTGATTGCTTCTATCATGTTTAAAGGGAAATGGATTCCGCGTTATGCTATTCAAACTAAACGAAATGGGACATTTACATTTTCCTCAAAGGATTCAAAAAAAGTTTTACGAGCCATTCGTGAACATGTTGATCCTACTCGTATGGTTCAATCATTAAGTTTCTTTGATGTAATCAAACGTAGTGTGAGTAGTATATTTAAAAAGTAATAGTTCACAAAAAAGATGAGTTGGAAGAACTTATCTTTTTTTGTCGAAAAAAAATTCCCTGATAAAGAGACTTTGGACATAGAAAAATTTAATCCTGCTTGAAAGCGAATTATTCGGCATGCTATAATCACTAAGAAAGTTTATTGAAATTTTCGAAAAGCTAGTCTAAATAACCATCTCCTTTATTTTTTACGCGATTCTACTTCGATCAGATGTAAGTAAAAAGTATTGATTGATGAAGAGAAAAAAGGGGTCTTTTTACCTGAAACTTCATTTAATCACTTTTTTTTATGTCTTTTTTTGTCGAATAGAGTCGTTTTAGATGGTTGGAAAACACATCTATAGAAATCTATAAATATAGAAATAGACGTGTTTTACTGTATTAGTTGCTTGTAACAATAATAATAGGAGGTTAGAAGATGGTAGGGATTATCATTGCTAGTCATGGTGAATTTGCGAATGGTCTCTTGCAATCTGGAGAAATGATCTTCGGAGTACAAGAAAATGTAAAAGCTGTTACATTGATGCCGAGCGAAGGACCTGATGATGTAAAGGCAAAAATGAAAGATGCAATTGCCTCTTTCGATAACCAAGATGAAGTCTTATTCTTAGTCGATCTTTGGGGTGGTACTCCTTTCAACCAAGCCAACAGCTTGCTTGAAGAACATCAAGACAAATGGGCAATCGTTGCGGGTATGAACTTACCAATGTTGATTGAAGCTTTTGCATCTCGTTTCTCAATGGAAAAAGCTCATGAAATTGCCGCTCATATTTTGGGCACTGCTAAAGAAGGGGTTAAAGTAAAACCTGAAGATTTAGAACCTGTTGCAGAGGTTAAACCTACTGATAAACCTTCAACAGCTGGTGCACCTGGTAAATTTGAGTACGTGTTAGCTCGTATCGACTCTCGTTTGCTTCACGGACAAGTAGCGACTGGTTGGACTAAAGCAACAAATCCTACTCGTATCATCGTTGTATCTGATACCGTAGCTAAGGATGATCTTCGTAAGAAATTAATCCAACAAGCTGCTCCACCAGGTGTAAGGGCACATGTTGTTCCTGTACATAAAATGATTGAACTGGCAAAAGATGATCAACACTTTGGCGGTCAGCGCGCATTACTTCTTTTCGAAAACCCGCAGGATGCACTTAGGGCGGTTGAAGGCGGCGTTCCATTAGAGACAATCAATGTTGGTTCTATGGCACACTCACCTGGTAAAGTTCAACCGAATAAGGTGTTGGCATTCAATCAAGAGGATATTGAGGCTTTTGCTAGTTTAAAAGAGCGTGGTTTGAAATTTGATGTACGTAAAGTTCCGAACGATTCAAAAGGCAACATGGACGAGATTATCAAGAAAGCCCAAGAAGAGTTAAACAAACAAAAATAATCATGATTATCACGAAAAAAAGGGAGGATAAATCATTATGGATTTGACTATTATTCAAATAATATTAGTCCTTTTCGTAGCATTCTTAGCCGGTGTAGAAGGAATTTTGGATGAATTCCATTTCCATCAGCCAATTATTGCATGTACGTTAATCGGCTTAGTTACAGGAGAACTTGTACCTTGTCTTATCTTAGGCGGTACGCTTCAAATGATTGCTTTAGGTTGGGCGAATATTGGAGCAGCCGTAGCACCAGATGCTGCGTTAGCATCAGTTGCATCTGCTATTATTTTAGTTTTAAGTGGACAAGGTCAAGATGGAGTATCTTCTGCAATCGCGATTGCAGTTCCACTTGCAGTTGCTGGACTTTTATTAACAATTATCTGTCGTACGATTGCAACAGCATTTGTTCACTTTATGGATGCTGCTGCCGCAGAAGGAAATATCAGAGTAGTAGAATTTTGGCACATCGCTGCAATTTGTATGCAAGGTTTACGTATTGCAATTCCAGCTGGATTAATTTTAGCCATTGGTGCAGGTCCGGTTCGTAACTTGCTTGAATCTATGCCAATGTGGTTGACAAATGGTTTAGCTATCGGTGGTGGAATGGTCGTTGCTGTCGGTTATGCAATGGTTATTAATATGATGGCTACAAAAGAAGTATGGCCATTCTTTGCAATTGGATTCGTATTAGCAACTGTTACAGAAATCACACTTATTGGTTTAGGAGCTATCGGTGTGGCTCTGGCACTCATCTATTTAGCTCTTTCTAAACAAGGTGGTTCAGGTGGTAATGGCGGAAATGGTAATACAGGTGACCCAATAGGCGCTATTATTGATAATTACTAAGAAGGAGGAGGACAGAAAGTGGAAAAAGAATTGAAATTATCGAAAAAAGATCGTATTTCTGTTTGGTGGCGTTCAACCTTCATTCAAGGTTCCTGGAACTATGAACGAATGCAAAACGGTGGTTGGGCGTATGCAATGATCCCAGCTATTAAAAGATTATATAAAACAAAAGAAGACCGCTCTGCTGCACTAAAACGTCACTTAGAGTTCTTTAATACTCATCCATATGTAGCTTCACCTATACTCGGGGTAACTTTAGCGCTTGAAGAAGAACGTGCAAATGGTGCACCGGTTGACGATGTAGCTATTCAAGGTGTTAAAGTCGGTATGATGGGACCTTTAGCAGGTATCGGGGATCCAGTTTTCTGGTTCACGGTTAAGCCTATCCTTGGTGCGTTAGCAGCTTCTCTTGCTATGACTGGTAATATACTTGGTCCAATTCTTTACTTCGTTTTATGGAATCTTATTCGTATGGGATTCACTTGGTATACACAGGAATTTGGTTACAAAGCAGGATCTAAAATTACAGACGACTTATCTGGCGGATTGCTTCGAGACATTACTAAAGGTGCCTCGATACTCGGGATGTTTATCCTCGGTGCATTAGTAAACCGTTGGGTATCAGTTAAGTTTACGCCAACTGTATCTTCCGTTCAGCTTGATGAAGGTGCTTATATTGATTGGGATAAGTTACCTGCAGGAGCAGAGGGAATTAAAACAGCGTTGGAACAACAAGCTGCTGGTCTCTCATTAAGTGATGTTAAAGTAACAACTCTACAACAAAATTTAGATAGTTTAATCCCAGGCTTATCTGGATTGCTATTAACACTTCTTTGTATGTGGCTGCTTAGGAAGAAAGTATCACCAATCGTGATGATTCTTGGATTGTTCGTCGTTGGTGTTGTCTTCCATGTACTAGGCATCATGTAAAAATAAATTTATAAAGCTTGTTCAGACTTATACAAAGATTATAAGACTGTTAAACAAATAGGGAAGCACCTCCTGAAATTGAGCGAATCATTTTCAGGGGGTGCTCTTTATATACCGCCAGAAACTTGATCATTACTACTATATACATATCAATGGAAACCATTTTGAATTAAACTATTGCTTAATAGAAGATATTAAGTATAAATTTATATTTTAGGAGGCTGCCATGCTTACAATTGGCTATATTGGAAATGGGAAAAGCACGAACAGATACCATTTACCGTTCGTCCTGCAAAGAAAGAATATAAAGGTAAAGACAATTTATCAAAGGAATCCTAAACATGAAAGCTGGGATCGGATTCCAGGGGTCACTTATACATCTGACTTAGATCAACTGTTAAATGATAAAGATATACAACTCATTGTAGTTTGTACAAAACATGACAGTCATTATGAATACGCCAAATTGGTATTAGAACATAATAAACATTGTTTAGTTGAGAAGCCTTTTATGGAAACCTCCGAGCAGGCAAAAGAAATATTTGCAATCGCGCGTGAGAAGGGACTAATTGTTCAAGCTTACCAAAACAGACGCTTTGATAGTGATTTTTTAACTGTTCAAAAGGTTATCGAAGAAGGGAAGCTAGGAGACCTGCTAGAAGTAGAAATGCATTTTGACTATTTCCGTCCCGAAGTACCAGAATCCACTACTACTTTCGAACCTGCTATGTCATTTTTATATGGACATGCATGCCATACATTGGATCAGGTTATCAGCTATTTCGGCAAGCCGGATCACATCCACTATGATGTTAGGCAATTATTGGGGCAAGGCAGAATGAATGATTATTTTGATTTAGATCTATATTATGCTGAATTGAAGGTTACTGTAAAATCCAGTTATTTTAGAATTAAAGAAAGGCCTAGCTTTGTAGTTTACGGTAAAAAGGGATGCTTTGTGAAAGCAACGAAGGACCGCCAGGAAGAACACCTAAAATTATTTTACATGCCGGATAACAAGGATTTTGGAGTAGATACGCTAGAACATTATGGTGTACTGACGTATGTTGATGAAGAAGGCACCATCCATGAAGAAAAAGTGAAATCGATAAATGGTGATTATGGGTTAGTGTATGATGATTTATATGAAGCCATTGTGAATGGTAAAGATAAAACTATTACAGATGAACAGACACTGCTGCAAATGGAAATATTAGAAACTGGGATTAAGAATTTAAAATAAAACTATATGATAGGGGCAGCCCCCAATACCGCACACTATGTTGGTATTGGGGGCTGTTCACTTTTATTGGCAAACACAGCTGTATGTGATCACATATCTTTATTGATCTTTTAGCTCGTAGAGAGCCAGAAATGCACATTCTATCGCGCGCAAAGTATGGGCTGGAATTCCGCCGCCCATATTGTTCCACAGATCAGCGAATAGTCTCGGACTATGACCTTCACGCAATAGCTTTTTAGCGTATAAGACGATCATATTCGGGTCGCGTTGATGGCGTAACATGCACATAGGAGACGGATAGTCTTCACGGAGTCTATTTTCCATCTCAAGAGCTTCCCTTTTCGAAATGGCAGTCAGTGCCGGCTGAATTTTTTCCCATTCATCGAGCATAATGGGTATCCATTGGCAATTGTCCTCATGATAGAAATAAGTCTCCTGACCATTGGTCTGATAAATAATCTCTGCACCTTCGTTAAAGTCACGATAATAGGTTACGAAAATATCCGTATACAGATTGGAAATCTCCCAATACATATCATATTCATGCAGGGGCGCAAATGCATCAATTAGCTTACTGTAATACCAGCTCTGCTGCTCTTTTCCACGGTTGAACCTGGTCCAGAGTTCGTCTCCGCATTCAATATAGTCTGCTTTAATACTGCGCAGATTGGATAGTTTGTCCGCGCAGGCAAGTAAGAGCTCTTCAAAGCTAGCTGACTCTGTCATGTAGTCGATGGTATGCTGCTTTCGCTCTTCCCAGCTGCGTGATTTGTCCTCGCTGTTTGACTGAATAAGGGACAAAACCAGAGGACCAAATTCACTTTCAATTGCTTCGGAAGTCTCGTCTGTATCTTCCAGAACGTCATGAAGCAGGCCGGCGATAATCAACGCAGTATTACAACCGGCAGAGGTTAAAATCTGGGCAACCTCGAATGGATGAGAAATATACGGAATATCCGTTCCTTTACGAGTCTGTCCCTGATGTGCCTTTGTTGCGAAGAGAATTGCTCGATGCAGGATAGCATTTCCTACCCATTTATTTGACGTATATAGTGCACACTCTTCATTTGCCTTTTCGACATCAGGTATCTTTTTAAGCTTAGATGAATCTATCCTCTTTTCCGTCATTGAGTTCCCTCCTTCTTTTCCTCTATATAGTTCATGATATATTATATAAAAATAATTATAACATCTATAAGCTGAGACTGATGAGGAATAAAATCAGGTGAAATGTCGTCTATTTGATTTCTTCTGTTCTATTCCAATAATATCTTGGTTCGCTTAATAGAAATTATTCAGATCAGCAATTTAATATCTTAGTAAAATTCTTTGGGAATATGCAGTAATGGGTATGAACAAGGATAATGTACTTTGGCAGTGACCAAGGCTGGGCCTAATTTTCCTGGTTTTCTTTGTACTTTTTGTTCATAATAAGGAATAATATGTTCAAAATTTCTATAGTTTGATAAAAAGTGCCTAAGCATGCTATAAGTGTAAAAGAAGATTATTTCTGTTTAGTTTTGGGATAGATTTTAATATGATATCCCATTTTAATGAGAGGATTGGAATTCGAATATGAAAGAAAATTTTTGGCGTGATTTACCACGACCTTTTTTTGTACTGGCACCCATGGAAGATGTGACGGATGTTGTTTTTCGCCATGTCGTGAGTGAAGCTGGGAGACCTGATGTGTTTTTTACAGAGTTTACAAATTCTGAAAGCTATTGTCACCCTCAGGGAAAAGAGAGTGTACGTGGACGTTTGGCCTATACAGAGGATGAACAACCGTTGGTAGCCCATATATGGGGGGACAGGCCTGAAAACTTCCAAAAAATGAGTATTGGTATGGCGGAGTTAGGGTTTAAAGGCATAGATATCAATATGGGATGTCCCGTACCCAATGTAGCTGACAACGGGAAGGGAAGTGGCCTGATCTGCCGTCCCGAAGTTGCAGCCGATTTAATACAAGCAGCAAAAGCAGGGGGATTGCCGGTAAGTGTGAAAACACGGCTTGGTTTCTCTGATATAGACGAATGGCGTGATTGGCTGACACATATATTGAAGCAAGACATTGCTAATCTTTCTATTCATCTGCGTACACGAGATGAAATGAGTAAAGTAGATGCTCACTGGGAGCTCATTCCAGAGATTAAGAAACTTCGCGATCAGGTAGCGCCTGATACACTTTTAACAATCAATGGGGATATCCTTGACCGTGAAATGGGATTGAAACTGGCTGAACAATACGGTGTAGATGGAATTATGATTGGGCGTGGTATTTTTAAAAATCCATTTGCCTTTGAGCATGAGCCAAAAGAACATAGCAGTAAGGAATTGCTGGATCTCTTGAGGCTCCATTTAGATCTCCATGATAAATATTTAGACGTAGTAGCTCGTAAGTATACACATCTTCATCGTTTCTTTAAGATCTATGTCCGTGGATTCCATGGGGCTGGTGAATTAAGAAATGAATTGATGAATACGAAGTCCTCAGATGAAGCGCGTGCATTGATCGATAAATTTGAAGAGCTTAATGGGATGGACGAAAAGTAAGAAGCATTCGAATGAGAAAATTGTTGCTACTTCTCTATAGTAGAACGGATTTCATATCTGTATGGTATGTTATGAAGTAATCCTAATCTTAAAATAACCCTTGGAACTGCGTGATTTCCGCATGTCTGAGGGTTTTTTCCTTTAAAATAATTGATTGCTGTTTCTAGTATTGTAGGATTAACTATCTATCGATTTAAATATTTTAATAATTCAAATTATTCATGATATTATTCTTCCTCCGCTTTATAATGAATAAAATAGAGTTTAGTGGAGGGAATATATTGAAGAAAAAATTGATAGTACCGGTACTTCTAACATCCGCTATATTAGTAGGCTCGATTCCAACTGGAAGTGTATTTGCGCAGCCAGTTAATTCGAAAGCAGTTAGTAAGGAGTGGAATGAGAGGGCTAGCGTTCCTTTATTCGTGAAGGAGCGGTTTGCTGAAAAATATTCTTCTAGTACTCCTTCCAATGCTTTGGATTATTTGAAGAATAGGCAAGGGAAGACTGGAATCAGTAATCCAGAGAAAAATTTGAAGGTAAAAGATGTACAAAAAGATGAACTGGGTATGACACATATCCGCTTTAATCAAACGGTAAATGGAGTAAAGGTTGAAGGGTCAGACATTATTGTTCACTTTAATAAGGATGATGAAGTTGAATCTGTTAATGGAAGAATGAATCAGACACTTAGTGAATCAAAAGTGAATACAGCCGTCTCCTTAAGTGTTGATAGCGCAGTAAAAGCAGCCTTATCCTCTGTTAAAGCCCCTGAAGAGCTGACATATGAACCTACTGCTGAATTGGTCGTCTATCCTTTTAAAGAAGAAAACCATACAGCCTATAAAGTAAATGTTAACTTTATGGGTATGGAACCTGGAAACTGGTTTGTCTTTGTAGATGCACAAACAGGTGAGATAATTGATCAGTATAACGCCCTCATGCATGCCGCTGAAAGAAAAACGCAAAAGGGTACAGGAATCGGGGTACATGGAGAACGCAGAGAACTACATATTACCCGAGTTAAAGAAAAGAATTCTGGTACTAAGTTTTCGTTAGCAGATTACGCTCATTCCAATTTAGAAGGAATTGAAACATACGATGCCAAAAACGATAACACTTCCAGTAATGATACGCTATATGTAGGGAATTCAGCTTCATTTATCAAAGACTACGATCGTGCAGCTGTCGATGCGCACTATAATTCCGAAAAAGTATACGAGTATTTTCTAAACGAGCATGGCCGTAATTCTCTAGATGGAGAGGGAATGGCGATTATATCTAAAGTCCACTATGGCACCAATTATAATAATGCTTCCTGGAACGGACGTTGGATGACCTACGGTGATGGAGATGGAGAGTTTATGATTTCTCTGGCAGCAGGACTTGATGTAGCTGCTCATGAAATGACCCATGGTGTAATTTCTCACTCAGCTAATCTGGTTTACCGGAATCAATCAGGTGCACTAAACGAGTCTTTTGCTGACGTATTTGGTGTACTAGTTGATGATGGTGACTGGGAAATGGGAGAGGATATTATGGCACCAGCTGCTAAAGCTGAAGGGGTGACGGTATTGCGCAGTTTAAGTAATCCTAACAGTGTAATTGTCAGCAACGAGCAAAGAAGAGAATATAGCACAAATGGAGGTGTCTATCCAGACCATATGGATGAGTTCTACCATATGCCGACTTCCGTAGATGGCGGTGGTGTTCATGTTAATTCCTCTATTACAAACCATGCCGCATACCTGATTGGTCAAGAACTTGGAAGAGAGAAATTGGGGGAAATCTACTATCGAGCTTTAACGGTTTATTTAACCTCTAATTCAGATTTTAGCGATGCGCGGAACGCAATTGTGCAGTCTGCTATTGATTTGTATGGTGAAGGCAGCGAGGAAGAGGCAGCCGTACAATCTGGTTTTGATGCGGTGGGAATCTATTAAATTATCCCGATGATTTGAAGGAAAGTTAGTTTATATTTATTCGCTCCCTTAAACGATGAGTTTAAGGGATTTTTTATGTGAATATAAACTACTAGCTTCAAAAATTAAAAGCAAATGAGTTGTAGATTATATAAATTGATTGTTTAAAGGGGAATGATAGAAATCAATAGTTAAAAGGTTAAGTCCTATAGTAATTTTTGTATGATTAAGTTCATTTTACGAAGTGTATATATTCTTAAATTTAACAAAAAGATTTGAAATGTGTAAAAAGTTTAAAAAAGGGGTTGGCATGCAATTTAAAACATGCTAGCATACTAGTATGGATGATAATAGAGTTTATTTTATTGGCGATTAATTTGTGAAATGTTGAGCAAGTTTATGTGAAGTATTGTGCATTATTAATATGTAATATTGGTTTGCGTGTAATTAGAACTTATAGAAGGGCTATAAATACTTATTTGAAAACATAAATTAAGCTCAACTGATTTTAGATCAAATTTGAAACCGTTTGCAAATTAGTGTCCAAGTGGATAAATCTAGATCCATTACATTTAAAACTATTATTAGAGTGCTGGAGGAGAAGTGAAATGGGTGAACCACAAGTAAAAACGATTTCTGATCTACAAGAATCAACTGTAACACATCGTCCTTTTGGTATGAGGGACAAAATTGGTTATTTGATGGGCGATTTTGGAAACGATTTCTTCTTTCTATTAGTAAGTGCTTATTTAATGGTTTTCTACACAGATATATTCCATATCAGTGCAGCTACTGTAGGGGTACTGTTCATGGTGGCACGTCTGTGGGATGCCGTTGCTGATGTAACGTGGGGGCGTTTTATTGACACAAGACCAGCAACTAAAAACGGAAAATTTAAACCATGGATTTTGAGAATGTCTTTCCCACTTGTTTTTTCAGGAGTCTTGATGTTTGTAACCATTCCAGGAATGAGCGATGGCTTTTATATGGCTTGGGCTTTTGTTACATACATTGTTTGGGGAACATTATACAGTACAGTAAATATTCCGTATGGATCAATGGCATCTGTTATTACAGATAACCCAGATGAACGTACAACTTTATCCACTTGGAGAACAGCTGGTGCAATGTCAGCTAGTTTGATTATTAACGCAGTTGCTCCATTAATCGTGTTCGTAGATAACCAAATCGATGCGAACCGTATGTTTATGGCGGCATGTATTTTCGGTGTTCTTTCAATCTGTTGCTATATGACTTGCTATAAACTATCAACTGAACGTATTACAGCACCAGAGGGAACAAAAGAAACAGGTAATATGAAAGCTACGGTTAAAGGATTAGTTAAAAACAAACCATTACTTTGGATTTTGACAGCTTCATTATTACTTATGATGAATACAATGCTTATGGGGGCAGTTAACGTTTATTTGTTCAAAGACTATTTCACAAATGCAGCTGCATTAAGCCTTATGGGAGTTGTTCAGACAGCCGGTACATTTGTAGTAATGCCATTTGTGAAACCACTAGTTGCAAAGTTCGGTAAGAAGGAATTATCATCTGTAGGGATGTTAATGGCAACAGTAGTTTACTTGGTTTTATTCTTTATGAAAGATTTAAGTGCTATGCAGTTCATTGGTATTGCTACACTTGGTATGATTGGATTAGCTTTCTTTAATGTTGTCGTTTGGGCATTCGTAACAGATGTTATCGATTACCATGAATTATTGACTGGCTTACGTGAAGATGGAACCGTTTACTCTATCTATTCATTCGCGCGTAAAGTTGGTCAAGCAATTGCCGGTGGAATCGGTGGTTTTGCCATAGGTCTTGTTGGATACAATGCTGCCAATAGTGTACAAACTCAAGGCGCTCTTGATGGTATCCACATGTTAGCCACTTTAGTGCCAGCCATTGTCTTCGGGTTAATCTTCCTTATCTTAGTATTTTTATACCCGCTAAATAAGAAACGTACAGATGATATGGTTATTGAATTGAATGCTAGAAGAAATCAATAATCCCTATAGATAAATAGTAGTCATTAAAAGAAGATAGCTGATGATTCATTAGTTATCTTCTTTGTATATAAATTGATAATAAGCTTGTTAAGCGCTGATAGTTAAGGAGGGTCCGATCATGTTAGTTGTGACACCGAGAGCAATTGGAGAAAATACGAAAGAGTATTCATATCGCCTGGTTAAGAACGCTATTATGTCATTGCAACTGCAACCTGGCCAATCCATTAAAGAAGCAGATTTAGCTGCATCTTTGCATATTTCGAGAACACCGATCCGAGAAGTAATGGCAAAATTGAAGGAGGAGCACCTAGTAGATGTTTTACCACAAATAGGTACATATGTATCCAAGATTAATTATCAGTTAATTGAGGAAGCAGCGTTCATGCGCTTTACATTAGAAAAGGAAATTTTGAAATTATCTTGTCGGAAATTTTCAAAGAAGAGTTTAAAAGAGTTGAAACGAATCGTAGCTCAACAAGAAGAACTTATTTGTGAAAAAGAATATGTACAGAAGTTTCATCAATTGGATAAACAATTTCACGCTTTAATTTTTAGAGAGAATAAGAAAGAGCACATTTGGGAGGGGATTATGCGTCTAAGTACACATTATAATCGTATAAGGTTACTTTCTGAAATGAACAATAGCTTTGAAGAGGCGATTAAACAACATCAAGACATTATCCAACTAATTGAAAATCAAGACATGGAATATGCTTCTCAAATTGCCTATCAACATATAATAGAACCAAAAAGAAAGTGGAAGCAATTTTTAGAGGAAGGTAGTCCGTACTTACATTATTTTGATGTGCAGTAAGAAAAGTGTCCAACATATAAGGATACTTTTTTAATTTATAGCCAACTATTCTAAATGAACTAATGATGTACTAGCCAAAGATTAAGGATGTTCTTTTAATTTTTTATTACTGTCGGAATAGCAGATCAGAGTAGAAAACTTTCTTCATGAAAGAGAGACTGCAACTATATGTTGAAGTCTCTTTTTCGTCTCTTATTATTGAGGTGTTAATATCAATGTCTGATCTTCATTAACTGACTCATTGAGTGAAGTGATGTGATAATCTCCTGTCACCCAGTCTTCGAATTGATTATTATACCATTCACTTTTAAAGTGTCCGGACTGTCCTGGCGCAACAATATGATGAGCTTTAGTCATATCACTTGTGTCTATGACATAACGCCAAGAGGCTCCATGATTGACCAAACCGGTTTCATCATTTCGTCGTGCCGCTTGAACGGTCACGGCACTTCCGCCGACAGGGATAGCTTGTTTACTATTGAAAATATGCTGAAGTGGACTCACACTGGATAATGGATGAGAAAACTGCAATTGATGCTCATCTCCCCATTTCCACTCACTCATCTTGTCTCCATAACGTTCAGATAATGTTTCGATTGTTTGTTTCAGGGCATCATAAATGACTTCTGATAAACCGCCATTGTTCTTAATCCAAGGACCTTCATTTCCTTCATTGGCACGGCGAATTAATTCGTCTATAACCTGTGCTTTTCCTTCAAAAAGCTCCATCATTTCATCAGAAATTTTCTCTCCGAATAAAACGTTCGAGATTTCTAGTAACATCGTTTGGAACAGCAATGGAGCAGTCTCTGCCTGGTCATCCTCAAATTCCCACTCTTTTAGTAGTGTAACCGCTTCTTGCTCTTGCTCATTTAATGTTTGTTTAGATAATTTTTCAAGGAAAATAGGGACAAACTCTTCTGCCTGTAGATTTTTGATATCCAGTTGAAGTTCTTTCATATCTTCAACTGTAAAGGTATCTTTAGAGTTCAATATTTCTAAAATACGTTGCTGACGATAGGGTTGTGCCCATACATGAGAAATATGATATGGATAGGAATCATCGACAATTTTATTATTAGCGGTAGCAATAAAACCTTCTTCAGGGTTGATGATTGTCGGCAATTCATTATGCGGAATATATTTTTCCCATTCATAATCATCATTCCAGCCTGGAACTGGCACTAAACTTTCGCCATTTTTTCGAATAGGAATATTCCCGGATGCTTTGTAGGCGATTGTCCCATCTTTTGCAGCGAATACAAAATTGGATGCCGGTGCTTTGAATCTTTCTATCGCTGTATCGAATTCTTCCCAGTTACTCGCTTTATTCATCGCTGGGATTGCTTCTAAATCCTGCGTTGCGTCTAAACCTGTCCACTTTAATGAAAGTACTGTATCACTCTTATTATCATGAGCAAACTCAGAAATAACAGGACCATGACTAGTAACCATAACTTCATAATTAATAGACTTTTGTCCTTTTACCTTGATGGTCTCTTTAATGATCTCTGCATCTATCCATTCATCATTATATAAAAATTGATTTGGATTATCTGGATTAAGTTTTTCAATATATAAATCTTGTACATCCGGTCCTACATTGGTAATTCCCCAGGCAACTTCTTCATTGTGTCCGATGATAATACCTGGAATTCCTGCAAATGTCACACCGCTAATATTTTGCTCATTTGATTTTAACGTTGATTGGTACCAGATAGCTGGAGTCATTAATCCTAAATGCGGATCATCTGCCAAAAGTGCCGACCCGCTTTCACTTTTCTCTCCGCTTATAACCCAGTTGTTACTGCCGTTGAACTCATCTGGGATATGGGCATTTGCAAAGCTTTTCTCCCAATCGATCGCACCTTCATCAATTACGGTTGGTGCATCTTCGGAATAGGATGGAAACAAATCTAAGGCTTCTTCTTCAGTAAATTCACTTAATAAATAACTGCGGAAGGCTTGGCCTTTCCAGTGTCCGCCTAAATCATAGGCCATGTATTTGACAATGGTTAAGGAATCGATGATCGTCCATTCTGACGGTTCATAGCCTAACAATGTGAACTCGACAGGCAGTTTATTTTCAGAGATGGCTTCCTTCATAAACATATTTACCCCATCCGCATAGCATTGCATGTATTCTTTCATTTCATCTGAATAGCCGTTATAAGAAGCTTCAGCAGCACGTCTCAAGCCAAAAGTACGAAAGAATTTATCCTGATCCACCATACTTTCTCCGACAACCTCGCTTAATTGTCCGGAAGCTTGTCTTCTGCTTAAATCCATTTGGAACAAACGGTCCTGAGCAGTTATATAGCCCTGAGCCATATATAAATCATGATCATTTTCAGCTGTGATATGAGGTACGCCTTCTTCATCGCGCACAACAGTGACTTTATCTCGTAATCCCTCGAGCTCTATTTCTCCTGAAATTTGCGGTAATGAACGCTTTGCATACATATTTGCTGCAACTAAAATGGCTACAAGGACAAGGGTTAATCCGAGAAAGGAAAAACCGACAATTTTAGGCCACCTACGTTTTTTTCGTTCAATCTGATTTTCTGCATTTATACACATCGTAAGTATGTTCTCCTTATCGATAACTATCAAATATTCATAAAAACCCTCTTAGAGTGGGAAAGTACTATAAAAGAAGAACAGAAGGGAGAATATCCCTTCTATACTGGGTTATTGTTTTATATAAGCAAGTCCTAGACACCCTGGACCGGTATGGCTGCCAATGGATGGGCCGATTTCGGTGATGAATACTCGCGCGAAGGGTTGTTCTAATTCAAGATCAGCTTTTAAGGATAATGCATGATCAAGATTATTAGAGTGTAAAATACAAATCATTTCTCTCTCAACATTTGAAGCTAGGAATCTCTCTTTGATTTGTTTGGTTGCACCGGATGTTTTGCGAGCTTTGCAGACAGATTCAATGACTCCATTATCTGTAACGGAAAGGATTGGCTTGATTCCGATTAGTCCTCCAATCTTCGCAATAGCCGGATTAAGTCTGCCACCTCTGGCTAGGTATTGTAAGTCATTCACGTAAAATTCTACGTGGAAGGATTGTTTGTTTTCTTCCAGGTATTCGACAATTTGATCGTAGGAATACTTCTCATCTCTCATCATGCAAGCTTTGACCACTAACATTCCCATAGCCATAGAACCAGTTAAGGAATCGATTACGGTGATGCGACTTTCCGGATATGAATCTAGTAATTCTAGACTTGCCAATCTAATATTATTAAACGTGCAACTTAATGCACTGGAAAGAGTTACGCAAATGATATCATTTCCTTTTTCCAATTCTTCTTTTAATACTTGAATTGCGGCTGAAGGAGAGCTGGCACTTGTCTTGGCAACCTCACCGTTTGCTAATCTTTTATAAAACTCCCCAAGTTCCATCTTACGTTCGGAACCGTACTCTACTTGATCCTCAAACTGAAAATGAAGAGGGATTAATTTTATTCCATATTTTTCGATTACCTCTGAAGGGATATCGCAACTTCCATCGGTAATAATTGATATATTCTTCATGAAAACCTCCGTTAGTTATTAAACACTGTGTTGTATAAAATTTGTTATCATTGTATAATGATGCCCCGGAAGCATCAATCATCAATTTTAATCAGAATGAAAGTTATTAAACAGAATGGGACGATTTGTTTAAGAATAGGAGTCAGAATGGATGGAAGATCGCAGAATAAGATATACCAAAAAAGTAATTAAAGACACATTTATCGAATTGTTAGAGAAGAAGCCTATCAATAAAATTACCGTAACCGAGCTATGTACACAGTCTGAAATCAATCGGGCTACCTTTTATCGGTACTATGAGGATGTATATGATTTGATGGAGAAGCTAAAGAGTCAGTATGTAGCTGAACTGAAGGCAGCTATCTCTATTTCAAAGGACGACTACACGATTTCGGGATTTACAAGTGAAATTCTCGAGGTAATTCTAAGGAATAAGGAACTGAGCAGAGTTCTCTTTACTTTGAAGAACGGAAAAGATTTCTTGGATGATGTTCTGGATATTGCCCATCAGAAATGTGTGGAAAAGTGGAATCGATACGGTAAAAATGTACCGCAGGAGCAGGTTGGGTATTTATCAACCTTTATAACTGCTGGAACAATAGGTATTCTGAATGAATGGATTCAAAATGATTACAAAGAATCACCTTCTGAGATTGCCAATCTGATTGAAAATATGAGTCACTATGGTCTGGCGAAAATTATTTATGGGAAGTAAGTAAGCAATCAGCTTTTAGGTGACCGTTATTTATACAGAATTATTATTGAAATGATCAGCCCTTCTCATTTTAGAGTTAGGGCTTTTTTGATAGTTGTATTTTATAAATAAGAAACAATAATACTAGTTTTCAGCGCTCTACTCGTTTGAGTAAATAAGATGACGATCCGGATATATGATAAAGCCAAATTACCAATCAATCCTCTGAGCTCATTCAACTTTTTGCGGATCAATAATAGGTAGGTCCTTTTAATATTTTCTGATAAAAATGATAAAGTAGAGTATATAGAATAAAAACTAGGTGGTTTTATAAATGGAAAAAGTGATGCAAAAGGTTTTAGAGTTCAGGGATGAGCGGAATTGGGGACAATATCATAATGAGAAAGATTTAGCGATTTCGATTTCATTGGAAGCGAATGAACTATTGGAGAATTTTCAGTGGAGAGATAGCGAAGAGGCAGTGGCTGATTCAATCGACAATATAAAAGAAGAAATGGCCGATGTATTTATCTATCTCTTGCAGTTAGCGGATAAATTAGATATCGATCTGGAAGTGGAAGCACTCAAGAAACTGAAGAAGAACGCCATAAAATACCCTGCTCCGGCAAAGAAATAATCATATTCAGCTTACAATCATGTGTAATGTGGAGGTGCGGTATGAGTACAAGTACAGTAGAAATTGAGACACTGCCTTTTAACAAGGCATCAATAAATCGCCTGAGCGGCTATTATATTGATTATCCTGTCGTTTATTTTCTGAACAATGAAACTACCGTCTATATAGGCGAAACAGTGTCAGTTAAAAATCGGATGAGGGACCATCTGAATAATCATGAACGAAAATCATTAAATAAGATGTCCTTGATTATCCATAATAAATTTAATCGCTCGGCTACATATAATATTGAAACGAAGCTAATCAATTATTTCTTGGCGGATGAACGTTATAAGCTGCAGAACAAGAGTCAAACTGCAAAGAATGTAATGCATAATTATTATGAAAAACAGTACTATGATGAACAAGTTTTTGATGAAATTTGGACTGAGCTTTTAAATAGAAAAATTGTCGATCATTCCGCACAAGCAATTGAGAATAAAGATATTTTTAAGTTATCACCCTTTAAGGAAATGACGACAGAACAGTTAGAGCTTCAGCAGGAAATCATAAAGGTTTGCAAAGAACATATTATGGATGAAAAACCGTTTGTTTTTCTTATTAAAGGGGAAGCGGGTGTCGGAAAGAGTGTTGTCTTAAGTTCGGTTTTTAATAAAATTCAAGAACTCTCCAAGGAAAAGGATAACGATCTATCCAAAACTGAAAACTATTTATTAGTTAATCATTCTGAGATGTTAAAGACCTATAGAAAAATAGCTGGGAATGTTAAAGTACTTTCTAAAAAGAATTTTGAAAAGCCAACAACATTTATCAACAAGCGAAAGAAATTGAGGAAAAAGGCTGATATCGTTTTAGTAGATGAAGCTCATTTATTGTTAACAAAACCTGATAGCTACAATAATTTCAACGAAGAAAATCAATTAGAAGAGATCATTAGACATAGCAAGGTCGCTATTATTGTCTATGATGACAAGCAGGTTTTGAAAATAAAAAGCTACTGGGACGAAGAAAAGCTTTATTCAATTACAAAGGGCTGTAATACAGGAAATTATGTTTTGACGAATCAATTTCGAATGCGTGCCTCTGATAATATGGTCAATTGGATTAATAATTTTGTAGAGAAGAAAATTACTCCGATGCCGATTGAAGATGCATATGATTTTCGGATTTTCAAATCGGCAGCAGAAATGTATAAAGTAATCCAAGAGCAGAATAACAAATTTGGTTTGGCGAGAATTGTGTCCACCTTCGATTATATACATAAGAAAGATGGACTAACCTATTACGTGGAAGAGGATGGTTTTAAACTTCCATGGAATAATGATTATGGAAATCATACATGGGCAGAAGAAGCAAATACCATAAAGGAAGTAGGATCCATTTACACAATTCAGGGCTTTGACTTAAATTATGTTGGAGTTATTCTAGGCCCATCAATCGGCTATGATAAGGAAACAGATATGTTAATAATCATTCCTGAAAACTATAAGGATACAGAGGCCTTTAGGGGAAGGAATGAATATGAAAACAGTGAAGAAATTATGGAAAGAATTATTTTGAATTCACTTAACATACTGATGAAGAGGGGCATACATGGCCTGTACATATATGCACATGATCCGGAATTAAGGGGTAGATTGTTGGAGTTAGAAAAGAAAAGATTTCCTAGGTAGGACTAAAGAAGGATTCTGATCTCATTATAAAGGGCAAAACCCTTAACCAATCTGAATGAGGGTAAAAGGTGTTTTGTCTGCCTCCCTTTGAATAAAAGCTTCCATCTTCAATAAAATCACCAAATAGTTTATAATTATCTGTAAATAGTAGATATTTAAGTCCAAGAATCATTATAATGGTATGAGATATGGTAAAAAATGAGATGTAAGGGTTTCCTAAGCAGAGCCTTTCTTTTTGCTTTTTTTAATAGGAGAGCTTGCTCTTTTTTACAAATTAGGGGATGAGGATGGTTATAATGAGCAACATGCAGAAGAAAACAGACGTTATCTTAATTGGTGCCGGGATTATGAGCGCGACATTGGGGTCAATACTTAAAGAGTTAGCACCTGAATGGAACATCAAAGTATTTGAAAAACTTGCAAGTGCAGGGGAAGAAAGCTCAAATGAATGGAATAATGCAGGGACGGGGCATTCTGCACTGTGTGAGCTTAACTATACATCTGAAAAAGCTGATGGATCTATAGATATTAGTAAGGCTATCAATATTAATGAGCAGTTCCAGCAATCAAAGCAGTTTTGGTCATACTTGATTAACAGCAATTTGATTCAAAATCCACAGGATTTTATCATGCCAATTCCTCATATGAGTTTAGTGCAGGGAGAGGATAATATAACTTTCCTGAAAAAACGTTTTAAAGCGCTTTCTAAAAATCCTTTATTTGAAGGAATGGAATTTACAGAGAATCCAGATAAACTGGAAGAATGGATTCCTCTAATAATGGAGGGACGCTCATCGGATGAACCGATTGCAGCAACAAAAATTGATTCAGGAACCGATGTTAACTTCGGTGCGTTAACACGCATGCTGTTTGAACATTTATATAGTAACGGAGTAGAAGTCAATTATAGGCATAGTGTAGAAGATATTAAACGTACCACTGATGACTTATGGCAGGTGAAGGTGCATGATTTGGAAAATGGTAAACTTGAATACCATACGGCGCATTTCGTCTTTATCGGTGGTGGAGGCGGAAGTCTTCCTTTACTTCAAAAAACCGGTATTCCGGAGTCCAAGCATATCGGAGGTTTCCCTGTAAGCGGACTGTTTATGGTTTGTAATAATCCCGAAATCGCTGAGAAGCATCATGCGAAAGTGTACGGAAAGGCTAAGGTTGGTGCACCGCCAATGTCTGTTCCTCATCTAGATACACGGTATATCGATAATAAGAAAACGTTATTATTTGGGCCATTTGCCGGTTTTTCGCCCAAATTCTTAAAAACTGGTTCCAACTTAGATTTGTTTGGGTCTGTAAAACCGAACAATGTAATTACGATGCTGGCGGCAGGAGTTAAAGAAATGGCATTGACTAAATATTTGGTTCAGCAAGTCATGCTATCGAATGAGAAGCGTATGGAGGAATTACGTGAATTTATTCCGAACGCCAACAGCGATGATTGGCATACAGTAGTGGCAGGCCAACGTGTGCAAGTAATCAAAGATACAGAAGAAGGCAAAGGAACACTTCAATTTGGTACAGAAGTAGTCAGTGCTGAAGATGGTTCGGTTGCTGCATTGCTCGGAGCCTCTCCTGGAGCCTCTACTGCCGTTCACGTTATGCTTAAAGTATTGGATAAATGTTTCCCTCAAAATATGAAGGAGTGGGAACCTAAAATAAAAGAAATGATTCCATCTTATGGCTTATCTTTGATGGAAAATCCAGATCTTTTCAAAGAAATTAATAGATCAACTTCAGAAACTCTTAGACTTTGTACAAAAGAAATGATCTATAACTAAACATCTCTTAATTATAAATAAGGGCAACTCACTGTATTATGTAGGTTACCCTATCTTTATTTTATAAATAGTAGAACAACCCTGCACTAGACTTACCAATGCAGGGTTGTTTTATTAGTACTTATTAAGTTCATTAATTGGGGTCTGAATAATGACTGGCTTCTTTTTAGGGTCCAACCATTTCAAAATCTTTTTCATATTTGTTTCAGAAGTGGCGGTGCAGCCTAAAGTATAGCTATCACCAATGTGGAAGAAGATTGCACTTCCTTTATAAGGAGTTCGCTTTGTATTGTAGTTGATGACAAAGCCATATGTATAGGCTGAAATATTCATATTCTCTGCGCTTTTCCATTGGCCCTTGGTTTTCTTTTTGGACTGCCAAGTATTATAAAGTTTCGATTTCGGATCATCGACCCATACGTCATCCGCAGTGATTTTACGATAATTCAGCTTTGTTCCTGGATTGGCTTTCCGGCCAAAAGCTGTACCGATTGTATACTTCCCAATCGGAGACTTTTTGCCTCCCTCTTTCATATCCTTTTCCTTCGCAAACCCGTACTTACCAATATAGCCTTTGGTCGTTAATACAGGAACCCATTTTCCTTTGGAGTTCCTTTCGAATGTACGGATTTCAGCATTGGGTGTATTATATCCATTTGAAGTTACAAGAATGAGTTGCTTGTTGCTCCCAACTGTCTTTAAGCCTTCAGCTAAATTTTTCGGAGCTGCCGGCTTTTTGGAAGTTAAATACTTGCTTGAAGCCCAACCGGTTTTACTGCCGGTGATTACCTTGCTCCAGGAGCCTTTCGTTTGGGTTACTTTAACTGAGCTGTTCTTTTTGATAGTGGCGATTACTTTGTATTTAGTTCCGGCACCACTGCGGATATTTAACGTACTGGCTGACACGTACATCGTTTTTGTAGTGGTTTTAACAGCTGGCTTCTTGGTTGTTAAATACTTACTGGACACCCAACCGGTTTTGCCGTTTACAGTTACTTTTTCCCATGAACCTTTCGTTTGAGTAACTTTAACAGAGGTATTCTTTTTAACAGTTGTAACTACTTTGTATGTAGTACCCGGGCCACTTCGTACATTTAGTGTACTGGCCGTAACATATTTGGTTTTTGATGTCGCTGCTGCTTGAACGTCTTTTCCCATTGGTAAAGCTGAAAGTAGGACGAATAGCGCAACTATGATAGCTAAGCCCTTTTTTAACATGCTTCATTTCCCTCCCAGTTGAGAAATCCCTTTAATTTTTCACATATCTATTATAAATTAGAATCCACCTTTTATTTCCACTTGTTTGTTAATTTTACTTTAAATTTTAAGAGATTCTAATATATATTTCTATCAGTCAGTTTTAGGAATGTTTATGTCAAAAACCATCGGGAAGAAGGAAAAGAGGCGAAAGAGAATTGAGAAGGAGGAATTACTAAATGGAAAAAACCATTTTTATAACAGGAGCAGGGAGCGGACTTGGTAAAGGTGCGGCCATTGGACTGGCAAAGAAAGGTCATCGTGTGATCGCAACGACTGAAACTACTTCCCAGAAAACAGCGCTTATGCGGGAAACAAAAGACTTAGACATAAATATGAATGTTTTTAAGCTTGATATTACCAATCCTATTGATTTAAGAGAAATTGAAAAATATGATTTTGATATTTTTGTAGCAAATGCCGCGATTAATGAAGGAGGACCCCTGGGTGAGATACCAATGGAGCGGTTCCGGGCTATCTTCGAGGTGAACGTATTCGCTACACTTGAAACAGCTCAAATAGCAGCAAGAAAGCTGGTTGAAAAGGGGAAAGGGAAAATTGTTTTCTTAAGTTCGATGGCAGGTATTATGACAACTCCTTATGCAGGTCCATATGCAGCCACGAAGCATGCCATTGAAGCAATGGCTTTGACCTTAAAAGATGAATTAAAAGAGTTTGGCGTACAGGTGGCTACTATTAACCCTGGTTCATTTGATACGGGCTTCAATGATCGGGCCGTAGAGGAAAAGTGGAAATGGTATAATGAGGAAGAACACTTTACCCGTAAAGAAGATATGAAAGCGATGGAAGAGGGATTGGAAAATCAAATGGATCCAGAGGATATGATTGAAAAAATGATAGAAATTATCCCGGCAGAACATCATAAATTCCGTACGGTTTATCCCGAGCAAACAGAAAAACAGATGAAGGAAGCTGAACAGAAAAAGTGGTCGATGGAAATTTAGTTCGACAAAATCTTAATTTACGTTCACTCTTTTTTCTCTTTAACTACTAATTGTCACATTGTGTCCAACTTTTGATCTAGTAAATCAGGAGTTTTAGTTTTATTTAAATTTAAATATAAGTTAAAATATTCATGAAGCAAGAATATCATTTTTTTTGGGTAAACTTACTTTCTTTTATGTCTAGGCAAAATTAGGCTATGTTAAAGTCCATTATGTTGGCTAAGCAAGTTTACTTGAAATGGATCTGAGGACTAGGGTATGTCTCGCTTTTATGCTGGATTAATACGAAGTGTCACAGACAAAATCCAAGTATAAATTTTAAAATCCGTATGGATAAACAGAACCTACACTTTAATGAGGAGGTAGTTCAAAATGAAATTAGAGGGAAAAGTAGCGGTAGTAACAGGTGCAGCATCCGGAATGGGGAAAGCGATTGCAGAGCTTTATGCAAAAGAAGGAGCTAAAGTCCTTGTGACAGATCTTAACCTTGAGGGTGCCGAAAAAGTAGTCGAAGGGATTACAAACAATGGCGGTACAGCGAAAGCATTGCAAGTGAACGTAGCAAAGCTTGAAGATATCGAGGGAATGATTGATACAGCTGTTAGTGAATTTGGTACGTTAGATATCCTTGTTAACAATGCAGGCATTATGGATGGTTTCGAACCTGTTGCGGATATACAAGATGAAAGATGGGATTTAATTTTTGATGTAAATACTAAAGGTGTTATGCGTTCCATGCGTAAGGTCGTTCCATTATTCCAGGAAAAAGGCCAAGGCATCATTATTAATATTGCTTCTACTGGTGGATTAAACGGTGCTCATGCAGGTGCTGCCTATGGCGCTTCCAAGCATGCGGTGGTTGGTCTTACTAAGAACACAGCCTTTATGTATGCAAAAGAAGGCATTCGCTGTAATGCAATCGCACCAGGTGCGGTTGAAACCAATATTTCTGCATCCATGGGAAATGTTAATGAATTTGGAATGGGCCGTTCTAGATTAGCACAAGCTGCGATTCCTAGAGTGGGACAACCGGAAGAAATCGCTGCAGCTGCCTTATTCCTTGCTTCTGAGGATTCCAGCTTTGTAAATGGTACAGTTTTAGTAGTTGATGGTGGTTGGACTTCAGCATTCTAATAAATAGTAATAATTGATTATGAGTTGGCAGTTTGTTTCTCTTCTGTAGAGGGGCAAGCTGCTTTTTGTTTTGAATAATATATATTTGAATAATAAAATTTTACATAAACAGATTTAATTCATTATATTAAATCGATAAATATTATTTTAATATAATTAATTGACAGGTGACAGGTTGTCACTTATAGTAGTCTTACTTGATAAACTGTCATAAAACTGACCAGACTAATTACATCAAGAGACTAACAAGTAAAGGGTGTCATAAAACATATATGAAAGTACTTGAATTGCAGCATGTGAACAAACAATACCCGATTGCAGATGGTCAATACTTCCCTGCTCTTAAAGATGTTAATGTTTCCTTTGAGAAGGGAGAATTGGTCTCCATCATTGGTGAATCAGGAAGTGGTAAATCCACTCTAATGAATCTGATTGGCGGGTTGGATTCTGATTTTACCGGTTCCGTTCAGTTTGAAGGGAAGAATATTGGTGAGTTTAATGAAAAAGAAATGGATGAATATCGAAAAAATAAAATAGGCTTTATTTTTCAAAGCTTTAATCTGATTCCGCATTTGTCTGTCCTCGATAATGTCACGATTGCGATGACTTTATCGAATGTAGGGAAAGAGGAACGCATTAAAAGAGCGGAGGAAATTCTAACTCAGGTTGGTTTGAAAAATCATATTTATAAAAAGCCAAATCAATTATCCGGCGGTCAAAAGCAAAGGGTTGCGATTGCGCGTGCATTAATTAATGATCCTGAAATCATCATTGCCGATGAACCAACCGGAGCACTTGATTCTGAAACAACGGAACAAGTATTGGCGATCATAAAAGATATTGCTAAGCAAGGTAAGCTGGTTATTATGGTTACTCACTCTGAGCGAGTAGCGAACCATTCCTCAAGGGTAATCCAAATTGCAGATGGGGAAATTATCCGTGATGACAGAGGAGAACCTCTAGAACAAATGGAACCTCAATCCAATCAAGTGGAAAAGAAGGTTGGTGAAAACCTTAGCTTTGTGGCGGCCGTGAAACTTGCATTTCTGAATATGAAAGAGAAGCTTGGTAGAAATGTTTGGGTTTCATTAGGAGCAAGCATAGGAATCATGAGTGTCATCTTTTTCCTTTCATTAGGAAATGGTGTGAAGACCTATATGAATGACTCTATGAACAGTATGGTGAATCCGCTTGTCGTAGAAGTAAATATGCCTTCTGAGGAACAAGAACTACCAACAAATGTAGATGAAAATCAGGCCATGATGCTATCGATGATGGGTGAACAAACACCATTTGAGGAAAAGGATATAGAGAAATTATCCAAAATCGAGAACGTCTCTTCAGTAGAAAAAGGTTTCAATCTAATATCATTTGGTTCCAACGCAGTTAAATATGAGGATAAAAAGGTTGATTTAATGATGATTTCAACCGTCTCCTCTAATTTAACCGAAACGAGTATTAAAGAAGGCTCTTTACCTGGAAAACAAGAAATTCTTCTTGCGGAAGGTACCGCTGAAAAATTAGGTGGAGATATGATCGGTAAAGATGTTAACGTAACGCTAATGCTTAATGAAGAATTATATGAAAAAACCTATAAAGTTAGCGGGATTATATCGTTAGGCAGTCAATTTGCGGCAATGGATTTAATCTATGTCAATTATGATGACCTTGTACTGCTTGCCAAGGATAACGGTCAGACACTAGAACCGACAAGTATCTATTTAGTGGCAGATAATGAAGAGTTTACGGAAGATATAAAAGCAAAAATCAAGGATATGGGCTACAGTGGTTCATCCCAGGAAACAATGACAGCCATGATGAACGAAATGCTGGATGTTTTGACATATGTCTTAACAGGGATTTCAGGAATTTCACTATTTGTTTCAGCAATCATGATTTTGGTTGTTCTCCATATTAGTGTTGTTGAGCGTACAAAGGAAATCGGGGTTCTAAAAGCGATCGGTGCAAGACGCAGGGATATTAGAAGAATTTTTGTGTCTGAAGCATTCCTGATTGGACTATCCAGTGGAATCATCGGTGTTCTGGCTGCCTCTTTATTAACAGTTGTGGCTAACAGCCTTTCAACAAAATTGATTGATTTTGAAATTGTACAAATAACCCCAGCATATATTGCTTTCGGTGTTGCTGCCAGTATCATTATCAGCATGCTTTCAGGACTTATGCCTGCCAATAAAGCAGCTAAATTGGATCCGGTCGACTCTTTACGCAGAGAGTAGGATAGTATATGCCAAGTCAAACATTTGTGAATTTACCAGCGGAAAAGCGTATCAGGATTATTCAGGCTGCTAAGGAGGAATTCAGCCAATATTCCTTCTATGATGCATCTATTAATCGAATTATTAAAGAAGCGCAAATTCCTCGGGGAAGCTTCTATCGTTACTTTGAAAATAAAGAAGATCTGTTTCTGTATTTATTAAATGAGTATAAAAGTGATCTCCATAATCAGATCAACAGCAAGATTAACGATCGGGTAAGCCTCTTTTCACTTCACTTTATGCTATTTGATTATATTACTAAGAAAGCGATGGATCCTGCTCATTCCAAGTTTTTGGTCAATGTGTATACGCGGACGGATATTAAGCTGGCTGAACATTTAATGAGCTTTACGGATGTGCGTGAAATGGAAGAGCAACACGAGAAGTTGCTGAATCTAGTTACTGACACTCATTTACTAAAGGTTGAAAATAAAGAGGAATTATTTCAAGTTATTGCGATTTTGAGAACTATTACATTCAATCAAATTATCCTGGCGTTAAATGATCTTTCGACTGTGAGTCAAAAAAGAAAAGACATGGAGCGTCAATTTCACTTTGTTAAATATGGTGTACTGAAATAAACAAAGTAAAAGCCTTGAACTTGTGTTCTGAACAGGTTCAAGGCTTTTTATTATAGTCAGGTAGCTTCCACTTAATCTGCAAATATGAATATTGTCTTTAATAATGAAGGCTGTTGATCTGCCGGGTACGATTTTAATGCTAGTTTGGCAACGAATTTCTCGGAAATCCCTGATGCTTGACAGAATTTCTCCATCGAAGCAGTCCTAAAGCAGTAATGATGCTTTTATTTCTCCATATAAATTCTCTTTTGCCCCCATGTTTTACCTCATATTTAATTATGCCTTTATCATACATTGGAAAATTAAACGTAAAGATATATTCATTAAATTCTATAATTTTGCATATAGAATTTGTAAATGCAAATATAGAAGTTATTCCGTTTTAATAGTCAATTGCTCATATGGAAGTATCCTTTCGGCAATACATGAGAGGAACTAAGTTTTTACGAATATAAGTCAATATCTCCATTTTAAAAGAAATGGAAACTCTGGGAGGAGTGAATATGCTAGCCAAAGGCGGTAAATATATTGAAGTGGATCACGGTGTGGAGCTGTTTGTTCAGGATGTTGGATCAGGGGAACCGATCATTTTTATTCCAGGCTGGACTTTTACAACAGAAGTATTTTCAAAACAAGTTGAGTATTTTTCAAAAACCAACCGTGTCATTGTAATTGACCCAAGAAGTCATGGACGGTCAACAACCGCCTTGCACGGAAATGAATATATCACTCATGGTGCAGACTTGGCCATAATTCTAGAGAAATTGGAGTTGAAGGCTGTTACACTGGCAGGATGGTCATTCGGCTGTCTGACAATCTGGGAGTATATAAGACAATTTGGAATGGACAATAGCAAAGCGTTTATCTTTGTGGATATGTCCCCAAAACCATTATCGACGGACCATATAAGCGACTGGGTTGAAGGCTCATTGGATGATATAGGGCTGGCCTATAATACTTATTTACGCAATCCGGAAGGGCAAAGGTTATTTATAACTGATTATGCAAATCAGGTGATGGTACAGAGAAAGCTTACAGATGAAGAGTTGAATTGGATAGTAGAGCAATCTTTGAAAACCCCCTATTATATAGCCGCCAACTTATTCGCTTCTGGAATGTTTTCGGATTATCGTGAGGAAGCAAGGCTCACGAGTGGATCGCGGCCGACCTTGACGATTGTGGCAGAGCATTGGGCAGATACAGCCAGGGTGTTTACACAAAAGGTATCTCCTAAATCTAAAGTAGAAGTTCTTGGTGGCCATTTAATGTTTTGGGAATATAGTGCTAAATTTAATCAAGTAATAGAAGAATTTTTAAGAAATAAGTAGAAAGAGTATAGCGGATCGCAATCTTTTCTTATTATTCGACTTTTCCCCATGTATTAGAAAATAGATTGCTAGCAGAGAATCGAGGTGGTTGAAGCGGTATGAAGCCAAAAAAACTCCTGTCTGCTTTTTGGCGGACAGGAGTTTTTATTGTATTAATTAACGATGCTGAATAAGCCTTTAATATGTGACAGATAACGGATATTACTAGCTTCTTTCATCATTGTAGCCGGTAAGCCTTTTAATGGTGTTGAGTTCCCGCCAATAATGGCTACGCCATCTTTACGTCCAAGACTGGCTAATGTTCCTGAGTTTACTGGAGCAAATACTTCAGGAAGAGTGCCCTTTATGGCTGCTGCAATATTATAACCAATCAATTCGCCCATTTGCCAAGCCATTTGTGCAGTTGGAGGGTATGGTCTTGCTCCTGGAGCAGGGAAGACAACTGCACTGTCACCAGCAATGTAAACATCAGGATGTGAAGTAGATTGCAGATATTCATTAACAGTAGCACGGTTACGATCTACAGCTAAACCGGACTCACCAACAACAGGAAGGCCTTGTACGCCGCCAGTCCATACAAATGTATTGGAGATAATTTGTTGGCCATCTTTTAACTCGATTACATTTCCGTTTACACCTGTGACAGGAAGTCCAGTCAAGAATTGAACTCCGCGATTCTCTAAGCTTGTCATAGAACGCTCAATTAAATGATCAGGAAGCATAGGTAAAATTTTTGGACCTGCTTCAACTAGGATAAATTTCAGCTCAGAAGGATCAACCATGTATTTTTTAGCTACTTTAGGAGTTGTATCTGCAATTTCTCCAACTAATTCAACACCGGTTAGTCCACCGCCGCCGATAACAATGGTTGCATCTGCTGGATTTTTAGTTTGTGCATATTCTTTAATTCGATCTTCGATATGCTTGTTAATTTTATTAGCATCCTCTGCTGATTTTAAGACCATACTATTTTCTTCAAGACCAGGGATGCCAAAATAAGCAGTTTGGCTGCCTAATCCAACGACTAATTTATCATAGGTTAAGATTTTTCCGCTTGAAAGGGTTACCTTTCTTTCATCTGCTGATATAGATTCAACTTTAGAGATGATTAGATTAATATCTTTTCCTTTAAACAAACGATCTAACGGCATAGCAATTCTGCCTTCGCTAATATTGCCTGCTGCCAAGCGATGCAGTTCAGTAATAATTTGATGTGTCGGATATTGGTTAACAACTGTAATAGTAGCTTCTTCAGGAGTTAAATGCTGACGTGCTGATAATGCTGAAAGAAGACCGCCATACCCTGCTCCTAAAATAACAATTTCTTGTGCCATGATATGTTCCACCCTTGTTTGTAATATTTTTAATCCAGTATATTTCGAAAATCATATAATAAGTGCTTTTTGTATAAATGAATAAGCTTTTATTTGGAACGTTCGTTGCTTACTTGAAGATAAGCGCTGGCAAAACGAAGAACCTTTTGGATTTGAGGATCTTTTAGCATTTTCATCAAACCGAATACACTGATCACTTCTTTGCTTTGTTCAGCTCTTTCTTTTGCTTCCATAGCATTGACAGCTATATGTTTGGCTGTTTTCGTAACAGGCTCTGCAAATTCCTTCGCTGTACTGGCAAAATCATTTACTAATACTTTATCAGTAGCGACGGATTGAGCGAATTCATATGATTTGTTCAATGCTGTTACAACTTCAGTTAATTGTGGTAATTGATTTAATAGAGTAACTAATGATTCCTGAACTTCTGGTTTTGATAATTGTTTTAACAATTCTTCTTGTGAAGCAACCGGAGAGGCTTGTGTCTCTGATTGTTGTTTCATTGTGTCTGACATAGCAAATACCCCATTTCTGTTTGTTATAGCGAAAAATTAAATTAGTTATATTTATATAACCATAAATCCTCTACTTTAAGCATACTCCTTGTGTATAAATTCACAAAACTTTTTGCTCAAAAAAAAGCGCTTTCATAGTAAAAAGAATGCTATTTACACTATATTGATAGTAAAATACTTCATTCATCAATAGTTACCGTTGTAATTTTTGATTTATAAATAATGAAAACAGGAGGATTTTGAGGATGATAAATATGTGTAAATCTAAAATAATTTATGGGTAGAGAGTGTGTTTAGGGCATTTTATGATAGTGAAATAATGAAAGGAATAAAAAAATAGACCCTCCGTGGAGAGTCTATTTACTGTTTATTCTTGTTCGCCGATAATCGTTTCGGCAATGTTTTTAGCATGATCACCGATGCGTTCAAGATTACTTAAAATATCAACGTAAACAAGGCTTGCTTGCGCAGAACAGGATCCATTATTTAAACGGATGACATGTTGCTTTCTTAATTGGCGCTCCATCTTATCGATTTTACGTTCCAATTCAAGCACCTTATATGCACTTTCTTTATCTTGATTCTCTATTGCCACCATCGCTTCTTTGACCGCTTCTATAGTTAGTGTGAACATTTCAGACATGCCTTCTGTAGCCTCATCTGTAAATGTTGCTTTATTTGTATTTTTATACTCTGCAAATTCCAGAATATTTTCGAAATGGTCACCAATGCGTTCGATATCTGTAATGGTATGCATTAGAATATTATGTTCGTCAGATTCGTTAGCAGACAGTGAACTTGTAGAGACTTTAACGAGATAATCTGTTATTTTGTGATCCAAGTTATTGAGAGCTTCCTCAATTTGATTACCTGTATTTAATGAAGCAGTTTCATTCGTTAACAGGTAGTTATACGTTTCTTCCAATCCTTTAATAGCAAACTCGCCCATTCGCAAAGTTTCCTTTTTCGCCTGTCCAAGTGCAATAGAAGGAGATTGGTCGATGATTCTCTCATCTAAATGCTCCGGTTTATACTCAATCACAGTATCCTTTCCTGGAATGAGTTTAGTAACGATCCACGCATATGCACCTATGAATGGAATCATGATCAGTGTGTTTGTAATGTTGAATGTTCCATGTGCAAAGGCGATGGTCATTTCCGGATTTAGTCCAAGTGTTTTTTGGAACCAACTAATAAGAGCCGTAAATGGAACGAGCAGAATCATAAAAATGATAGTACCGAACACATTGAAGAGTATGTGTACACAAGCAGCACGTCTGGCTGCAACCGATGCACCAATGGATGCAAGCAGGGCCGTAATGGTTGTACCGATATTATCTCCGAATAGTACCGGCAGAGCACCTTGCAGATCAACAAGTCCTTCACCAAATAATCCCTGAAGGATACCGATTGTAGCGCTGGAACTTTGTACTAATAATGTAAAGACTGTTCCTACCAAAACACCAAGAATAGAATAATCACTTAAGCTTACTGTTAAATCATGAAACCATTCGAAGGAGCGAAGCGGCTTCATTCCACTGCTCATAAGCTCTAAGCCGAAGAATAAAAATCCGAACCCGAATAGAATTTGACCGAAGTTGTGGATCTTTTGGTTTTTAAAGAAGAATAATAGCACTGCACCGACAAAGATAATTGGCAATGCATATTCACCGACATCAATACCGATAATGAAGGCCGTGATGGTTGTACCGATATTTGCCCCCATAATAACACCGATTGCCTGGCGAAGTTTCATAAAACCGGCACTTACTAATCCAACTGTAATAACCGTTGTACCTGAACTACTTTGTATTAAAACAGTAACCAGGATACCGACCAAAATCCCCATAATAGGATTGGTTGTATATTTATCCAATAGATCTCTTAGGCGGTCACCTGCAGATTTTTGGAGTCCATCTCCCATAAATTTAATACCGAATAGGAAGATACCCAATCCGCCGAGAAACTCAAATAGCATTTCTTGAATACTTATATCCACTATTTACACCTCAACATTATTTTAAAAAAAGTATTTTCGATTATCATTATTATGGACAAGAAGTTTAAAGTAAATACTAAACAGTCATATTTAACTATAACTTTACGCTTCCTTTACGTTCGTGTAATTTATCAATAAATTTAAAAAATATATCATTTTAAAAAATAGGTTCGTGATGAAAAACAATGTATGGTTACATTAAATTCTGGATAGAATTAATGACTTCTATAAGAGATAACAGTACCAGATATGAAAGATATGTAACTCTAAATCTTCAACTGAATGAAGAACATTAAAAAATATGATAGACTTAGTAAACAATATTTTTGGGAGAAGAGGTGGATGATTGGTGTACCTTTCCGTGAAAGAAACAGCAGAATACTTATCATTGCCGGAATCCTATCTTGAAACACTTATCAAGCAAAAGAAAATCCGGGCTATATTTGACGGGGAGCAATATTTGATTAACAATGATCAATTTTCCAATTATCAAGAGCAGCTGCAGGAATATAAAAAGCTTTTCCAGGAATGGTTATCTGAACCGATTCCTGAAGATTGGGATGCGAAAGATGAGGATTAGTAAAACAGGAGGCATATTTTGCCTTCTTTTTTTTGCTTAAATCCTTATCTCATTTCGTGTTCGTAATAAACCTATCCTTTAAAGGTGATTCCAAATGAATATCTTTAATCCTTAGTTAAAAACATCTAATTGTAATGTAATGTCTGCAGTCATTTTTTGATATGATTTATATAGCGTTCGTAATTATAAAAAAATTCTTATATAGGTAAGCATGCTCCTTTATTGGGGTACTAGTAAGAATAAATTGGCACTTTTGAAATTATAGCTTTTAATTTGGTAGGCGAGGGAGAGGTTACTTATGAATCTAGCAACAATTGGTACTAGCAGCATTACAGAACAATTTATAGATGCAGTTTTAGAAAGTGATGGTCTTTATCTAAAGGCGATTTATTCAAGAAATTTGGATAAGGCGTCTCGTTTTGCGAATAAACATGAGGTCGATCTTGTTTTTAATCAGCTGGAGGAACTAGCTAAATGTAAGGAAATCGATATTGTCTATATCGCTTCTCCAAACTCATGTCATTTTGAACAAGCGGTTTTAATGTTAGAAAACGGTAAACATGTCATATGTGAAAAACCGTTTTTCTCTAATGTGGCAGAGTTGGATCAGGCCTATCAAATCGCTAAAAGGAATAACGTCTATCTTTTTGAAGCCATCCGAACCCTTCATACACCCAACTTCAAGTTACTGCAGGATAATATAAAACGTGTGGGAAGAATTCGTAATGTAAACTTACAATATATGAAATATTCTTCAAGATATGATCAATTGCTGGAGGGGGAGATTCCTAATATATTCTCAGCTGATTATTCAGGGGGTGCTTTGGTGGATCTGGGTGTTTATCCTCTATCCATGGCCTTCGCCCTTTTTGGAAAACCTATCTCGACCAGCTATACTCCAGTTATGCTAGATAGTGGCGTTGATGGAGGAGGAACACTAATCCTCAAGTATTCTGATTTTGTATGTACAATTGTTTGCTCGAAAATAGTCAATTCCTATGGATCAAATGAAATTCATGGGGAGACGGGAAATATTATCTTCCCTGGATCAGGAACCATTCAAAAGCTTGAGTATATTGATAGAGAAACAAAAGTGTGCGAACCCTTTTCTATTCCTCAAAAAGAGAATGATATGGCGTATGAAATTGATAACTTTATCGATATTATCAATCATGATAAACAGTCAGATTATCAAAAGCTAATTGAGATTAGTAGAGGGGTACTGGAAATCACAGAGTACTCCCGCAAAGAAAATGGAATTGTATTTAGTACAGAAAGAGAAACTGAATGATTTTTTAATAGAAGGCTGCCGTCAGGGCAGTCTTCTATTTTTTATAAGCAGAGATGTTTATTAATTCAAAAAAAATACACAATTTATAGGTTTGTTTTGATTAAGTGGTGGAAAGGTAATATTGGGAAATACTTTGCTTTATTCTATTAATCATAAATTCAAGGAGGAGAAGTGAGCATGATTAGGGACATTATAAATAAAACGTTTTCTATGGGAATTGGAGCAGCTGTAACAAGCAAGGAACAAATTGAAAAATTAGTGGATGAATTGGTGAAAAAGGGTGAAGTAACTCAGGCAGAATCCAAATCAGTGGTAGATGATCTAGTGAAAAAGGGAAATGAAGCCCGAGCAGAATTTGAACAACAAATTAATTTAAAGGTTAAGCAACGTCTGGCAGAAATGGATCTTGCCACAAAAGAAGACATTGAACGATTGGAAAATCGAATTGCTTTGTTAGAGGCGAAGAATCAATAACGACACAGGTATGTGATTGAGCAGGTTAGGGGGGAAGAGTGATGCTTAAAAAGAGAATACGTCACTTTAGTCGGTACCAGGATATCATCCGTGCAATGATTCATAATGGATTTGGATCCATTGCCAAAGAGCTGGGATTATCCGATATGCTGCCGCTTGGAGGGCAGTGGACGTTTGAAGGCAAGGAGGTTAAAAATCGGCCTGCCGCAGAGCGGATTCGTGCCATTCTTGAGGAGTTGGGTCCGACTTTTGTAAAGCTTGGGCAGATGCTGAGTACAAGACCTGATATCATTCCTCCTTCCGTTATTCTGGAATTGGAAAAGCTGCAGGATCATGTGCCTGCCTTCTCCCCTGCAGAAGTTAAAAAGATTATTGAAACGAGTCTGGAAGCAACCATTGATGAACTGTTCTCCGACTTTACGGAAGAACCGTTGGCTGCGGCTTCTATTGGCCAAGTACATAAGGCTGTTCTTTATACAGGGGAAGCGGTCGCTGTAAAAGTACAACGACCTAATATCCAAAGTAATATTGAGACGGATCTTGAAATCTTGCACAGTATTGCTAGATTGGCAGAAAAACGATTCAGCTGGGCTAGAGAATATGGCATAAGTGATATAGTGGATGAATTTTCTCAATCCTTACATCAGGAACTAGATTATGGAATTGAGGGGAGAAACTCTGAAAAAATAGCCAATCAATTTATCGATAATGACATAATTAAGATACCCACTATTTATTGGGACTACTCTACTAAGCGAGTATTAACGATGGAATACGTAGAAGGTATTAAAATAAATGATATTGAAACACTGGATGAACTTGGGTTTGACAGGCAACTAATCAGTGAGCGCTTTACAGATGCAATGATGAATCAAATCTTAATCAGCGGCCTGTTCCATGCTGATCCTCATCCAGGCAATGTTCTGATTCAACCTGGAAATCGAATTGTTTTGATTGATTTCGGTAATATTGGTCACCTTGATACACGGATAAAGTATGCATTTGCGACATTGATTATTGCCTTAAAACGAGGTAATACAGACAGTGTCATGCGTGCAATTCTTAAGCTGGGCTTCACACCTGATGATATCAATTATGATAAACTGCGATCTGATGTGGAAGAAATTATCGATAAGTATTATGGCCATCCTTTAAATACCTTAAATATGAGTGAA
>NZ_JBZCPP010000001.1:0-418593 GCF_058267515.1 Pradoshia sp. Z6_59
GGCATACCCAAAAACAGTATAGCATATAAAAAAATGAAATATACAGAGAGATATTGACAACCTATTAGCTGGTTTAGTTCAAGAAGGAATATCTGAACTATACATATTGTGGAATGTAAGGGTGAGTAGATGATTAAATATATTAAAAGTATTAATAATACTTTTTTTACAGTAACACTATCTAGCTTAGCTGTGTATTTAGGAAATAAAACAAGAGATATTGATTTACCTGGTTTTCTGTATGTAGCTTTAGTTTCGTTAGCAGGCCTCATAATAACTTCTTTGATAATTCATTCGAAAAAAAGGAAGGAAACACACAAAAAATAAAAAATCAGGCTAACTTCTCCTGCTTCTTTATGCGGTTATAAATTCTTGATAGATTCTCATACTCGTTTAATCGCTCAATTTCTTCACCTTCCAACTGATGTAGCTAAAAAGTTGTGGAGTGAGCGTGGTGAAATTTATAAACGGGAGCGTTGATCCAAGGGTGAACTGCCCCGTTCTGTTGAACTCTTTATGTTACTAAAGGGGCCAGGTTAGCTGAAGAAGGAAATTGTTAGCGATGTTGAAATACATAAAGAAAAATAAAATGGGAGATGGCTTTTTTGGTAACTAATTTGTACTTAGTAAGACACGCACATTCAACATATACGCCCGATGAAATTGGAAGACCTTTGTCTACTAAAGGTTTTACTGATGCAGAGAGAATTAGTGACATTCTTGAATACGAAAATATAGAGGTTATTATTTCTAACCCCTACAAAAGAGCTGTTCAAACAGTCGAGAGAATCGCAAAAGACATAGGGAAAGAAATTATAATTGAGGAGGGCTTTAAGGAAAGGACCTTATCTTTAAAGCCGGTTGAAGACTTTAATATGGCTATAACAAAAGTATGGGAGGAACCCACATTTTCTTGGGAAGATGGAGAATCAAATGTTATAGCTCAGAAGCGTGGTATTAAGGCATTATTAAAGGTATTAAAAATGTATGAAGGTAAAAACATCGCAGTGGGAACACACGGGAATATAATGGTACTTATAATGAATTACTTTGATAGAATATATGATTTTAGTTTTTGGAAAGGCCTAGATATGCCAGATATTTATAAATTAACTTTCGATAATGTAAATTTAAAAGAAGTAAATAGGGTTTGGAATAGGAAATAGGAATGTTATTAACTATCGGGCGTTGATTAAAGAAAGATTAGGGTCCTTTTATATTAAACTTCTTATTGTAGAAACGGGGCAGGTTAGTGGAAGAACATTGTTTAATTTGTGTTGAACATTAGAGTTGGATTGTACTAATATAAAACTTATAAGTAATGAAAGGAGCTGCTGTGTTTATGTATAGCAAGCGAAATGTGGAGATTGTAACAAATAGGGAGGTATGCACAAAATAAACTAATGCATAAAACCTCCCAAAAGTTATTATCTAAACTTTAGGAGGAAATGAAATTGAATAATATTGATATGAAAAATTTAGGACTTACTGAAGAATTCATACAGGAGTCTACAATATATAAAGACCTTTTTATTGGGCGAATTTCATCACAATCTAAAAATTTATATAAGGTGATTACAGAAAGTGGTGAGGTTGTTGCTGAGATATCCGGTAAGTATCACTATAATGTAACAGGAATTTCTGAATATCCTGCTGTTGGAGATTTTGTTATGATCGACAGAACAAATAATTCAAAGGGGAACGGAATTATTCATCATATACTTTCACGAAAAAGCGTGTTTAGACGTAAAATGGTAGGAACCAAAAAAGATATTCAGATTGTCGCTACAAATATTGATACGGTTTTTATTTGTATGTCACTGAACAATGATTATAATCTGCGTAGACTAGAGCGTTATCTTTCTATCGCTTGGGACAGTGGTGCAAACCCAGTTGTTGTACTTACAAAGTCAGATTTATGTGATGATATAGCATCAAGACTTAATGAAATATATTCTATTGCAATTGGTATAGATGTGATTGTTACAACAAATACTTCTGATGAAGGATGCCAATCTTTAAAAAAGTATCTTTCAAATGGGAAGTCAGTAGCGTTTATAGGTTCATCTGGAGTTGGGAAATCAACCTTAATTAATTGCCTTATCGGCCAAAACTTATTAGATACAAATGAAATAAGGAATGATGATAAAGGCAAACATACTACTACAAGCCGTGAATTAATTATGTTGCAAAATTTAGGTGTTGTTATAGACACTCCTGGTATGAGAGAGCTTGGAATTATAAGTGCAGATTTAACCAAGTCTTTTTCTGATATTGAAGACCTTGCTAATGATTGTAAATTTAATGATTGTACACACCAACATGAGCCAAACTGTGCAGTACAAAAAGCAATGAAAGATGGATTTTTGTCAATTGAAAGGCTAGAAAGCTACTGGAAACTAAAAAAAGAGACTAAGTATCAAGGTTTGAATTCTAAAATGATTGAAAAAGAAAAGGCAAATGAAATGTTTAGTAGCATAGGCGGCATGAAAAATTTCAAGAAATTTAAAGAACAAAATAGAACGAAAAGAAGATGAAGTTTTATAGCTCTTTGAAGTGAAAAATAGGTAACAGCTCGATGTTGAGCTGTTACCTTATTTTTTGGTAAATAGTATAGTTAAATGAGATTTTATTTATAATATTTGTGAAGTAATGTACTTAAACAAACGTGGGCTTTAGTTGAATAACGAGTACAGCCACCACTTCCTTCCAGGCGGTGTCTGTATTCGCAACCTAGAAAACAAACAGCCATAAAAAAGTGCCACCCTAAAAGAAAGGGGGCACATGTGCTTTGAGAAAAGCATCGATTACTTTTTCATAAGCTTCAGGGTTCGTATTATAGGATTGGGCGTGTTGGCCTTTTTCGGCCAGGTACAGCTGTTTTGGTCCTTTTTTGTGTTCATATAATTCCTCGCTCATGGTTGAGGGGATATATGCATCCTCTAAACTATGGATAAAAAGAACAGGGCTTTTTATATTCTCTACTGCCTTTAAAGGAGAAACCTCTCTAAATGAATAGCCATCTCTCCGTTTAAGCCACCAATCCCCAAAGGGGAGAACCATCCATTTTGGAAGATGGAAGTCTTTTTTTAGCCGGTAAGCAATTTGCTCGGAGAATTCGGAGAATGGACAATCCGCTATGTAAAAATCAGCTCCATCCTCAACGGTGCCTGCATATAGTAACAGGGTGACCGCACCCATCGATTCACCATGGATGCCAAGCAAAATATCATGACCCTTTTGAGCCTTTAATTCATCTACAATAGCGGCAAGGTCGTCTTTTTCATAATACCCGTAGCTGCTTGTTTTTCCTTCCGAATCACCATGGCGGCGATGGTCATAAATGACGGTATTAAATCCTTTTTTGGCAAATAAATTGACATAGCGAATAGAATTCCACTTATTTTCAGTGATTCCGTGCGCAATGATCATCCATTTTTTTGATTCTTTATGTGGTTCTGTAAATATGGCATGAATCCGGTATCCGTGTTTGGACTGAATCCATTTCTCCTCCTGAGGCAGTTTTTGAAAGGAAGCAGTGTCAAAACGGCCTGCCTCGATTTCACGTTTCCGAACGACCTCCACATCTTTTCGTTTCATATACATAAGCATGTTAGAGAAGAATACACCAATACCGATTATGTATGTGATGATTACACCGAAGATAAAATACCATCTTTTCTTTTTCAAATGAAACCCTCCGAAAACACATTATCATCCTTTAGTTTACCATTCTGCAGAGAAAACAAACACAGAAATAATAGGCAGATTCACAAACGAAAAAAAACCCTATATTGCTATAGGGATAGAGGCTAGTATTTAATTATTGTTTAGTGGCATGCATGAGCCATACAAATTCATTAAGCTGTTCAAATGTTACGTGAAATTGATGCTTTTCCAGGATTGATTTCATGTAAGGAATCGTCGTGTAATATTCAGTTCGCAGATCCTCTGCTAATCGATCGAAATTGTTGCGATCAGCTTTATCAATGGCCGCCTGCTGATCCTCTTTCGTTAAAAACATCGTATCCGCAAAAACGATTTTACCGCCTGGTAGTAGAAGAGTGGAGTATAGAGCAAAAGCTTTCTCTTTTTCCTCATCGGTTAAATGATGAAAGGCATATGTGCTTACAAAGGTGTCGACTCCATTTTCAACTGGAAAGTGAAAAAAATCACCGTCTACAATGGATAAGGAGCCCAGCTTTTTCTTTGCCTTTTTTCTCATTTCTGTAGAAGGCTCGATTCCGAGAACTTGGTTCCCTTTTTCCAGTAGCCGTGCAGTCAAATTCCCTGTTCCAACTCCGAATTCGATTACAGACCCTTCCGTATGGGATGCAACTGTTTCAAGGATTTGTTCATAATGTAAAAAAACATCGGTATATTGGTCATCAGAACCGGATACCGTTTCATCATAATTAGCAGCCCATTCATCAAATAGCTGGTCAAATTCTCTGCCCATCATACCCCTCCTTTAGTTCCTAATAAATCATATCATATTTATATGAATAATATGGTATAAAGTTACAATTTTTACCTGAAATAAGAAAAAGGGATTAGAGGCTATTAAAAAGTATTAAACCTACCTGACTTAATTTGACTGACCTATTATAATAGAAAGAAAAAAGGAGCTATTATCCGATGATGAAACATAAGCCATCCAAGAAAAACGATGACGGCTCAATTAGCCTGGGAGATCTGCTTAATCAAGATGTTTTGGGCCAATTGCAGAATAAAAAAAGTGAATTAAAGGAAGAAGAGCAACGTCGAATACAGCAAATGGAAAAACAAAAGCGCGAGGAACGTAAACGCCGCGAGAAAAATAAAAGCTTTGAAGAGCTATTGAATGAGAGCAATCTGAACTGGAAGCAGTTTAAGGGCTAAAGGAAGGGACCGCCTAACTGTAATGCATTCTTAAAGGAAGTTGTAACACTACCTTTAAGAATGCATTGCGAAGCAGGGTGGTCTTTTTTTTTATTTGCACGAGCCAATAGTTCTACTCACTTTTGACTATCAGCCTGCAAAAATCATAGGTTTCTTCATAAAATGGTTACATATTACGTCGAACTGGCCGATATAGATAACGGGAAGATATATCGGAAATTATGGAGGAATTTTGAAAATGAATATCAGGCGGAAAATCGTTATTACTTTTATCAGCGTTACTGTTTTAAGTTTAATAGTTGCTGCTGTTCTCGCTTACAATCTGTATTCGAATGAAAGGCGCATTCAGGATATAAATAAGAGTTCTTTAAAGATTGTACTACATACAGATCAAATGAAAGTGAATGTTATACAGGTGCAGCAGGTATTCAAAGGAATCAGTGCGACGAAAGGCTCGGACGCGATCGATACATATTCGTTGGCTGATACGTATGCGGAAGAATTTAAGAATCATGCAGAGGAATTAAAAGAATTGGGTGTATCATCTGGAAAATTGGATTCGTTAGCAGATTCCTTTACCGAGTTTTATCAATCCGGGCAGCTAATGGCTGAGAGTTTCACAGAAAAGGGGATAGAAGCTGGTAATGAGTCTAAGGTGATCTTTACTCAATTTGAACAAACCATGGAACAGCAACTTGTTGATTTACAGAAACAGGCTGTTGATGGAATTCATAAGGATATAAATCAGTTGACAGAGCAGACGAGAAAGGCATTAACGACTGCGTTAACGGTTTTTGTTATGAACCTAGCGATCGGCTACACCATGGTTTATAGAGTGACACGTCCGGTTACGCGGGGAATAGAAAAGTTATCTAAGCAAGTCATGTTGATTGCCAAGGGAGATTTAACAAAACCAATTGTTGCAGAAACAAAGGATGAAGTCGGTACACTTGCGAGTGGAATGGAACAAATGCGTACAGAGCTTGTGTATTTAATAGGTGCCATCAAGGAATCATCTGATAAAATCCATGCCAATACCGTTAAGATGGCAGAGGGTACTCAGCAAACCGGTGTGGCTGCTGATCAAATTGCCACCACTGTTTCGTATATCGCATCCGGAATTGATACTCAGTCACATAAAGCCAACCATATCTTTGAGACAATGGTAAATATCACAAAACAGGTTGAAACAGGGACCTATTTTACAAAAGAAACATTAGGCAATGCCGAGGAATCATCCGTTATAGCAAGGGATGGACAAGTGATGATTCTTGAAGGACTACAGGTATTAGTAGCACTTGGTGATGATATTGCTCATGCCAATGAACAAGTGAAGCATTTAGGCGAACGAGCAAATGAAATTGAAAACATTATTCGGTTTATTACAGATATTTCGGCCCAAACGAACCTATTGGCTCTAAATGCCGCTATTGAAGCCGCAAGAGCGGGAGCGCAAGGGAAAGGCTTTGCTGTAGTGGCAGATGAGGTACGTAAGCTGGCAGAACAGACAAATAAGGCTACTGAAGAGATCAAGGATTTAATTAATAAAATTCAAAAAGACACATTTAACACCATGAACGTTATGGAAAATAATTTAAATCAGTTCCGTACTCAGGTTGATACAGTGATGGAAGGCAGCAGTACGCTGACAATCATAAATGATAAGGTCGGATATACAAAGAATCATTTAGAGAAATTAACTGAGTCCTTTCAAATGATTAATGAAGATGTTAAGAGAGTGGAGGGCATGATCGAAGAGACATCCACAACCATTCAGGAATCGGCGGCTTCTGCCGAAGAAGTTTCTGCATCCGCAGAGGAACAGAATGCGATGGTAAAAGAGACAGCTGAATATGCTAGTGGACTAGCTCAGATTACAAATGAACTTATTGCTCTTACAGGGAAATTTAAAACTGAGAAATCAATGGAAGAATAATTAAAGGCCCTCATCACTGAAAAAGTGATGAGGTTTTTTTTGTGAAAATCACTATTTTCTCCACTGTCAATAACCAATAGGCCATTTATTCATATACTGTTACTGACTTATGCAGATAGAAGGTGAACAGGATTGCTGAGGGCAAGAATTGGAAATCATCAGCGAGAATGGTTTGGAGAGCTGGAGCAATATTTCCATGGATTTCGCAAACATATTATAGGAAATGATCAAACGTTCTCAACCCCATACGGAGAAAAGCCGATTATATATGCGGATTGGACAGCAAGCGGAAGATTATATAAACCGATAGAGGACAAAATCACGAAGGAATTTGGGCCATTTATGGCAAATACCCATACGGAATCAAACCAAACCGGCTCGTTCATGACGAATGCATATCATCACGCGAAGAAAATCATAAAAGAGCATGTAAATGCAGATCCAGATGATGCGATTCTCCTTGATGGCTTTGGCATGACGTCGGTCATTAATAAATTTCAACGTATACTTGGTTTGCGCGTGTCGGAAAAATGGGAAACGAGGCTTAAACTAGAGCATGAGGAACGACCGGTTGTATTTACTACTCATCGAGAACATCATTCCAACCATACCTCCTGGCTTGAGACGATTTCCGATGTAGTTATCGTAGAACCTGATCGAGAAGGGAATGTGCGTCCGGAGCAATTAGATCGGCAGTTACAAACGTATTCAAACAGACCGTTGAAAATCGGTGCTTTTACGGCATGCTCCAATGTAACCGGACTCATTACTCCATATTATGAACTGGCACGTGTGATGCATAAGCATGGCGGTATCTGTGTAGTTGATTTTGCTGCGAGTGCCCCCTATGTAAATATGAATATGCATCCCGGGAATCCTGCAGAACAGCTGGATGCGATTTGTTTTTCACCGCATAAATTCCTGGGAGGACCCGGGACGAGTGGTGTTTTAATTTTTAATAAAAATCTGTATCACAATCACATACCTGACCATCCTGGCGGCGGCACAGTCAATTGGACGGATCCGTGGGGAAACAAAAGCTATTATGAGGATATTGAAACGCGGGAGGACGGTGGAACACCAGGAATCCTGCAATGCATTCGAACAGCATTATGTATAAGGCTAAAGGAGGAAATGGGGGTAGACAATATGTTGGCAAGAGAGAAAGAATTGCTTTCCATCCTTCTTCCGGGATTGTTATCCATACCTGAAATTAAGGTTCTTGAACCAGAGAAAGAAGAACGATTGGGGATTATTTCATTTATGGTTCCGGGGGTACACTATAATCTAATTGTCAAATTATTAAATGACCGGTTTGGAATACAGGTGCGGGGCGGTTGTTCCTGTGCGGGAACGTATGGGCATTATTTATTGGGAATCTCCAAGGAGAGTTCCAAACAAATCATGGAATTGGTTGATCAGGGCAATTTAGCGGTTAAACCTGGATGGATTCGATTTTCTATTCATCCAACCATGACGAATGCGGAAGCCTACCAATTTATTTCAGCTATGAAATGGATTGTTGATCACTTGGAAGAGTGTCAGCAGGATTATGTGTATGATTCAAAGACGAATGATTATTTTTATTGTGATTACCAACGGGAAGATTTTGATTGGTTATTCTATGTATAGGAAAAAATTAAGAAAAGGAATCAGGCTATTTAGATGGAAATAGCCTGATTCCCGTTTAATCGCGATGTGTCTCATATTTATTTGCTTTAGTTAAGGAACGCAATAGTTCCAGTTCTTCGGCGGTTAACGGTTTGCTGTTTATAGCCTTCATATTTTCAAGTAATTGTTTTTCGCTGCTTGCCCCGGGAATCACAGCAGCTACCGCTTTAGAAGAGAGAATATATTGTAAAGCCAGTTCATTCATGGAACGGCTCGCTAATTTTTCTTGAATGGATGGAAGCAGAGACTCTAGCTCCTCATATGTATAGTCTAAATATCCATTTTCTCGGATAGAGTCGGATGCTTTATTTAACATTTCCTCTGTTAAAAGGCCTTTTGCTACAGGGCCTCTGGCAATGATGCTGATTTGATGATCCTCCAGTAACGGCATCCATTCCTCCGCTCTTCGATCGAGAAGGCTGTATTGCATCATGACCGAGATGATGCCTGAGTGGTTTGCAAATTCCTTGATGACATTGGGACGGATGGAGGAAATGCCGTACTCACGTATATACCCTTCTTTCTTTAATTCTTCAAAGGCGGAAATGGTTTCATCCAGGGGATCGTCTATTGTACCACCATGAAGCTGGTATAAATCGATATAATCGGTCTGCAAACGCTTTAGGCTATCCTTTACGGCCTGCTTAATATAGGTTCGCGAAGGGTCCCAGGACCATGAAGTTTTCTCGTCATTCCATCTGTTACCTGCCTTCGTAGCCAATATCAGGTTCTGTCGATATGGTTTTAACACCCTTCCGACTATCTCCTCATTAAGGCCAAAATCATACAAATCGGCTGTATCAAAATAGTTGATTCCGTGTTCGATGGCTGTCTCCAGTATTAGACGGGCTTGTTTTTCGTCTTTGCCGAGAGACATGCATCCAAGTCCCATCTCCGTAACATATAAGTCAGATTCTCCAATTTGTCTCTTTTTCACAGGAAATCTCCTTTCGCTATTACAGTTTGTCTTTTCTTTATTGTAATAGAAGGAGTTAAATCCGTCATTTTATTTGCCGAGCGGCCTGCAGCCAGTCCTTGACATACACATATTGATTGCCATATTGCTTTAATTTCGCCTTTACTTCCCAAGCTTTTCCGCTCAGAATGATTTGATTGTCACTGATCCATATTTTCATAACGCACCCCTTTGGACATGCTATATGGTAAAATGTATGAACAGAGGAATGCTTTTTAGAACAAAAGGAGAGATTTAACGATGTACAAATATGAAGAGAAAACGATCAAATCAGAACCTATTTTTAAAGGAAGAATTCTAGATGTACGCGTGGATGAAGTGCTTCTTCCGAATGGAAAGACATCGACCAGAGAATTAATTAAACACCCTGGAGCGGTCGCAGTAATTGCCGTGACAGATGAAAATAAGCTCGTGCTTGTTGAACAATACCGTAAGCCGATGGAAAAAGCGTTAGTTGAAATTCCTGCCGGTAAATTGGATGCCGGTGAAGATCCAAGAGATTGTGTGGTTCGCGAGATGGAAGAGGAAACCGGATATGCTTGCGAGTCCATTGAACATATTATTTCCCTTTACACATCGCCTGGATTTGCAGATGAGATTGTACATATTTACCTGGCTAAGGGTCTTTCTAAAAAGGAAGATGCAAGAGGCCTGGATGAGGATGAATTCGTTGACTTGATGGAAGTCACATTGGAAGAGGCTTTGGAACTGATTAAAGAAGAGAGAATTCAGGATGCCAAAACAGCCTATGCGGTTCAATATTTACAGCTCCAAGAGGCACTGTCTAAATAATGAAGACGTATTACGCAGATTTTCATATTCATGTGGGGAGAACGAAATCTGGGAAGCCTGTCAAAATTACAGGAGCGCGGACCTTGACGATTTCAACTATTCTTGAATATGCTGCGACAAGAAAAGGACTTGATATGGTTGGAGTCATCGACTGTCATGTTCCTGAGGTGATAGAAGAACTTAAGGAGCTCATGGCAAAAGGAGAGATGAAAGAACTCGAGGGCGGCGGTCTTCAACATAAGGACGGCACGGTTTTGATTCCGGGCAGTGAGATTGAAATCAATGATGAAAACTGCAAAGGGCCCATACATGTGCTGGCTTATTTCCCTACTCTTGAAAAAATGAAGCTGTTTTCGGAATGGTTTGCAGCTAGAGTTAAAAATAATACTCTCAGCTCTCAGCGTATTTATGAGAGTGCTACCGTATTACAGAAAAAAGTAAAGGATTTGAGCGGGTTATTTATCCCTGCGCATATCTTTACTCCCCATAAAAGTTTATATGGCAGAGGGGTCTTAAAGAGCTTAGGTGAGGTTCTGAATCCAGACTGGATTGACGCTGTTGAGCTGGGACTCAGTGCAGATACTGCTATGGCATCCAGGTTAAGCGAGCTGAACCGCTATCCCTTTTTAACAAATAGTGATGCCCATTCATTACCAAAGCTGGCACGTGAATATCAAAAACTGTTGCTGCAGGAGCCTAACTTTACCGAATGGCATAAAGCACTTCAACAAGAAGATGGCCGTGCCATTTTAGCTAATTACGGACTGAATCCGTATTTAGGTAAATACCATGAAACAGTTTGCGAGAATTGCGGCGAAACTCTAGCTGTGTATTCAGAGCGCTGTCCTTATTGCGGCTCTAATCAGGTGACACGTGGAGTAGCCGAACGTATCGGTGATCTTGCAGATGCAGAGCCGGGAGATGTTCCGGAGGAGAGACCGCCTTATATTCATCATATTCCGCTTGAGTTTATTCCAGGGCTCGGTCCAAGAACGTTGGATAAACTAGTAGCTGGCTTTGGTTCAGAAATGGCTGTAATCCATGAAGCCAGCCTGGACGAGCTAAAGAGGTTGGTCCCTGAAAGAATAGCCATGCTCATCTATAAAGCACGGGGTGGCACATTGTCTTTGCAAAAAGGTGGAGGCGGTATTTACGGTAAAATTATTACGGATTAATGAAGAAAATGGGCGTGAATAGCATTCATAGCCCTTTTTCTATTTTACAAATCATTTCTGATTTTAGAGAAAATGCATGTGTCACGGAGGGAGGTGCCTGTGGAATCATAGCTGTCGTGTCTTAATGTCCCTTCAAGAGTGTAAGCCAGTTTTTCAGGAATCCGTCTGGAGTTTATGTTTTTTGGATCACAGCGAATTTCCACCCGGTTAGCCAGTAATTCATCGAATGTAAAGTTCGTCAATAATTCAACAGCCTCCGTCATATACCCTTTTTTAGTGTAACGAGAATCCATCCAATATCCGATCTCGAACTTTCTTGTTTCCCAATTCATTCTATGTAAACCGGTGGAACCAAGGAAGATATCATCTTCTTTTCTCATTACATAAAGACGTATATCTTCTCTTAAAATAAACTCTGCCTGTGCTCTTCGTAAATTTTCCTCCGTCTCCTCTAATGTCTGATCCCGATTAGCCCAGGGCATCCAGGGTTTTAACTCTTCTTTTGAATCCAATATGGCATCATGGACCATAGGCCCGTCTCCCGGCTTGCAAGAACGCAGATAAATTCGGTTTCCATCAAGTCTTTCTGGTATGTCCAGCAGAATCGGATTCATGCCAATATCCTCCTTTTGTGTAAATTAAAGAGATTGTATCATACTATTTAGACTAGTAAGAATTTATTTTTTACTAGAATACAATCTCTAGTAAATACATAGAATCTAGTAATGGAACCGGAGAGGAGAATTCCCCTGTGAAAAAATCGTATTATAAAAGAGCTTTACTTTTTAATATTAAAGATCATTTATCTATTTTCATTTTTATTATGGTCCTATTCCTGATGGGAATCATTTTTGGGGCAATCATTGTCAACAGCTTATCTTTAACTCAGAAAGAGGATCTGTTTTATTATTTGTCTCAGTTCTTCGGAGAATTAAAGCAAGGGAAAGTCAGTGCAAGCAGTGAAATCTTCATCTACAGCTTTAAGGAGAATGCGAAGTTTATTATCTTAATGTGGATTCTAGGAATCTCGATTATCGGGTTACCAATGATTTTAATTCTTCTTTTTATAAAAGGAATCGTGATCGGTTTTACTGTCGGTTTTCTGGTTAGTCAAACAGGGTGGCAGGGTTTTATGCTTGCGTGCGTATCAATTTTACCTCAGAATATCATCCTTGTACCCGTAACCATTATCATGGCCTCCTGCGCGGTCGTTATCTCAATTAAAATGATTAAACGCCAATTTTTAAAATCAAGCCGCGAAAAATTAAGGCCTTATTTTTTTCAGTATTCTCTGTTGCTTGGGATGGCCTTAGTGTCTTTTGTCGTTGCAGCCTTGATTGAATCCTTTTTATCACCAGGACTAATGAAAGCGGTAATTGATAATATGGGTTAATAATTATTATTAAATAATAATCATTATTATAAGTTGTTTATAATTATTATATTTTACATGGACGTATTTTTTGCTATACTATAAATGGTGATAGAAGGCCGGACTCATAATCCCTTTTGCCTTCTTCTATAATATGATGATGAAATCCGGACAGATTCAGCGGCGAGGAGGAAAAGGGTTGGAATCTAGATTAGATCGAATAAAAAAGCAATTACATTCTTCAAGTTACAAGCTGACGCCGCAGCGAGAGGCCACGGTTAGAGTGTTGCTCGAGAATGAAGAAGACCATTTAAGTGCAGAGGATGTATATTTGCTCGTTAAAGAAAAAGCACCGGAAATCGGTTTGGCAACTGTATATAGAACGCTTGAATTGCTTACTGAGCTTAAAATAGTAGATAAAATTAATTTTGGTGATGGGGTTTCCCGTTATGATTTGCGACAAGAGGGAGCAGCGCATTTTCATCATCATTTAGTCTGTATAGAATGTGGAGCAGTAGATGAAATTCTTGAAGATTTATTAGATGATGTAGAACCGATTGTTGAACAGAAATTCAGATTTAAAATTAAGGATCATCGTCTAACATTTCATGGGATTTGCCATCGCTGCCAAGATAAAAAAGAAGAGCCGGAGACTGCAGGGTCCGGGAATAACCATGCAAGATAAGCCTTTCCGTTATGGAAAGGTTTTATCTTTTACTCATAAAACGTAGATGATACGTATAAAACATGTCCAAACAGGCATAAATTGATAAAAAAGCCTGGAGGACTAGAGAATTATGAGAAACTTGATTAAATTATTTTGGCAAACAAGCAAGGTATTCATCATGTTTGTTGGCTTTACGATATTATTTTATTTTGCTATTGTTTGGTTTAATGAGGAATATGAAAATTTTCATCGCTATGACGAGCCTAAGGGAACGGCTGTAAAGGTTTTTCAATCCATCAATGATGAAGGGGAGCCTGGATGGAGGGAAAGACTCTTTCTATTTTATTTAGACGGGGAGTGAATGAAAATGAAAGATCCATTACAGGATTTTATCCATTATTTATCAATTGAAAAAGGGTTGGCTAAAAACACCCTATTATCGTATAAACGAGATTTGGATTCCTATTATAAGTTTTTGAAAGCTCAACAAATCGAGAACTGGAAGGATGTTTCCCGTGTTCATATTGTCCAGTTTCTGGGTAAATTAAGGGATGATGGGAAATCATCCAAAACGCTGGCACGCCATACAGCATCGATTCGATCCTTCCATCAATTTTTATTAAGGGAACGTATTTCGGAGACGGATCCGTCTGTCCTGATTGAAAGCCCTCATACTGAGAAATCATTGCCAAAGGTTTTGAGCCAGGAGGAAACGGAGGCATTGCTGAATGCACCTAACCCAGCTGACGCTTTCGGTATACGGGATAAGGCTATACTAGAGCTGCTCTATGCAACTGGTATGCGGGTGAGTGAATTAATAGATTTAAATATTGATAATGTACATATAGAAATGGGATTTGTTCGCTGTATAGGGAAGGGAAGTAAAGAGCGAATTATCCCGGTGGGGCAAATGGCCCTTGATTCAATTACCACCTACTTAACATCAGGTAGACCCAGATTGGTTAGCCAAAAGAATAAATCGGATGCTTTATTTTTGAACCATCACGGCGGACGTCTCAGCCGCCAAGGGTTATGGAAAATCATTAAGAAGCTTGCCGAGCAGGCGAATATTCAAAAGTCATTGACACCGCATACCCTTCGTCACTCATTTGCCACCCATTTACTTATGAATGGTGCGGATTTGCGGGCTGTTCAGGAGATGCTCGGACATGCTGATATCTCGACAACACAAATCTATACACATGTCACGAATGTCCGTTTAAAGGATGTATACAGTAAGTTCCATCCTCGAGCTTAAAAGGGGATTCTCATTGTTTGGGTTTGTTACGGCGGCATCCAATAAGGGATGCCGTTTTTTATTTTTGGGCACGTTTTTAAAGAGAAATAAGCAGTAGGTCTAATTGACTTTTTGAATATTGCGTGAATACCGAAAAATAAAACTATTAAAATTTGGTAAACTTAAATTGGCAACGTTTCCCCGGTGATGTAAAATAAAGAAGTCAGACCTCTGACGCCTGCAACTTTTGACCCGTAAATTCTGCTGAAATTTATGGAAGATTACAGGCGCTGAGAAAGGGTAACCTACATATAAAAGAAGCTGGAGGTTTCATGTATGAAATTTAAGCGAGTATTTTTAACTGTAATGGATTCTGTTGGGATTGGCGAAGCGCCAGATGCAGAGAAATTTGGCGATAAAGGTTCAGATACACTTGGACATATTGCTGAAAAAATGAATGGGTTGAACATGCCTGTCATGGGTAAATTAGGCCTATCAAACATCAGAGAAATTAAAGGAATTCAAAAGGCAGAAAAGCCAATGGCTTATTATACAAAAATGCAAGAGGCTTCCAATGGGAAAGATACGATGACTGGTCACTGGGAAATTATGGGGCTTCGTATTGATACACCATTCCGTGTATTTCCGGATGGATTTCCACCGGAATTAATTCAGGAGCTGGAAGAAAAGAGCGGCAGAAAAATTATTGGGAATAAACCGGCGAGCGGTACAGAAATCCTGGTAGAATTGGGAGAAGAGCACGTAAAAACCGGAGCGTTAATCGTGTACACTTCTGCTGATTCCGTTCTGCAAATTGCAGCTCATGAAGATGTAGTACCTCTTGAAGAACTCTATCGCATTTGTGAAATTGCCAGAGAAATGACTCTACGTGAAGAGTATATGGTAGGCAGAATCATTGCTCGCCCATTTGTTGGAGAGCCTGGTGATTTCAAACGTACGCCAAATCGCCATGACTATGCGTTAAAACCATTTGGACGCACGGTTATGAATGAGCTGAAGGATAGCAATTTTGACGTAATCTCTATTGGTAAAATTGCTGATATCTACGATGGCGAGGGCGTAACAAAAGCGCTTCGCACAACAAGTAATATGGATGGAATGGATAAGCAGGTCCAAACATTGGATATGGACTTTACTGGCCTAAGCTTCCTGAACCTTGTTGATTTTGATGCCGTATTTGGCCACAGACGCGATCCTATTGGATACGGTAAAGCATTAGAAGAGTATGATGGAAGATTGCAGGAAGTACTGGATAAAATGAAGGAAGACGATCTGCTGATTATTACGGCAGACCATGGTAATGATCCGGTTCATCCTGGAACAGATCATACGAGAGAATACGTTCCTTTACTTGTATACTCCAAACAATTTAAAGAAGGTAAAGAACTGCCGATCCGCAGTACATTTGCGGACATTGGTGCAACCGTTGCTGATAACTTCGGTGTGAAAATGCCTGAGCATGGAGTAAGCTTCCTTAAGGAACTAAATTAAAAGGAGAGAACAGAATGTTTGAAAAAGTAAATGAAGCAGCAGCGCATATTTTAGAGGTATCCGGTCAAAAGCCTGAACTAGGATTGATTCTTGGTTCAGGGTTGGGAGTATTGGCTGATGAAATCGAAAATGCCACTGTAATCCCATACAGCGAAATACCTCATTTCCCAGTTTCTACTGTTGAAGGACATGCTGGCCAACTTGTTGTTGGTACGCTGGCAGGCAAAACAGTAGCGGCTATGCAGGGGCGTTTCCACTATTATGAAGGATATTCCATGCAAGAAGTTACGTTCCCAGTACGTGTTATGAAGGCAATGGGAATGACGCATATCCTTGTAACAAATGCAGCAGGCGGAGTAAATGAAAGCTTCAAGCCTGGTGATTTGATGATTATCACAGATCATATTAATTACATGGGCGCACACCCATTAATTGGACCAAATCACAGTGAGTTTGGACCAAGATTCCCTGATATGACAAGTGCTTACACAAAATCATTAGTGGAATTGGCAGAACAAGTTGCTTCTAAACAAAATATTGCGATTCAAAAAGGTGTTTACATTGGATTTACAGGTCCTACTTACGAAACACCTGCAGAAGTGAGAATGGCACGTATTTTAGGCGGAGATGCAGTTGGAATGTCAACAGTTCCTGAAGTTATCGTTGCTGCTCATGGAGGCATGAAAGTACTCGGTATTTCATGCATTACAAACATGGCTGCTGGAATCCTGGATCAGCCTTTGGCGCATGACGAGGTAATTGAAACGACTGAAAAAGTAAAATCTACGTTCTTGAACTTAGTAAAATCAATCGTATCAGAAATGAAAATTGAAGCTTAATAAGTTTTAACAGGAGGCTGTCTAGTAGTTTTTATTAGATGGCCTCTATTTTTTTATGGTTAATAATAGGAGTAAGATGCCGTGAGTAGTGACATATTAGGGTAAAAGAATAAATGAATTCACTTTGGCCTGATATAAATTGCTCTGTTGTCCAAATTTGGTTCAATCACTGTGTAAATCGTTCAAATGCTTACATGATCGCACAATCAACATGCACATCGCACAAAGGCTTACATAATCACTCAATCACTATGCAAATCGCTCAATGCCTTATATGATCGCGCAATCACGATATAAATCGCTCAATCACCGGAATTCCCGCTCAATTAACCTCATTTTTCGCTAATCTCCTTATGGTTCGCTCAATAAATTAAAATATTGCTCAATTCCTCTCAAAATCGCAACTATTACTATAAAATATCGCTCAATTGTTTATAGGTTGCCTGTTATATAGAAAATTTAAATACTGATTATAAAAAGCAGACTGAAAAGTCTTCACTTTAACCAATTTCCTTTAAAAATATGGATTTTTTTATGATTTACAGGCTTAAATTTCTCTCCTCTCGAGTTTTCCTCGATAATTTAATTTCAGAACATCTAATGTTAGTTAATATGGTTTCTACTAACACAGAGATAGCTAGAATTCCCTTTGAAATTAAGACTGCGTATTTAAAATTTTCATTCAAATTAGTCGGGTCCTAATCAGGAAATATAATTTTATCTGAGATAAGATTCTGGACTGTATAAAAGTAGTGTTGTTGGTAAAACTGGAATTTATCATGAGTAGGAGGTCTGTCCATGAAACGGTATGTTTCAGCTTTATTAGTAGTAGTGTTCACTTTAAGTATGTCTGTACCATCATTTGCAGCCGAAAAAACAAAAACGGCGGAATTAGATTTAGCACCTAAAACGAAGTCAGCAATACTGATAGAAAAGGATACGGGTTCTGTCATATATGATAAAAATAAAGATGAGCGGCTGTCTCCCGCCAGCATGACGAAGATTATGACCATGCTGTTAATCATGGAGGCATTAGATCAAAAGCGTATAACGATGGAAGATAAAGTTCGAACAAGTGAATATGCGGCCTCAATGGGTGGTTCGCAAATATTCCTGGAGCCAGGTGAGGAAATGACGGTTGAGCAAATGCTCAGAGGAATTGCAATTGGTTCAGGGAATGATGCCTCCGTTGCCATGGCTGAAAAAATTGCTGGAAGCGAAGAGGAATTCGTGAAAAGAATGAATGCCAAAGTGCAGGAATTGGGGTTGAAAAACACTAAATTTCAAAATTGCACGGGACTACCGACAACTGATCATTACAGTTCAGCCTTTGATATGGCGACCATAGCAAAAGAGTTACTAAAGCATGAGGAAATTACGAATTTTACAAGTTTATATGAATCTTATTTACGTGAGGATTCGGATAAAAAATTCTGGCTTGTGAATACGAACAAACTGGTGAAATTTTACCCTGGTGTGGACGGATTAAAAACTGGTTTTACACATCAAGCGGGATATTGCTTAACCGCAACAGCTAAAAAAGATAATTTACGAGTCATTGCAGTTGTATTTGGGGCTGAGAATCCAAAAGAACGAAATTCACAAATTACGCAAATGCTGGATTATGCCTTTGCTAATTATCAATCACGTCCGGTTTATAAGAAAGAACAGCCTCTGGCTCTTTTGAAAATAGAAAAAGGTCAACAGAAAAAAGTGAGTTTGGTCACAAGCGATTCAGTTTCTCTTTTAAATAAAAAAGGGGAAGACAAGGTGAATATCCGTCCGAATATCATATTGAAAAAAGACGTGCAGGCCCCAATCAAAAAAGGAGATCAGCTTGGTGTCTTAAAAATGATGAGAGACGACAAAGTCATTTCAGAAACCCCTCTTATTGCATCAAAAGATGTAAAACGAGCAAGCTGGTATGATTTATATAAACGTTCATTCGGCATGTTTACCCATACCGGCGACGAATAACCGTTGGTATGCGAAATTAAACGAATAGAAAGAGAATATCACTAGTTTTGTCTTTAAGAAGGAATTGAAGTGGAGCTTGGCGAAAATCACCACTATACTTTCTTTGAAGGGGGCAAAGGTACTGTGAGTCTAGAAATTGATATGAAGACTATTGAGGATATATTATGTATTCGCCTGAAGGGAGAATTGGATCATCATACAGCGGAGGATTTAAAGAACAAGGCATCTCAATTAATAGAAACTGGTGGCATTCGCCATATCATTCTAAATTTGGGCGAGTTGAGTTTCATGGATAGCTCCGGTCTTGGAGTGATATTGGGCAGATATAAACAAATTCAGCAATTTGAAGGGGAAATGATTGTTTGTGCCATCTCACCATCTGTCCATAGGTTATTTGAGATGTCCGGAATGTTTAAAATTCTTCGTCTTGAACCTTCGGAGGAAGCAGCTATACAGGGATTGGGGGTAGCGTAACATGAAAAACGAAATGGCTATAGAATTTTCTGCATTGAGTCAAAACGAATCATTTGCCCGGATTACGGTGGCAGCTTTTATCGCGCAATTGGATCCAACACTTGATGAGTTAACCGAAATTAAAACGGTTGTATCGGAGGCAGTCACTAACGCAATTATCCATGGCTATGAGGGAGACGCCAAGGGTAAAATCAATATCACTGCGATATTGGATCTTGAGGAAGAAAGAGTGGAGCTGACGATCCGGGATAATGGCATTGGAATCAGAGATATTGATGAAGCAAGGCAGCCTTTGTATACAACAAAGCCAGAATTGGAAAGGTCCGGTATGGGCTTTACCATAATGGAGAACTTTATGGATGAGATTTATATCGATTCATCCAGAGGTGAAGGAACAGAGGTAAGGCTTATGAAAAATCTTTCCAAAAGCAAAGCTTTATGTAATTAAGGAGACTAATACAATGGATGTGGAAGTCAAAAAGGGTAAAAAGACCGCCCAGCTTAAGGACGAAGAGGTAAAAACACTTATACTTCAAAGCCAGCAAGGTGACCAATTAGCTAGAGACGAAATCATCCAGAAAAACATGAGGCTTGTATGGTCAGTTGTACAAAGATTTCTTAACAGAGGATATGAACCTGATGATTTATTTCAGATAGGGTGTATTGGTTTATTGAAATCTGTAGATAAATTTGATTTATCCTATAATGTAAAATTTTCAACCTATGCAGTTCCCATGATTATTGGGGAGATTCAGCGTTTTATTCGTGATGACGGCACGGTAAAAGTTAGCCGTTCATTGAAGGAAATGTCCAACAAAATCAGAAGAGCGAAGGATGAATTATCTAAGCAATTCGGACGGACGCCAACCATTACAGAAATCAGTGAGTATTTGGATTTATCACCTGAGGAAATCATTATGGCACAGGAGGCCAGCCGATCTCCTTCTTCAATTCATGAGACGGTTTATGAGAATGACGGTGATCCAATTACCTTGCTGGACCAAATTGCAGATAGTTCAGAGTCAAAGTGGTTTGAAAAAATTGCTTTAAAAGAGGCGATCGCCTTATTGGATGAGCGAGAGAAACTAATAGTTTATTTACGTTATTATAAAGATCAAACGCAGACGGAGGTTGCAGAGAGGCTAGGAATCTCCCAGGTACAGGTATCTAGATTGGAAAAGAAGATTTTAAATCAAATGAAAGACCGTATGGACTAGAGTGCTGGTTCGTACGGTTTTTTTTTGCTAGTGGTTGCTTCTCTCTGAAACTAATTTGTGATTTTTGGTATGGTTCCTAAATTTTCTAACCATACTATAAACACATGTGAATTTAGGAAATGGGGATGAAAATATTCATGGAGGAATGTGTTTATATCCGTTTGAAATATCGGGCGAGAGTTTTGCCGAATCATCCGATAAGACTTTTGGATATTGCCAATATAATTGGGACAGACGAAGTAAAAGAAAAGGTAGGAAGTTTAATTCTGGGTGAATTTTCAAAGAATAAAAATGTTTTTATTCTGGATGTGACGGTTGTTCTCCAAGCGATTTTTCAGCATTTTCCCGAAATGAAAATGGATACCTATGGTCCATCACAAACCATTGTAGAGGTAGAACGTAAAACGAAAAAAGTATCGAACCTTTTGTTTATTCTTGTGTGGATTGTTCTATTTATAGGAGCTGGCTTTGCGATTATGAATTTCCATGAGGATGTCAGCATGAGGGAACTCCATGAGCGCCTCTATTATATGATTACCGGTAAGCATTCTGCAAATCCACTTGTATTTCAAATACCCTATTCATTTGGACTCGGAATTGGGATGATTTTGTTCTTTAATCATATTTTCACGAAAAGATTGAATGATGAACCAAGTCCAATGGAAGTAGAGATGTTTAACTATCAGCAGGATTTAGATCAATATATCATCATGAATGAAAACAAACATTCGATTACTTCTGTAAAAGATGATTGAGTTTATTTATGTGCTGATCGTTGGATTCTCAGGTGGGGTATCGGTCGGAGCCGGTTATGTGGCGTTTTTGACTGTCCTTAATATTATCCCAAGGCTTACACAGCTTACGAAGGTTCAGTCTGTTCATTATTTTGAAAGTGCGGTTATACTTGGAGCGATAGGTGGGACCATATCCAGCTTATGGGACTTTTCATTGGGGTTAACACCCATCCTCCTATCACTCATGGGCATATTTAGCGGTGTTTTTAACGGGATGCTGGCAGCAGCTTTGACAGAGGTTTTAAATGTCTTTCCAATCTTGGCAAAAAGAATCGGTATGCAGGATCGGATTTTATATATCCTGATGGCGCTTGTTCTCGGCAAAATATTGGGCTCACTATTTCAGTGGATTATTTATAATCAATAAATGTCTTAGGGCGGTGAAGAGTTGAAAGGGAAGCGAAATATCATCATTATCACAGATGGAGATGAATATGCGAAAAGAACAATCGAACATGTAGCAAAAGAAATCGGTGGCCGCTGCATTTCCTCCTCCTATGGAAATCCAACAAAAGTGGATGGTGCTGAACTGATTAAACTCATTAAATCTGCAGCCCATGACCCGGTTTTGGTTATGTTTGATGACAGCGGTCTGGTCGGAGAAGGGACTGGTGAGCAGTTAATGAAATATGTTGCGGAACACCCTGATATCAATCTTCTGGGAATTCTTGCCGTTGCTTCAAAAACGAAACAGGAAGAATGGACAAAAGTAGATGTTTGTATTGATCGCGAAGGGAATCTTACCGGATTTGGCGTTGATAAATTTGGAATACCAGAAATGGATGTTAAACGAATTAATGGAGATACAGTCTATAGTATCGATTCTATTCATGCACCTATTGTAGTCGGTATTGGTGATATAGGCAAAATGTCTAAATATGATGACATTGCGAAAGGCAGCCCTATAACACTTAGTGCTGTAAAACTGATTCTCGAAAGGAGTGGATACCATGCAGGCCAATCAAAAGGAGAAAACACCGATATCGAGTGACTTACAGGCCGTAAAGAAATACATGGAGAAAAATGTAGGTCTTGGAGTAAGTTTTGATTTAGGAGTAAGAGAAATCCTGATCCGCGATACAATGATGCAAATGTATTATGTAAATGGTTTATGTGATACCAGTTTTATTATAGAGATTTTGGAGACATTGACTGATATTAATGAACAAGAAGACAATGCCTTGGATGTCCCTATTTATGACCTGATTAAAAACCGTTTGGTCCAGCAATCCGTTGTAGTTGTTCAAACAATGGATGAAATGGTGGATCAGGTATTGTCAGGTTTGATTTCCATTATTGTAGCAGGCAGCGGAAAAGCTCTGATCGTTGATGTAAGAAGTTATCCGGGGAGACAGCCTCAGGAACCGGATACAGAGAGAATCACTAGAGGAGCAAGGGACGGTTATGTTGAAAATATTATTATTAACACTGCCTTAACACGCAGGAGAATTCGCGATGAACGTTTGCGATTCGAAATTATGCGTGTTGGGGAACGCTCCAAAACAGATATTGCGATTGGATATATTGATGGGGTTGCTAATCCGAAGCTCGTTAATATCATTCGGGATGAACTGAAATCAATCGAGATTGATGGTTTGACAATGGCCGAAAAAACGGTTGAGGAATATTTAGTCAATCAGGGGTATAATCCTTATCCAATGGTTCGATATACCGAGCGGGCAGATGTAGGAGCCAACCATTTACTAGAAGGGCATGTCCTTATTTATGTAGATACTTCACCAAGCATCATGATTACACCGACGACCTTTTTCCATCATGTCCAGCATGCAGAGGAATACAGACAGGCAGCTTCAGTGGGTACCATTCTTAGATGGTTCCGTTTTCTCGGTATTTTTGCTTCTCTTTTTATATTGCCATTATGGTTATTATTTGTATTGGAACCCCATTTGCTACCAGAAACTATGAAGTTTATTGGGCCGCAGGATGATGCACATGTTCATATTCTATTACAGATTGCTGTAGCGGAGGTTGGAATTGAACTGCTCAGAATTGCGTCGATACATACACCTGCTCCTTTATCATCGGCCATGGGACTTATTGCTGCTGTCCTAATTGGTCAAATAGCGATTGATGTTGGTTGGATGGTACCTGAGGTATTACTTTATGTAGCTATTGCGTCGATTGGCAGTTTTGCCACTCCAAGCTTGGAGCTCGGCTTGGCCAATAAATATATGCGCTATCTAATTCTAATTTTGACTGCTCTGTTCCATGTACCTGGGTACATGATTGCCAATACTCTCTTCATTTTTTTCCTAACCAGATTAAATACGTTGTCTACGCCCTATTTATGGCCGTTTATCCCATTTGCACCCAAAGCCCTTTCGAATATTATTATTAGAAAGCCGGTGCCTGGCAGACATTTAAGACCGCGTATTTTACATCCGGTGGATCGTACAAAATAATTCATTTTGAATTAGGGTATTAGTGTGATAAAGTAGTTATACTATTCAAAAAATAGACAGCTTTAATGAGCTGTCTATTTTTGTTATAACGTCAAGGGGGAAATTACATGCACTTTTATGGAACAGGTAAAGTGAATAATCATGGTCATTTAATGATAGGGGGAGTAGATACTGTTTCTCTTGCGGAGCAATATGGCACTCCCTTATACATATATGATGTGGCTTTAATTAGAGAACGGGCAAGAATGTTCAGAGATACTTTTGGCAGGTTGGGTGTAGAAGCTCAGGTGGCCTATGCAAGCAAAGCCTTTTCTTCCATTGCGATGTTTCAGCTTGCTATGGAGGAGGGATTGTCTTTGGATGTAGTGTCTGCAGGTGAATTGTATACAGCTCTCCAGGCCGGATTTCCGGTTGAACGAATTCATTTACATGGAAATAATAAAAGCGTTGATGAATTAGATATGGCGCTTGAAGCGGGGGTCGGCTGTATCGTAGTTGATAATTTTCACGAGATTGCCATTTTAGAAGAGCTGTGCAAAATGAAAGGTAAAGTATGTTCCATCCTTTTACGGGTAACTCCTGGAATTGAAGCACATACTCATGATTATATTTTAACAGGGCAAGAGGATTCTAAATTTGGATTTGATCTATGGAATGGCCAGGCGGAACAAGCGCTGCAATCTGTACTTCGGACTGAGTATTTTGATGTATTGGGTATACACTGCCATATTGGTTCGCAAATATTTGAAACGACCGGATTTATTTTAGCTGCCAAAAAGATTAGTGAACAAATTGCGAACTGGAATCAAACATATGGATTTTCACCAAAGGTTTTAAATTTAGGTGGTGGTTTTGGAATCCGTTATACAGAAGAGGACGAGCCTATTCCTGTCTCTCGCTATGTAGAAGAAATTGTGAGTGAAGTAAAATTCGATTTTGAAGAAGCTGGTCTGGCTATGCCGGAAATTTGGATTGAACCAGGACGCTCATTGGTTGGGGATGCCGGAACAACCATTTATGAAATTGGCTCAAGTAAGCAAGTACCGGGAACTCGTAAATATTGGGCGGTTGATGGGGGAATGAGTGATAATATTCGTCCTGCTCTTTATCAGGCAAATTATGAAGCAGTTCTTGCCAATCGTATGAATGATGAAATATTTGAAGAAGTAGCAATAGCAGGGAAGTGCTGTGAAAGTGGAGATATGTTAATTTGGGATCTTCCGCTGCCTAAGGTTCAGCATGGGGATCTGCTGGCGGTCTTCTGTACAGGTGCATATGGGTACTCTATGTCCAATAACTACAACAGGCTCCGTCGTCCTGCGGTGGTGTTTGTAGAAAATGGGGAATCGCGTCTTGTTGTAAGAAGAGAGAGCCTTGAAGATCTAATAAAAAATGACCTGCCATTATATGAATAAATAATGAGAGGCTGCTATTTTCGGCAGCCTCTCATTGTATTAGGCGAATAAGGATTTAATTGCGTCGATGAGACTTACAAAAACTGCTTTTAATTTATCAAGGAAGGATTGTCCTTCTTCTGATTGTAGGTAATCGGTCACTTTATCTTTAGCGGCATTTATTTGCTCTCCAACTTTGTTCCAGTCAATTCCTAGATCCTGCAGCTTGTTAAACAAATCGATTAGGCTCTGGATCTGTTGTTCCGTTAACGTGATACCAAGCTGTTCTGCTGCCTTTACGATGATGCTGCGCAAATCAGTATCATTTTGAGGCGGGTTAATAGCAATCTCTTCTTTAATGGTCTCAACGAGTGATGTAGCTTCATCCGTACCGATTTGATCACCTAATTTGGCTGTCTCAACCATTTCCTCATTGGCTGCTTGTTTTTGTTCCTCAGATATTTTGGTGTCCGTTGTCAATTCGTATGCTTTAATTAAGCCCGTCAAGGCAGCAGTACCGGAAACTTCAAAAGGAGCCGTAACATAGATCTCTGCATCTTTTATACCGGCAGTCGCTAGTGCGTTTTTATACATATCTTCTGTTACCCAATTGATATTTTTCGTTTTGACCGTAATCCCGGAACCTTTGGCAGCAATCGTAATGGATGAAGAGGAGATTGCTTTTGTTCCAATCAGCCTGCTAGCAATTTTACCATCCAAGTATTTATGCTCTTCTGAATTAGAGACCGTTACAATCTCCACATCCTTTGGAGCGTCCATTTCAGCTAACAATAATTTTTTTTGTTCCTGAGTCAGGTTTTCGCCAAGTGTAACGACCATGTCGCCTCTTTGCATATCAGCCAAAGCTATACTGGGGATGAGAAAACTAACTGCCAACAAAACTGACATTAATTTTAAAAGCTGTTTTTTCATTATGATAACCTCCCGTACCAGTTAGACGTAAAAAAATGATAAAAAGTTTCATTTTTTTATGTAGTAATAGTAATCTAGGCAAACAAATTGCCAATTGTGTTAACTCTGTCATATTATAATGAAATTGGAAGATTGTCTATTCTTTCTTGCATTCTTTTACAGTAATTTCTATCCATTTTGGCTATATGGTATAGGGTTTGTATGGTATGAAATACTTATATAAAGCCATTTCTGGATAAAATGTATGTTTGTTAGCTAAAAAAGAATCAGCATGGCAAAAGGACTTTGCATTTGCATCAGTTGAATTCATAGGTAAAAACAAGTATGATAAGAAAGATTATTAAATACCAATCTATTATTCTCATTTAATGAGGGATCAAACATGTTAATTAGATACAAGAAGAGCTTTGAAAAAATCGCAATGGGTTTATTATCTTTTATGCCTGATGAAAAAGATTTAAAGAAGCTCCAGAATACTGTTAAATCATATGAAACAGAATCAGACAGGCAATTATATCTTTGGAAACAAGATGAGGACATTATAGGCCTGATCGGGATTGATTTGGATGGAAAGACGGTTACGGTAACCGATTTATCCGTTAATCCCTCTCATAGGGGTATGGGAGTTGGCCATGAAATGGTAAACTGTCTGATCGAATTATATGAGGGATACGAAATTATTTCCAGAGATATCACAGCAGAGTTTATTTCAAAATGTCTGGATTGTGAAGCCGATAATAGAGCATAAAAATAGAGAAACCCTTATTCAGGAGGGTTTCTCTATTTGTTTTTGCTGCGCTTTTGAAGTTGATTGAATCGTTCCTGAATAACATCTGTACGATCACGGGTAGAATGTCTATTCACTAATAATGAATCAGTAAGATTGCTGCTGCTATCCCGCGAATATCCATATTCTTTGCATATGGTTTGGCAGGCTGTTAGCAGTTTAGGATCTTTAATCGGCAAAAAGGGACTTTTGTATGGTTCATTGTTTTTCAACCTATGTATGGAGTCAGTCAGTAATTGGAGTAAACCATCTGAGTCCATACCTAATTGATTCACTTCTTCAGTATGCTTGTTTAAAATTTGCTTTGATTTTTGTAAGGTGCGAATAGCTCCTGATTCATTATTTCTACGGTAATGATACATACCGACGGCGAGCTGGATAAATCCGACCCATACAGATTCTCGATCTAACGGGAGATGTTTTTTCCAGTACTCTTCAAGTATTTCATGGCATTCAAAATAATCTCTGCTTCCATGAAATTCGGCTAGGTACTGGATGAACTCTATTGGGTAGTTCATTTGATTATTGTCACCTCATTAATTCTCGATATTATAGATAAATATACATGAACTAATACAGATAAGAAAAGAATAAGGATTTTAAGTGGAGAGAAGAGCATGATGATCTGGCTGATAAAAATAGAAACAGGCTATCAACTAAAGTCGACAGCCAGTTCCTTAGATTCATCATTTAATTAACACCAAGCTACTCCAACAATTACGAGTAGAATAAATAATACTACGATTAGCGCAAATCCGCTACCGTAACCTCCAACTGCGCCATCTCCCATTTGTGAATCCTCCTCTTTGGATCTTTTCTTTACATTGTCATACTATGTAATCCATACTGGAATGTATGGGCTTTTGCCCACCTTTTAGAAAATCAATTTGTTCATTCTATTGGAAAGAAGCTTGAGTTAAATTATACTTAAACTAGTTGAAATAAGTAGGAGTGCCTATAAAGAGATGAGTTATAAAATAAAGATAGATGCATTTGAAGGTCCACTCGATTTATTACTGCATTTAATAAATCGATTAGAAATAGATATTTATGATATTCCTGTTTCTGAAATCACCGAACAATATGTTGCTTACATCCATACCATGAAGGAGCTGGAATTGGATATAGCCAGTGAATATTTAGTCATGGCGGCAACACTTTTAGCTATTAAAAGTAAAATGCTCCTACCCAAGCATGAAGAGGAATGGGATGAAGAAGAGGATGAATTCTTTATGGGTGACGATCCCCGTGAAGAATTAGTTACACAGCTGCTCGAATATAAAAAATATAAAGAGGCAGCTGATGAATTTAAACAGATGGAAGCCGAAAGGGCCTTATTATTTACTAAACCTCCGATTGATTTATCGCCATATACGGAAGATGTAAAATCGGATCGACATGATTTAGATGTCAGCCTATATGATATGCTGAGCGCTTTTCAAAAATTAATGAGACGAAAAAAATTACGGAAACCGTTACAAACTCGAATTACACGTCAGGAAATTACGATAGATAAACGGATTCAGGAAATAAAGGATTATCTTAAGGAAAAAAGAGAAAAGGTATTATTTACCTCACTCTTTAATACAGAGGAAAAAGAGCAGTTAGTTGTCACCTTTCTTGCTGTCCTGGAATTGATGAAGCAAAATGAAATACAGGTGGAACAAACAAATAACTTCGAGGATATTTTCATAGAATGGAAGCAGGAGGATTTTACAGTTGGATATCGTTAATTGGAAATCAATATTGGAAGCATTACTTTTTGCGGCGGGTGATGAAGGGTTATCTCTTGAGCAAATTTCATCCGTATTGGAAGTGACTGAACAAGAGGCAAAAGATGCTTTATATGATCTTAAAGAGCTGTATCAAAATGAAGACCGGGGAATCTGTGTGGTTGAATTGGCTGGTGTATACCAATTGGCGACAAAAAAAGTGCATGCCCCTTATTTGAAGAAGCTTGTTGAAACACCTTCAGCACATACACTCTCGCAGGCTTCTCTGGAAACCTTGGCGATAGTCGCCTATAAACAGCCTATAACTAGAATTGAGATAGAGGCCATCCGCGGTGTCAAAACGGAACGCCCTCTACAAACCTTAATGGCCAAGGCTTTAATTCAGGAAACGGGTCGTGCGGAAGGGGCGGGAAGGCCCTATTTATACGGAACGACCAAGGAGTTTTTGGATTACTTCGGTTTAAAATCTTTGGACGAGCTGCCAGCGCTGCAGGATGACACAGATGATGGATTTAATGACGAGGAAGCAGATTTGTTTTTTCATAAATTCCAAGAGATGGAATGAAGGAGGATGAAGCTTGAAAATCTTGTCTTGTATAGGATATGAGTTAGAAAAGGAAAAACCCAATTCACCTGAGGATTTTTTCAATCGTTCAACCGTGACATACAAGCAAAATGGAAAAATAAAAGAATTTCAGGTTATTTATCTTCGGTATTTTGAAGAAGTTTTATTAGAACAAAAGGGTGAGTGGATGTCCCAGGTTCAGGAATTACTGACAGGATATACGTTGAAAGATATTATTGCCGTCCTTTGTTTGATGCAAAACTCGCATTTTCATGAAAGGAAACGGGTATATATAAATTCTGAGGATATATTTTTAACTATTTTTAAGGATTTACCATATGCCCAGATAAAAGAAATTTTAAATAAAATGCAGAAAAATCCAGAAGTTTGAGTTGGAATTGTCGTATAATAATGTAAATTATTCCTCCCTGAACGTTAATCAACAATAAAAATAGGTTGAATATGGTAAACTATTTAGTAACTGAGCTTAAAAGAAATGATTGTGGCCAGGGAAGGTTAAGAGTTTGTTTGTCCTATAAGAAAGTAAATGAACACAAGGATTAGTGAAGTTTTACATGATCAAAGGGTTTGAATTTTTAAGGGAGGGTTCCGGTTGGGTAATACATTAGTGAAGAGCCAGTTGGAGGATGTAACATCATTTTTGGAGCAAACAGTACAAACTCTCGAGATTTACATGAATGATATGACAATTGAACGTTTAATGGAGGAAAAAAACGGCGATGAGCTCTATTATAAGGGCTTGTTTTCAACAATCCGCAAGCTGTTGGTTTATTGTGAAGAAGGCTTGGAGGCTTGCAGGATTGTCCTTAAAAACGAACCATTTAATAAAGGGGCTGCTGAGCGAGTTCTTTACCGCGTATACCACAAATGTATTGAAGAATATTTTGCTCCAAAAAGTGACTTATGGTTTGAGGACAGCCGTTCAGCGTATACAGGGCGCAATTGTATAAAATTCCGTGAAGAGGCACCTGAAAGCTTGAAAAACCTGATTACTAAACTGGAATTTGATGTTCAAAAAATAAGAGAAGAACTTGAATACTATGAAACCGATTATCGGACAAAGATGGTTCAATCAAATTAATAAGATATGAATGCGATTACGTATAGTGTAATCGCATTTTTATTTGGGTTTATCTTTTTAGAAGCAACGTTATATATAACTGCCTATTCGATTTAAAAACAAGAATGAAGTCAACCCTCTCTGGAATATAGTAGTACGACGGGGAGGTTGATTTTTGTATGAATCCTTTTAAAAAGTATTGGGAAGAGGTAGATAAATGGAAGACAGCGGTTGTTGATTGGGCGGCCGATCAAGAGGAGTCATTTCGGGGTATGATCATGGACCGAGTTGATCATCTCACGGCTTATTTAAACAGCATGAAAAATAAAACCCCATCCCAAAATGAGTTAATAGAGCTGCAGAATATGATGAAGGAGCTGGATGAATCTGTTCAAAAGGTACAAAACGGCGATTCGTTTGTACCGCCTGGAAGGCATGCCCTACCGCCATTGCCATACTCCTATAATGCTTTGGAGCCCTTCATAGACCGGGAGATTATGAGATTGCATCATACTATTCATCATCAGACATATGTCGATGGGCTGAATAAAGCAGAAACTGAAATGAAAAAAGCTCGTGATAAGGATGATTATGGCCTTTTAAAGCATTGGGAAAGAGAAGCTGCTTTTCACGGATCAGGACACTATTTGCACACCATATTTTGGTACAATATGAAGCCTGATGGCGGTGGAGAACCAACAGGTGAATTAATGAACTTTATTAAAAGAGACTTTGGCAGCTTTGCAAAGTTCAAAAAGGAATTTACTGAAGCTGCCAAAAAGGTGGAGGGTGTAGGTTGGGCGATTTTAGTTTGGTCCAATCGAGCCCATCGGCTGGAAATTCTACAATCTGAACGGCATATGATTCTAACTCAATGGGATACAATTCCTTTATTAGTATTAGATGTTTGGGAGCACGCATATTATTTACAATACAAGACCGACCGTCCAGCTTATATAAACAACTGGTGGAATTTGGTGAATTGGGACGATGTCAGCGAACGATTTGAGCAGGCACGGAAAATTGGCTGGAAGATATATAAGAAATAAAAGTACGTTCAAATACACCAGGTTTATTATATCGGGTTGACCAAGATTTTTGGTTGACCTTTTTAGTTGCGGTCTAGTTTATTACCCTATACTTCCTTACCTGAGCAAGTCTATTACATGATAATATGATGTAAGGGAGGGATGGGCATGAGTTTAATAGAGCATCGTGAAGCTGCTCCGGATTATGTGAAGGTAATGGTGCTTACGGTAAGTGATACAAGAGATGAGCATACGGATCGAAGCGGGCAGCTTATGATGCGTTTGTTGCAGTCAGCTGGACATATTATTACGCGCTACCAGATAGTGAAGGATGAGCAGGATGCGATTCAGCAGGAACTCTCAGCTGGATTAGAGGATAAAGAGGTTGATGCCATTATAAGTAATGGTGGCACTGGGATTGCCTATCGAGATGTAACGATTGAAACAATTAAGGGTTTATTAGATAAAGAGATGCCCGGGTTTGGTGAGATTTTTCGAATGCTGAGTTATCAGGAGGATATTGGTTCCGCAGCTATTTTATCCAGAGCCATCGCCGGAGTAACCCAAGGGAAGGTAATCTTCGCAACACCTGGTTCCACTGGCGCAGTAAAGTTAGCAATGGATAAACTGATTTTGCCGGAGTTAGCACATGTCGTAAGAGAACTGAAAAAGGACTTATAAGTTATATAAAAGATGAAGCCTTGATTTAATAGGTTTCATCTTTTTTAGTCACATAATGATTCCCTAGTAAGGTCTATTGTATTTAATTTTCTGATAATATAAAATGGAATACAATCCAATATCTGGTCGCTGGATTGGAGGACTACGATTAACTAGATGAGTGGATAGTACGGTTAAATAAAGGAGCCAATGAACATGGATACTCGATTTTCTAGGCAAGAGTTGTTTAAGCCTATTGGCCGGGATGGTCAAATACGCTTGGCTGAATCAACAGTAGGTATTATCGGGTGTGGTGCACTTGGTTCGGTCATTGCGGAGACACTAGTTCGTGCAGGTGTAGGGGCGATACATTTAGTGGATCGTGATTTCGTAGAAATGTCCAATTTACATAGACAGCAGTTATTTGTGGAGAAAGATGCTTTGGATCTGACAGCTAAAGTGATAGCTGCTGAGCAACGATTGAAGGAAATTCGTTCAGATGTTCACCTCTTTACGTATTTAGAAAATGCAGATGGTCCTCTCATCGAAGATATAGCAGAAAAATGTGATATCTTGGTAGACGCAACTGACAACTTTGAGACAAGAATGGCTATAAATGATGCTGCACATAAATATGGGATACCTTGGGTGTATGGGGCCTGTGTAAGTGCGAGTGGGACTGTTTTCACTTTCATACCAGGTAAAACGGCTTGTTTTAGATGCCTTTTCCCGGCCTTGCCCTCGTTAAATGAAACCTGTGATACGGTTGGAGTTATTTCTCCAGCAGTTCAAATTACGGCAGCCCATCAATGTACAGAGGTTATACAATGGTTAACTGGCCATCCGGAGAAGCTTCGGGAAAAAGTATATCATTTTGATGTTTGGAATCATACCAGCTTGGAGGTTGGAGTGGCTCGTATTAAAAAACAGGGTTGTCCTACTTGCGGACATTACCCTGTATATCCTTCGCTGGAAAAAAGTGGAGATATAAAATCGATGGTGTTATGCGGGCGAGATACTATACAAATCATCCCTCATGCTAATCGCCGTGTATCTTTAGAAGATGCAGAGAGACTGGTCAAAAGACAGGGGTATCGATATAAAAGGACTCCTTATTTTATCCAATTTCATACAGAACACTATCGGATGATCTTGTTTACAAACGGGAGACTGTTAATACATGGGTTGAAGGATAGCACAGAGGGACGGAAATTATACCATCAAATGTTTGGGTAATACAGTGTCGGAAAAAGTCCATGGAAGATTGAACAACTCTGTCTAGCTTGCTGCAGGAGAAATGGAAGGAAGTCCATTCCGGTTAACTTATTTAAAAACAGCTAACCGAAATGTGCAATGAAACCTTCAGTTTATCTTCAATTACGCGTGTAATCACCGTTTTTGCCACCAGTCTTTTTTAAAAGCATGGTTGGTCCAATGACCATTTCTTTACCGGAGGCTTTGCACATATCATAAATGGTTAATGCTGAAACAGATGCAGCCGTAAGTGCTTCCATTTCAACACCAGTAGATCCTATTGTTTTAACTTCAGCAAGAATACTAATTTTATAATGGGAGTTTGCTTCGTCTATTTCCCAATTGAATTCAATATTAATACCAGATAGCGGGATAGGGTGACACATAGGAATAATAGAAGATGTTTGTTTGGCAGCCATAATTCCAGCAACCTGGGCAACAGCAAAGACATCCCCTTTTTTATTAGAATAATCAGTAATTTGAGAATAAATAGATTGGTTTACAAGAATAGAAGATTTAGCAAGAGCAGTCCGAACGGTTGCATCTTTATGGGATACATCAACCATTTTGGCACGACCCTGTTCATTAAAATGGGTGAATTGTGTCATAGAAAACATCCTTTCTATATGATTTATCCATAGTATAGCATTCTATTTGTAAGGAGATAAAAGAATGGTAGAAAAAAGATTACCAATTCCAATTTCAGAAGCAATAGAGAAAATTATGCAAGAAATACAGCCTGCTTCAACTGAAATGGTCCCTTTGTCAGAAGCTTATGGCCGAATTTTAGCAGAGCCGATTATAGCTAAACATGATGTTCCTCCATTTGATCGATCGGCATACGACGGATTTGCCATTCATTCCTCCGACTCAGTTGGAGCCTCAGACGAGCATCATGTATCCTTTCAGGTCATTGATGAGGTTGGGGCTGGATATATTTCTAAAAAGACACTTGCTCCCGGAGAAGCCATTCGGATTATGACTGGGGCCATGATGCCTGAGGGTGCAGATGCTGTTGTGATGCTGGAACAGGTAGTAGAACAGGAAAATCAAATATCTATTTGTCAATCATTTGAAATGTATGAGAATGTGTCTCCTAAAGGGGAGGATGCCAGGAAAGATGAACGTCTTATCGAAGAGGGGGCATTCATTACACCAGGTGTGATTGCATTGCTGGCAACCTTTGGATATGCGCATGTGAAAGTAGCCAAGAAGCCAGTAGTTGGTATTTTATCTACAGGTACAGAATTATTGGCAGTGGAGGATGATCTTGTACCAGGCAAAATCCGCAATAGTAACGGACCTATGATTGAGGCACAGCTGAGGCGGATGGGAATTGAAAATCATACATATGGTATTCAAGCAGATAATCTCAAGCAATCCCTGCAAACAGTGGAAAGAGCAATTGATGAGACAAATTGCCTTATTACAACTGGTGGTGTTTCGGTTGGTGATTTTGATTTTATGCCAGTCATTTATTCACATCTTGGAGCCGATGTCTTATTTAATAAAGTGGCCATACGCCCGGGCAGTGTTACGACAGTAGCGGTGAAAAAAGGAAAATATTTATTTGGTTTATCTGGAAATCCATCTGCCTGCTATTCGGGCTTTGAATTATTTGTCCGTCCCACCTTGCTGAAAATGATGGGTAGCTGTAAACCATTTATGCCAAACGTAAAGGCTACATTAACAGAAGATTTTTTGACGGCTAATCCGTTTACTCGCTTTATTCGGGCAACGTATGAAGTAACTTCCTCAGGTTTAAGTACCACTCCTGCAGGCTTTAATAAATCGAATGCGGTGACTTCCATTGCAAGAGGAAATGCATTTATCGTTCTCCCTGGTGGAAAAAAGGTCTGGAAGGCTGGAGATGAAGTCGATATATTGCTATTGGGTGTAGAGGAAGGGATATCTCGATGGATGCTATGATAGTTGATATTAGGATTATAAACTGGTGAGAAAACAATACTTTTCGAGATAGTTGGATCTCTTATTAATAAAAATTCACGAATCGGTTTGTAAACATATATGTCGTGGGCGGTAGAAGAAGAGTCATAGAATAGATGGATGCTAGATTATGCAGGGATGTGATTATCATGAAACCATTTGAAATAGTTCAGGGTCCAATAGAGGTTCAAAAATATGCAGATTATGTATTACACAAGGGAGCAGGGGCAGTAACCGTGTTCTCCGGTCATGTAAGGGAATGGACAAACGGTGTTCGGACATTATCTTTAGCCTACGAGGCATATGAACCAATGGCTGAAAAAAAGCTAGCGGAAATCGGAAGAGAAATTGAAGTGAAATGGCCGGATACACGAGTGGCGATTGCACATCGTATCGGACAACTGGAAATATCAGATATAGCCGTTGTTATAGCTGTTTCTTCACCTCATAGAAAGGATGCTTATGAAGCAAACGAATATGCGATTGAACGGATTAAACAAATTGTCCCAATCTGGAAAAAGGAAATTTGGGAAAATGGTGAAGAATGGGTGGGCAATCAACATAAAAAGCCATGATCAAAGGAGTCAATAAAATGATAAAAATTCTCTATTTTGCAAGTATGCGAGACTTGACCGGTAAAGCGGAAGAGGATATCGCACGAATGGAATGGTCTGTCCGAGAGTTGCTGCAATGGGCAGAGGAAAGCTATCCAAACTTCAACAGGCATTCAGTCCTCGTTGCGATAAACGAAGAATATGTGACTGAAGATGAGAAAATTAGCGATGGAGATGTGGTGGTTTTTATTCCGCCTGTTAGCGGTGGCTAAAGAAAACCGTTTTTACAGCTGTTAAGGACAATAAGAGTTAAATGAATAAATGGAATTTCGCTTTAAACTATTAATGACCTGGAAAACGAATGAAAAGAAGGGAATAACCATGACCTCACAGCCTTTGTTGGATAAATTAAAAAGACCAATTCGTGATTTGCGACTATCTGTTACGGATCGCTGCAATTTTCGCTGTACATATTGTATGCCTAAAGAAATTTTTGGAGATGATTATGCGTTTTTACCGAAACAAGAGCTTTTGACTTTTGAAGAGATAGAACGGACAGTCCGTTTATTTGCAGGGCTTGGTGTGAAGAAGCTGCGTTTAACAGGTGGGGAGCCCCTATTACGCAGTCATTTAACTGAATTAGTTGAAAGATTAGTAAAAATAGAGGGAATTGAGGATATTGGTCTAACTACGAATGGTCTTTTGCTTTCAAAGTATGCTCATGACTTATACAATGCTGGACTAAGACGTTTAAATATTAGTCTTGATTCTTTAGATAACGAAGTATTCGGTCATGTAAACGGTCGTGGCATTAAGCCCTCTGCTATCTTGAGGAATATTGAGAATGCCGTTAACCTTGGTTTTCTTGTCAAGGTGAATATGGTTGTCCAAAAGGGAATCAATGATCATGACATCATCCCCATGGCTTCTTATTTTAAAAAAATGGGCGTAACTCTACGCTTTATCGAATTTATGGATGTAGGTAATGATAATGGATGGAGCTTAAAAGAGGTTGTAACGAAAAAAGAACTATACGAAAAGCTGTCTAAGGTTTTCGATTTAGAGGCAGTGGATGAGCAGTATTTTGGAGAGGTGGCTAAACGCTATCGCTATAAAGATAGCAAGAGCGAAATTGGTTTTATCACATCCGTGTCCGATTCATTTTGTTCTTCCTGTACACGGGCTCGGGTTTCCTCGAACGGTCATCTTTATACGTGCTTATTTGCTTCAAATGGCTATAATTTAAAAGAATTAATCCGTAGAGGTGCAACAGATGAGGAACTGCTGGAATGCATTCGTCAGGTTTGGGAATTAAGAGCGGACCGTTATTCTAATGAGCGGACGGAACAAACGCTATCGAATAGAAAAAAGATAGGGATGAACTTTATAGGTGGTTAAGCTATCCATAAACCCTTGAGGAACCAGGAGACAAAACTGGATTAAGTGAAAATCAGAAACGGTTTTCATTAAAAAAGACTGAATTTTAGGATGATTTCTGTTTAAGTAGGTATACATCAAGGAGGATTACATGAAAAAATCAGTATCCTTTTTTATAATGCTATTCCTTGTAATCAGTGCTCTGGTAGGATGTTCTGAACAAGAAGTAAAAAATGAAAAAGTAGAGCTAAGAATTTCAGCTGCAGCTAGTTTGCAGGATGCGCTGCGAGACATTCAAGCGGTTTTTGAAAAAGAAAATCAAGAAATAAATATTACATATAATTTTGCTGGCTCAGGTGTCCTTCAGCAGCAAATCATACAAGGTGCTCCTGTGGATTTGTTTTTTTCATCTTCAGAAGATAAGTTTGAATCATTAATAAGGGCAGAAATGATTGCGGACGGGGAGCATATTAATTTATTAGAAAATGAACTTGTCTTAATTGCGCCTAGTCCTAATGAAAATAACCAAATTAGTGGTTTTGAAGATTTAAGGAATGGAACAATCGATAAGATCGCAATTGGTATTCCTGAATCTGTTCCTGCAGGAAAATATGCCAAGGAAACATTAGAGGTGCTAGAAATATGGGATAAGGTAGAGAGTAAGCTCATTTTAGCAAATGATGTTCGACAAGTTCTTTCGTACGTTGAAACAGGTAATGTAGACGCTGGTATTGTATATAAAACAGATGCTCTTGTATCTGATAAAAGCAGAATCATCTCGACGGCAAATAAAGAACACCATACACCTATTTTGTATCCTTTAGGTATTCTAAACGATACAAAATATCCTATTGAAGCAAAGAGATTTTATGACTATCTGCAATTAAAAGGAGCAAAGGCCATATTTGAGGAGTATGGATTCATAGTGAATTGAGGAATTTAATATGTTACATGATTTTTTATCACCTATTATTCTGTCAATTGAAATAGCAGTGGTTTCGGGAATGATTGTTATTGTATCAGGGACTTTCATTGGCCACTATTTATCTATGAAATCTTTTAAAGGCAAAGCGGTTTTTGAGACGTTTCTTATGTTGCCATTAGTTCTGCCGCCATCAGTGGTAGGATTTATTTTGATTGTCTTGTTTGGAAAGCAAAGTATCATTGGACAAGCCATTGAGTGGATTTTTGAGAAGCCCGTCATATTTACTTGGTGGGCGGCTGTCATTGCTGCAACGGTTGTGGCTTTTCCCCTTATGTACCAATCAGCTAAGTCGGGATTTCAAGGTATTGACCATGAAATCGAGGATGCTGCTCGAGTAGATGGAGCAAATAAATGGCAGGTTTTTCTTTATGTTTCCATTCCGTTAGCAGCGAGAGCGCTTATGACGGGCGGTATTCTAAGCTTTGCCCGAGCTTTGGGGGAGTTTGGCGCTACTTTAATGTTTGCTGGAAATATTCCGGGCGTTACGCAAACCGTTCCTATAGCTGTTTATACAGCCCTTGACTCTGGCAATATGCTTATGGCGTGGATGTGGGTTATAGCTATTGTTTTACTATCTTTTCTCATGCTGTTCGCAGTTCAATTAAAAAAAGAGTGATGCTTGTAAAAGGCAACGAAGTTTACGTAAACGTTTCGTTGCCTTTTTTGCATGTAATTATATAGCTGAAGAACCCTGACATTCTCCATCATCCCAAATTTGGTTCACCTACCACTTCCCCCTGAATAACCTGACTTCGAATATTTAAGAATTTAAGCGCATAGACTTGTACAAAAACATGAAGGGGACGAGTGTGGGTGAAAGTGTACTCTTTCAAATATAAACGTAATAAATATAACTCGAAACGTAATCTTTCAGTAAAGAACGATCCAATCCGCTTATTGTTATGGAAGCTGGCAGGCACCATCCTCATTGTGATTTTGTGTTTGGCAAGTTTACTTTCGCCGGTAAAAACAGTTTCTGCACAAGCACAAGAACTTGAAAAAATCCAAACAGGGGCTAAAAGTGCAATTATGATTGAGCAGAGCACTGGTCGGATTTTATATGAGAAGGATGCCCATACAAAACGAAGGATAGCGAGTATTACTAAAATTATGACCGCTATTCTTGCGATTGAATCGGGGAAGATGGATAAAACTGTAACGGTGACAGATGCGATTTTAAAAGCAGAGGGTTCGGCGATCTATTTGCAGGTAGGAGAAAAAATAAAATTAAGCGACCTTGTCTATGGGCTTATGCTCAGGTCAGGAAATGATGCAGCGATTGCCATTGCTGAATATGTTGGAGGAAGTGTGGAGGGTTTTTCTGCATTAATGAATCAAAAAGCAGAATGGATTGGCATGGAGAATAGTCATTTCACCAATCCGCATGGTCTTGATGATTCTGATAACCATTATTCCACAGCCTATGACATGGCAATCCTAACCAAGTATGCGATGGGGAATAAAATGTATCAGAAAATTGCCGGAACTAAGATCCATCGGGCACCTAACCCAAACGAAGTATGGGACCGTGTTTGGAAAAACAAAAACAGACTGTTAACGGAAAAATATAAATACACTACAGGCGGTAAAACAGGGTATACAAAAAAGGCCCACCGCACATTAGTAACAACCGCATCGAAGGAAGGATTGGATCTTATTACGGTTACAATCGATGATTCTACAGATTGGGCCGATCATATAGCTCTTTTTGAGGCTGGATTTAACAATTACACATTAATTGAAGTAGTGCCAAGTGGAAAAATAAAAGCGATAAAAAAAGGGTTTTATAAAAATAAAGCCTATTTAAAATCATCACTATCCTACCCGCTTACGAAAGAAGAACAAGAGCAGGTCGAAGTAAAGTATGAACTGAAAAAGCCAAAAAAACAGTGGAAAAAAGGAAAAAATCTTCCGGCAAAGGTTGGAAAGGTAAATTTAATTCTTGATGGACAAACGCTACTATCTAAACCGGTTTATCTACATAAAAAAGACCAAACTGTCTTCAGTATATGGAAAGACGTCTTCTATACTTTTTCAGGTGTAAACTCAAATGGTTAATTATATATGGGTTGGAATCAGTATAATTGGAATCATTTATGCGATGTTTACTGGAACAATGGCGGAAGTGAATGAAGCAATCTTTAAGAGCGCAAAAGAATCGGTCACCTTATGCTTCGGCTTAATGAGTGTCCTTGTTTTTTGGTTAGGTATTATGAAAATCGCAGAAGAGGCAGGTCTATTGGATAGTTTAACCCGTTTGACTAAGCCGATCGTATCCAGACTTTTCCCGGAGGTGCCGCCAAATCATCCGGCAATGGGATATATAGTATCCAATATAATGGCCAACACATTTGGACTGGGAAATGCAGCAACACCCCTGGGTATAAAGGCGATGGAACAATTAAAGGACTTAAATGGCGGAAAGGATACAGCAAGCCGCTCTATGATTACGTTTCTGGCATTGAATACCTCGGGGCTGACGCTTATTCCAACAACGGTCATTGGAATCCGTATTCATTATAATTCAGCCAATCCGACAGAAATTGTCGGCCCTACCTTTTTGGCAACCGTCATAGCAACGATTGCAGCTATTATTTTAGATCGGTACTTCTACTGGAAAAGAGCAAGAAAGGGGATGGACTGATGCACTGGATCTCGACCATTTCAATTTGGATGATACCTGTGGTTATCTTGCTCATCCTTGTGATGGGGGCCATAAAAAAGGTCCCGACCTATGAGAGCTTTGTGGAAGGCGGGAAAGAAGGGATAAAAATCACATTTTCGATTATTCCCTATCTGATTGGTATGATGGTGGCCATTTCTATTTTTCGCGCTTCCGGTGCGATGGATTTGTTGATAGGCTGGATGAAACCGGTATTAAACTTTTTGGGTGTGCCATCAGAGGTAGTGCCTTTAGCATTAATAAGACCCATATCGGGAAATGCATCTCTCGGAATGGTCAGTGATTTGATTGCCACATATGGACCGGATTCTTTTATAGGGAAGGTTGCTTCTACCATCCAGGGGAGCACAGATACAACCTTATATGTCTTAACAGTTTATTTCGGTGCAGTGGGAATTAAAAAAATGGGGGATGCCTTAAAGGTGGGATTGTTAGCTGATCTCGTCGGGATAGGTGCGGCTATTCTTTTGGCTGCCATTATGTTCCAATAGACACAAAATTGTCACAAAATGATAAAATAGGTGAAAAAAATAGTCAGATTTAACAAAAATCGGTATAAAAAGCCGATTTTTTTGTGTTTCTTAGTAAGTAATGAAATAATATGCGTGATAGGACATATCACTTTCTGCAAAAACAAAGTATAATGAACAACTAGGTAGAATGCCTATTATTTGAGTAAAGAATACAGAAAAAGTAAAATTAGACAGGTGATTAAAATGGAAAGATTACAAAAAGTGATAGCACAGGCAGGAATCGCCTCCCGAAGAAAAGCGGAACAGTTAATCGTAGAAGGCAAAGTAACTGTTAACGGTAAGATTGTAAAAGAGCTTGGCGTTAAGGTTGGCCCAAATGATCAAATAGAGGTAAGTGGAGTACCTGTAGAAAAGGAAGAGCCGGTATATTTTCTGCTTTATAAGCCAAGAGGTGTCATTTCAGCTGCCAACGATGACAAAGGGAGAAAGACCGTAACAGATTTATTTCCACTGATCAAACAACGGATTTATCCAGTAGGCAGACTGGATTACGATACATCAGGTTTGATCCTGCTGACGAATGATGGTGAGTTTGCCAATGCCCTGATGCATCCAAAGTACGAAATAGAAAAAACGTACGTAGCGAAAATTCAAGGTATTCCATCCCGCGAAATAATAAAGAAATTGGAACGTGGTGTTCAATTGGAAGACGGTAAAACAGCCCCTGCGAAAGCTAAATTGCTTTCAATGGATCGCAGAAAACAGTCCTCTATTATAGAGCTGACGATTCATGAGGGCAGAAACCGCCAAGTCCGCCGTATGTTTGAAGCGATTGGGATGCCCGTTATCAAACTTAAACGTGAAAGATATGGATTCTTGACGTTGCACGGTGTTAGTCCTGGAGATTACAGAGAGTTAACACCACATGAAGTAAAGCAACTGCGTTCTATGGCGCTTCATAAAGATAAGTAAATACAACCGTAGCGCTGCCCTAAATTAGTGCCTTTCTGGCAGCGCTATATTCTTGTGTGTTTAAAGCATAGCGGGAGGGGACTTTTTTGACCAAACAAAAGCGTAAATGGATGAGAATAGGGGTTTTGGCCCTTTTGGCCGGAGCCGTCATTTATGTGGTATTTTCGAGTTTAACCATGGACAAGGAAAAAACCCTTAAAATGAATGAAACCGCTCCAAACTTTGCTCTGACAGATCTTGAAGGGGTTAAACATGTGTTAGAGGACTATAAGGGGCAGGGAGTGTTTCTGAATTTCTGGGGGACGTGGTGTAAACCATGTGAATATGAAATGCCTTATATTCAAAGTCAATATGAAGTGTTCAAAGATAAAGGTGTACAGGTATTAGCTGTCAATGTAAATGAATCTGATTTTGTCGTGAATAAATTTGTCCAAAGACATGGGCTTACTTTTCCGGTTGTCATCGATAAGGACAATCAGGTGCAGCATCAGTATCTGATTAATCCCTTGCCGGCCACATTTTTAATTGATAAAAATGGTAAGGTCGTAGATTCAACTACTGGTAGTTTAACTGAAGAGAAGATTCAAAAGATGATGGAGAAAATACAGCCATAACAAGGGGTAATAAGGATGAAGGAAATAACTTGTGAATGTGGTCATGTTAATCCATATGGAACGATATTTTGTGAAGCATGCGGTAAGGTGCTCAATAAGGAAGAAGAAGAAAAAAAATTATTGGATATGAAATATGAAGGCAGTGCAAGAAGATCGCAAACCTACAATAAATCAGTAGTTGATAAGATTTGGAATTTTTTCTCGTCCGTAAAGGTTGGCGTCACCTTAATCATTCTTCCATTAATTGCAGCTTCTATCGGTACCATCTTCCCGCAAGAAATGTATATTCCAAATGGAGAACCCGCTGAAACGTTTTATGAAAGTAAATACGGCTGGTTTGGTGAAGTGTATTATGAGTTAGGATTACATAATTTGTATAGTTCATGGTGGTTTTTGCTGTTAGTGTCCCTCTTAGGAGTTTCACTTGTTATCGCCAGTCTTGACCGCTTTATTCCGCTATTTAGAGCTTTAAAGAATCAGAGAGTAATCAGGAATGAGGGCTTTTTACGCAGACAGCGGATTTTTGGTGAAGCTGATATAGCAGAGGAAAAAGAAAACTATGAATTAATCAAAACGAGATTAAAAGAAAAGCGTTATAACATAAGAGAAGAGAACGGCAATATTTTAGCAGAGAAGAACCGTTTTTCGAGGTGGGGTCCTTATGTTAATCATATAGGCCTGATCATTTTCTTAATTGGCGGAATGTTGCGTTTTATTCCAGGGATGTATGTGAATGATTACCTCAGAATTCAAGAAGGTGAAAAGAAAGCTGTACCGGGAACGAATGGTGAGTACTTTGTTGAAAACCATAAATTTACGGTAGAAGTTTATGATAAAGATAAGGAAAAAGAAGAGTTTGAGGCAACGCTTGACCGGGTTGGTACGGTCGTGAAGAATTATCAAACAGATGCCACTCTTTATCAAGCGGTAGGGGATACCTTGCCAGGAGAAGAAGTAAAGCTTAAAAAAGTTAAAGATTATCCGATACGTGTAAATGAACCTTTGAAATTTGATTCCTTTGCTTTATATCAAACATCCTACGAGGAAAACATGACTAAAATGTCATTCACCTTAATTGATAAAGCAACTGAAAAGGAGCATGGCAACTTAACTGTTGATTTGAATAATCCGAAAGATAGCTATGACCTGGGTAATGGATACTCCGTGCACCTGGAGAGTTATTTTCCTGATTTTGAATTTAATGAGAATGAGCAGCCGACAACAAAGAGTCGATTTCCAAATAACCCTGCGTTTATTTTCAAAATGGTATCACCAGAGCATCCAGAAGGAGAAGTTAGCTTTGTTGCGATTAAACAAACCCTTGAGCCATTGGGTGAGACCGAATATAAACTTAAATTCAAAAATATAGAGACTGGTTTTGCAACTGTCTTAACAGTACGTAAAGATCTGACTTTATGGATACTTGCTCTCGGAGGGCTTATCTTTATGATTGGTGTAATACAGGGGGCATATTGGAATCATAGACGTATTTGGATTCAAAAGAGTGGGGATAAAATATTTGTGGCCGCTCATACGAATAAAAACTGGTTTGGTATCAGACGGGAGATTAATGAAATATTAGAGGGGACTTCTATTCCATTACCGTATGATCAAGCCGAAGGGGAAGAGATTCAAGAAAGAGGGGGAAAACAGAGTGGCGACTTTAAGCAGTAATTTGCTATATATTGCTTTTGTGCTGTACTTAATAGCAACTTTTGTATTTGCGGGATCCATAAAAGGTAAGAACGATAAGTGGAGTTATGAAAAATGGGCAAAAGCTGGAATCATTATCACTATTATTGGATTTGTTGCACAGCTGGGTTATTTTATCACACGTTGGATAGTGTCAGGACATGCTCCTGTCAGTAATCTATTTGAGTTTACAACATTCTTTGGAATGATGTTGGTTGGAGCATTTATATTGATTTATTTCATATATAAAACAGCCATTCTGGGGGTATTCGCGCTTCCGATTGCGCTACTAGTTATTGCGTATGCCAGCATGTTTCCGCGGGATATCTCACCACTTATTCCGGCATTAAAAAGTGATTGGTTGTATATACATGTTACTACTGTAGCAGCGGGAGAAGCGATTTTAGCAATAAGTTTTGTGGCCGGATTAATTTATCTGATACGTGCTGTTAATCAAACGAAAGCATCAAAAAGTACGTTTTGGCTGGAAGCCGTTTTATTAGGATTAATTTGTACGATTGGTTTTGTTGTATCTACTACTGTTTTTTCGATAGCTGATTATAAAACTGAATATACCTGGGTCAATAAGAGCGGTGCAGAGCAAACAGAGGAATATAATATGCCCGCGTTGTTTGTCCCGAAGGAAGCAAAATTGGTTTCTGGTACAGGGATGGATCCGTTAATTGAATTGCCATTAATAATCAATTCAAAAAAACTGAATACAGTAGTTTGGTCTATCATGATAGGTGTCGTGCTATATGGAGCGCTACGTTTAATTTTACGTAAGCGTATAGGGGCAGCTATACAGCCATTGGCAAAATCAGTGAATTTAGATTTACTTGATGAGGTTGGATACAGATCCATTCTAATCGGATTCCCTGTATTTACTTTGGGAGGATTGATATTTGCCATGATCTGGGCCCAAATAGCCTGGTCAAGATTTTGGGGTTGGGATCCTAAAGAAGTATGGGCTTTAATTACATGGCTATTTTATGCAGCATTTCTGCATCTGCGCATTTCGAAGGGGTGGCATGGTGAAAAGTCAGCCTGGCTTGCAGTTATAGGATTTATTATCATTATGTTTAATCTTATCGCGGTGAATTTAATTATCGTGGGATTACACTCATATGCAAGCATGTAAGAAAAAAGAGGACTTCCAAGTATGGAAGCCCTTTGTTTTAACTCTTCTTTTAAAAATTTAAGCTTAACCTTTTAGCTGGCAATTGTATCCCGATTTTCCGGATGTTAAGTACATATGAGAGTATGCGGACAGTAGGAAGATAGTCAAAATCTTATATTAAAAAATCTTGTTTGTAAGATTGATAGTATTATTCTATAAATTTAACTTTATAGAATAGCTTTATTTATGTAAATATTCACTTTTCTATTCCTAAATATTTGGTATCCATGTATAATAAAACACATATCGTGGATAAATTTGTATAGTTATTAGTTGATGCTTAAGGAGGTCCGGGTGATGGAAGAAAACAACATACGATTGCTTATAGTGGATGATGAGGACCGTATTAGAAGACTATTGAAAATGTATTTAGAGCGTGAAAAATATACAATTGATGAGGCTGCTAATGGGGAAGATGCTTTAGAACTTGCTTTGGCGCATGATTATGATTTAATCCTTCTGGATTTAATGATGCCTGGCAAGGATGGAATTGAGGTTTGTAAAGAACTGCGTGAAAAAAAGGCAACGCCTGTTATTATGTTGACTGCTAAAGGGGAAGAAATAAACCGAGTGCAAGGCTTTGAAGCAGGCACAGATGATTATATCGTAAAGCCTTTCAGTCCAAGGGAAGTAGTCTTACGAGTGAAAGCATTGTTAAGAAGGTCATCAAAAAATTCCTATATTCAATCAGAGACCTCAACTAAAGATGTTGTCGTCTTTAATCATCTAACCATCGATAATGATGCGCATAGAGTATTGGCGGATGGTATAGAGGTTGCATTAACACCTAAAGAATATGAACTATTATACTTTCTCGCCAAAACCCCGGATAAGGTGTATGACCGGGAACAATTGCTAAAAGAAGTTTGGCACTATGAATTCTTTGGGGATTTACGTACCGTTGATACACATATTAAAAGATTAAGAGAAAAATTAAATAAAGTATCTGAGGATGCAGCTAGAATGATTGTAACCGTTTGGGGCGTTGGTTATAAATTCGAGGTAGTCAACGACTAATGTTTTGGAAAAGTGTAGTCGGGAAACTATGGATGACCATTATTTTGCTGTTTTCCTTCGTTCTATTTATCTTAACTGTATTACTGCTGGAATTTTTCCATAATCAAAGCATGGAGGAAGCTAAATCTTCTTTGTTTCGAACCGCCAAACAAGTTGAAACGATTCTAGAGGAACATTCAGATATCGAGCAATCAACACAAATTGTTTGGCAAATCATCGACCCGAATAAGGATATTGTTATTATTTTTGATGATACCAATATATACAGCAGTTTGAATGATATGAATAAGAAAGAAGTTTATCAACTCTTTTCTCGTGATGAAACCTTAAATAAGGCATTGGTGGGTGATAGACAAGTTTCAGAAACCACTTATCTATCGTCTATTTTGGGTGGAGATAATGTTACTCAGGGTACAATTGTCGGAATTCCAATTACTAATGATGGAATGGATGGAGCCATCTATGCATTTCAGTCTGTTGATTCGAGTGAGAGTACAAACGCACAAACGACAATCTTTATTTTAATAGCTGTCGGGATAGGAATCGTTTTAACAACGATTTTTGCTTTCTTCCTCTTATCGAGAGTGACTGCTCCGCTTAGAAAAATGAGGGAAGCGGCATCTGAATTAGCCAGAGGCAAGTTTGACATGAAGGTTCCCATTTTAACAAATGATGAGATTGGTGAATTGGCGATTGCATTCAATCAAATGGCACGGCAGCTGAAGTATAATATGACTGCATTACAGCAGGAGAAAGAGAATTTATCAAATATTTTAATTAATATGGCTGATGGAGTGATCATGTTTAACAGAGACGGTGAAATTCTTGTAACAAATCCTCCAGCAGATGACTTTTTAAGATATAGTTTTCTGGATGAAACCAATCAAAAAAAACAGTCTGGAATGCAAGTCCCTGATGCATTAAGCAATCTATTCCTCGAGGTTAAAGGAACGGGAAAAGCTAAAATAGCCGAGGTTACCACGCAGGGGCACGATTGGGTCATTCTTATGAATCCCCTTTATCGTCAAAATGATATCCGTGGAGCTGTTGCTGTATTACGGGATATGACGGAGGAGCGTCGGCTTGATAAGATGCGAAAAGATTTTATTGCCAATGTATCGCATGAGCTTCGTACGCCTATTGCTATGCTGCAAGGCTATAGTGAAGCAATCATAGATGATATTGCGGAAACAGCAGATGAGAAGAAAGAAATGGCACAGGTCATATATGATGAATCATTAAGAATGGGACGCTTGGTTAATGAACTCTTGGACTTGGCTCGAATGGAAGCAGGACATCAGACTTTAAATATGGAAGAAATAGAAGTTGGCAGTTTCTTGGGTAGAATATCAAAAAAATTCCAGCGGGCAGCTCAGGAAAAAAATGTTGATGTCTATACAACTCTTGATCATCCTGAGGCGCTTGTTGAGCTGGACCCTGACCGTATTGAACAGGTATTTACCAATTTGATTGATAATGCCCTGCGCCATACACATGAGGGTGGCGAAGTGCAAATTATCCAAAGAACGTTGGATAATGGTACTCAATTTGACGTGAAGGATTCTGGCGTAGGTATTTCTGAGGAAGAGCTTCCATTTGTTTTCGAAAGATTTTACAAGGTTGATAAAGCAAGAACAAGAGGTAGATCTGGCACAGGCCTTGGTCTTGCAATAGCAAAAAATATTATTCATGGTCATGGCGGTAAAATAGATGTCTACAGCAAGGTTGGACAGGGTACGACATTTACATTTTTCCTGCCAGCGAAAAAGTAGAATTAAGAAGATAATTCTTGTTACACAAGGAACTGTTTGATGAAAGCATATCACTTAGGTGATGTGCTTTTTTGCATTCAGATTCCTGAAATTTGGAGCATGTTACTGTTATCAAACATCATTATCTTCTTGGCGTGAATGATAGGGGAGATAGAATAGCTATCAGTCCCGATCCTCTATTAGAAGATTTGCAGGAGTATCTCTATGGAATCAAGTTTGGTCAACCTGAATCAGTTAATAATCAATTACAGCCTATACTTTCAAGCAAACGAATTTTTGGAGTAAATCTATATGATGTTGGCTTGGGAAACAAAATAGAAGTCTATTTCAAACACCTGATTCAAGGGCCAGGTGCTGTTAGAGAGACATTGCATGAACAAATTCTTAAACATGAGAGTCATGTGACTTATTAAGTTGATAGGAAGAACCTTAATCTATAAAACTAAGCGATATTCTCTCTACAATCAGTTTATTGTTAGAGGGGTAGCTGCTTAGTTTTTTTATACTTATTTATCTTTCTTTTGAATATTTAGATGAGAAATTTGGAGGTTTCTAAGCTCCATTACATAAAATAGGAAAAAAGAATTACTATTGATTATTTAATATAGATCTTTAGTTTTATATATCAAGATACTTAGTTTATCTATTAGACAAACAAAGTATTCGTTGCTATAATTTGAAATATAATAAAATGAAAACGATTTCAACTAGGAGGAATAATCAATGAATCATTTTGTCTTTTTTAAACAAGTAAACGAAGAATCCGATTCATCAAATCCATATGCATTTAAATATTATAATCTTAAAGTTGATGGATAAGCTGCTTCTGCCCTTGCTTTGATTAATTCATTACTAAAAATACGTACTCAACCACATTTAGCAAGGTATGAAATTCCTAGATAGCCTAAACTTTGATATATGGATTAGATGCGGTTCATTAAAAACAGAGGATTTATTCTTTAATCACATAGCTAGGATGGACGCTTAGTTATCGGAGCAAAACGTTACTCTATAATTAACATGGTCTTTAATGAAATGTAAAGGTTTACAAATAGTGAGTTAGCTAAAACAAACTTAAAAGGGGAAAGCAGCTATGATTAATCGGGGAAAGAATTCTTTTTACATTGTATTTTTAACACTGATTGCCGCCATCGGGGGTCTTCTTTTTGGCTATGATACAGCCGTTATCTCTGGTGCGGAAAAATCACTGGAGGTCTATTTTATCGATAGCCTTGATTTAAGTTCCTTTGTGCATGGGGCAACTACATCAAGTGCTTTGATTGGCTGTATTATTGGTGGAATTATATCAGGATATTTTTCTTCGAAATTTGGGCGGAAAAATTCATTGATTATAGCATCTATATTATTTACTCTTTCAGCTTTAGGTTCAGCTTATCCTGAATTTTTATTTTTTACAATGGGAGAACCAACTATTGCTTTGTTGCTAACATTTAATTTATATCGAATCATTGGAGGAATTGGTGTCGGTTTGGCTTCTGCAGTTGTTCCTATATACATAGGAGAGATTGCACCTGCTGATATTCGAGGAAAACTAGTATCCTTTAATCAGTTTGCCATTATTTTTGGTATGCTGGTTGTCTACTTTGTCAATTGGAAAATTGCAGACGGACAGTCGATTTCCTGGATTAATGATATTGGATGGCGATATATGTTTGCTTCAGAAGCAATCCCAGCTTTGCTATTTATGCTTCTACTGTTTATGGTACCGGAAACGCCTCGTTATTTGGCTTTGAAAAATGAAGATCGGAAAGCATTGGACATTTTAACGAAAATTAACGGTAAAACCCAAGCCCAATCTATTTTACGGGATATAAAATCATCAATTCATACAACTGCCTCCAATGGAAAGTTATTTGCCTATGGAAAATTGGTTATTGTAGTTGGAATCCTGCTTTCAGTATTTCAACAATTTGTCGGAATCAATGTTGCGCTTTATTATGCTCCGCGTATATTTGAAAGTATGGGCGCAGCTAAAGATGCATCCATGCTACAGACAATCGTGATGGGTTTGGTTAATGTCATTTTTACCATTATCGCCATTATGACTGTTGACAAATGGGGACGAAAGCCTTTACTAATTACCGGTTCTATCGGGATGGCTGTGGGAATGATTGGCATATCCGGATTAGCTTTTTCTAATATTATTGGTATTGGAACATTGATTTTTATCATCATTTATACAGCGTCATTTATGATGTCCTGGGGGCCAATATGCTGGGTTTTAACTTCTGAAATTTTTCCAAATAAAATACGTGGACAAGCTGTTGCAATTGCTGTTTCTGCTCAGTGGGCAGCTAACTATTTCATATCTTCTACCTATCCGATGATGATGGAATTTAGCGGAGGGTTCACGTATGGATTCTATGGCTTGATGAGTATCCTGTCTGCCATCTTCGTGTGGAAATTTGTGCCGGAAACAAAAGGGAAAACGCTCGAACAATTGGAAGAAACATGGACAAAAAAAGTGCCGGAAATAAAAACATCTTATACAGATGTGCTTAATCAAAAACATAGCTAAGGGATCTATAAAGGCCTCATCATAGTGATGAGGCCTTTTTGTGTGATAACGAACTGTGAAGTTCGTATAAATGATAAGGTATCAGACTTGTGCGAAAAAACAGCATTTGATCGTTTAATGAACATTAGCGTATACCTTGGTATTGAACCGTTATTCCTGTCATGCTAGAAAATAGAGGAGGAACAATCGTCAATACTGTATCCACTAATTCTTATAAAACAACTGCATATAACGGAGTTTATTCAGCTTCAAAACATGCACTGGCTGGATGACAAAATCAATCGTTCAGGATTTTCAAAACAACGGAATATATGCGGTAGGTGTAGCTCCAAATACGATGCCAACCAATATCTCTGCAGCTGCTTCGACAACATATACAGAAGAAATAGGAGCCGCTATTCAAGCAACTACAGCTCCAAATATAGCTGCAACTGCAGATGAAGTAGCAGAGGCAATGATTTTTGCGATAGAGAATGGTAAATTATTAACGGGCTCAATCATCAACTGTGCCGGCGGTCAAATTTATAACTAAAGGGAAAATAGTAACTTCATTGCTAGATTTTCTACGTAGAAAATAATAAAGAGGCTGGGACAAACGTATTTCAGTCAACGATAAATTCGAACTATTAGGTGATATTTTGATAAATATTTCGCCTAATAGTTCGAATTTTTATTTGTACTCATAGATTGGTTACTTTTGTATACCATTATTAAACTTAGTGGAATGGAGCGGAAGCCACCGACTCCTGCGGGAAGTAACGGAGGCTAAAGCCTTACTCCCCGCGGAAGGCCAGTGGAGTAAGCGCGCAATGGAACGTACTTTTCTTCCAACTTAACACTTTAATAAGTAACAAAGTCGATAAATCAGGATCGTTTATAAGTTATGTCCCATCTTCTTTTGTTTTGATAGTCGGCTATACAAGATTATATAGGGCATTGTTCTCATTATAAATGATGACTTAACAAGAGCATCTCTCAATCTAATAAATTATGAAATGCACTGGACTTATTATTTTATACCTCACTCAAATTGATTGCTTTGGCGACGGATATTTCATCATTGCCGGCAAGTTCATTTATGACAGAATGAGGAATTTTTTCATCAAATGTAAGAATCATAATGGCTTCGCCGCCGGCTTCTTTACGTCCTACCTGCATGGTGGCAATATTGAGATTAAGATCGCCAAGTTTTTTACCGACAATGCCAATCACACCTGGTCTGTCGTGGTGCTGGATATATAGGATATGGCCATCAGGGTAAAAGTCGATTTTGAAGTCATCGATGGCAATGATACGCGGTCCATATTCTTTTATATAGGTTGCTTTCATTTCAATTTGTCTGGTCTCGCCTTTAATTCTTACCGTTATACTGTTTGAATAGCCATATGTTTCGTTTGAGATTTTTTCACCTATGGTGATGGAGCGTTCCTTAGCGTATAACAGGGCATTTACTTCGTTGATGGTAACATCAGCCCGTTCTTTAAAAAATCCTGAAACAAGTGATTTTGTTAAAATCGATGAATCAAAATCAAAAGAATCACCGCCATATGTAATGGAAATTTCTTTTATGCCCTCGTTTATATATTGGGATAGGAAAGAGCCAAGTTTTTTCACTAATTGGTAATACGGCTGTATTCTATTAAATAATTCAGCAGGTATAGCTGGTAGGTTGATGGAGTTTGACACTGGTATTCCATCCACAAATGAGACTACTTCTTTTGCCACCTGCTTAGCCACATTTAATTGTGCTTCCGCAGTGGACGCTCCAAGGTGAGGTGTTACAATAATTTGATCCAAGGACAATAATTTATTATTCACTGGAGGTTCTTCTACAAATACATCCAGTGCAGCTCCGGCTACTTTTCCCTCAAGAATAGCATCATATAAAGCGTCCTCGTCAATTATACCCCCTCTGGCGCAGTTGATAAGATAGACACCATCTTTGCATGTTTGTATCGTACTTTTATTTAATAATCCTTTTGTATCCTTGTTTAATGGGGTGTGGACGGTGATGAAATCAGATACTTGAAGCAGGTTATCGAGTGAACCTACCGTTATGCCTAATTCTTTTGCCCGATCTGTCGTAATAAAAGGATCAAAGGCGAAAATATTCATCTGAAAAGCTCTCGCCCGTTTGGATAATTCAGTTCCAATTCTCCCCATCCCAACGATTCCTAACGTTTTACCTTTTAATTCAGCTCCGGCAAAGCGGTTTCGCTCCCAAGCGCCATTTTTTAAAGATTGGTGTGCCTGAGGGATGTTTCGGGCCAGGGATGCCATCATGGCAAAAGTGTGTTCAGCGGTAGAAATGGTATTGCCATCAGGTGCATTGACCACAATGATTCCACGATTTGTACAGGAAGGAACATCTATATTGTCGATTCCTACGCCAGCCCGGGCTACAATTTTTAGGTTTGTCATTTTGTGAAGCAAATCATTTGTTACCTTTGTAGCACTTCTGACTAAAAGTGCATCAAACAGATGCAATTCACTGCTTACTTCATCTATCTTTTTTTGGACAACCTCGATGTCATCCCTGCCAACGAATGGTGTTAAACCATCAGGCTTTATTGAATCAGCTATGAGTACTTTAAACAATCTTGTCACCATCCTGTAGAAGTATTTAATCTTGTTTCCACTCTACAAGACTTATAATCTATGTGTCAATCAAGATTCCGTATTGCAAACGCTTACTATTTTAAAATTTAGAAGAATCTAAATTTTATTGCTGCTGATACTAAAAAAAGTTTAAATTTTTATAATTTGAACTACTTAGGTGGTCGGATAAAAGAGGTGAGACCATTAGTTTAAGGTATATTTACAAATATATATTTTTTTGTTCTATTCATATAGTGATTTTAATCTCTTGTATTATTTAGTTTATTGGGATAAAATCAATATAGAAATGGTCTAGTTAAATTTACAGGTGGAATGTCTAGCCTGATTATTTTCTTAAGCCATTTTACCAATTAAATACGGTCTATCTTCGGGGCAGGGTGTAATTCCCTACCGGCGGTGATGATGTATAATCTAAGCCCGCGAGCCTGTAAAGGCAGGATTTGGTGTGATTCCAAAGCCGACAGTATAGTCTGGATGGGAGAAGATGGAGGTCTCTGTTAACGTTCAAAAAACAATCTTTCATGAACGTTTGTTTCACATTGCCTTTTCTCCCTTTATCTAATAAAGATAAAGGGATTTTTTGTGGCATGGCTTCATGATTGACGTTTTAGGCAGAGCCTTTCTTCTGGAAGAGGTAGTACCAAAACCTAAAGGAGAGAGGAATAATGAAAAGCAGTGGTGTAAGTAAGATTCAAAAAATGGTTACGATTGGGATGTTGGGTGCGATTGGATATGTTTTGATGATTATAAACTTTCCATTCCCAGGTTTTCCGGCATTTCTCCAAATTGATTTCAGTGATATTCCAGCCTTAATTGCGGCCATCATTTTTGGGCCGATTGCGGGTATCCTGGTTGAATTATTAAAAAATATTTTGGATTACATCATGACAGGAAGCGATACAGGAATTCCAGTTGGTCATTTTGCTAACTTTATCGGAGGCGTCGCGTTTATCCTTCCAGCCTACTATTTTTATAAAAAAATCGGCACTAAAAGAGGCATGGTATACGGACTAGTAGGAGGCACAATCGTATTAGCTGTATTTATGAGTCTTGTCAATTACTTCATTTTACTGCCAAGCTACAGTGTGTTAATGAATTGGAACATGTCTGGTACAGAGATTCGAGCAATGATCACCACGGCGATCATTCCTTTCAATTTAATAAAAGGAACCTTAATAGCCATTGTATTTATGCTGTTATTCACTAAAATGCAGGGTTGGTTTTCGAAGCAATCTGTAGTGCGAAATGTATAAAATAGATTAAATAAAAGCCTCTGCGAAACCGCAGAGGCTTTTATTAATGGGGAGACTATTCGAATTTTAATGCGTCTCCATCAAAGGATTCGTCAGCAACTTTAATAGAATCTGTTGGGCATCCTTCGAAAGCATCCATCATGTCATCAAGCAGAACATCTGGAATTTCGACAATACCTTGGTTATCATCTAAAGTAACAAATGCAATACCTTCATCATCATAATCGTAAATATCTGGAGCTGCTGCTCCGCAAGCACCACAAGCAATGCAAGTTTCTTTGTCAACAATAGTAAATTTAGCCATGCTAAATACCTCCCAGGTAAAAAAATATATATTTTGATACCGAACTGGATATCAAACCCCTCACCTTATTGTAAAACTCATGGTATAACTTTTCAATAGCCAATATTTCGCGTGTTTTTAGCGAATTAAGGAAAAATAGGCTATTGAATTTTAAGCATGAGAGTACAACTATTTGGTAAGATAAAAAGTGACAGACAGGTAGAATAAAGGGGTTAAAACATGATTATACCATATTTTGATGGATTAATACTGTATTTAATAAATGCATTAAAGGGGCAAAGAACGGTGTATTCCCCCTTACATATACTAAATGGAAAAAAATCCTCACAGCCCATTCAAGATGCACGTTTGTTTAATATATCCGAGTTCTTTGGTATTCTTCCAAAGTTAAAAAGAGAGATATGGGATCAAAAGATTAGTGAATTAATCAAAGAAGGATATATAAAAGAAACAGGAATCAACACCTATGTTTGTACAGAGCATGGTAAACAAGCGCTTAACATTTGGGTAAATGATTATCCTTCGTTCACTAACCTGGATGGCCGTACCTTGCAAGATGCAGCTCATGGGTTTTGGATAAGACTGCAATTATTGGTGCAAACGTCTTCCTGTTTACTAAATGGCAATCATTCTTTCATCCCTGTTTCCCGTAATCAAGAGGAACAATTGTTAGTGAAAAAATTATTTAAAAAGATTCCTCTCTCTTCATTGGAACTGGGGCAGCTTCTATTTCAGGAGCTTGAAGATTTATTAAGTAAAGTAAATGAAACAGGAGCAGAATTGATTGTTTTAGCTTTTTCGGGTCACCAGCATGCGGGTTTAACAATCGAACAGGCTGCACGAAAGCTTAATATAGATGTATTTTATGCAAGACTTCTCTTTTGGGATACTGTTCATTATATGCTTAAAGCCAGTGTTCAGTCTCCTTATATACTATTGAAAGAACTTGTTCTAATAGGTAAACCTGTTCAATCTCTTTTAACTGCTTCTACACAAAGAACGTTAAAAATGCTTCAAGCCGGGATGTCAAAAGAAGAAGTTGCAGCCGTACGGAATTTAAAGACGAATACGATTGAAGATCATCTGGTTGAGATTGTTTCAAACGTACCAGATTTTCCGATAGATGATTTTGTAAGTGAGACAGAGAAAGAGCAAATTAAACAGGCAATTGCTACTCATGAAACAAAACAGCTAAGATCGTTAAAAATGGTCCTTCCATCTGAGATAACTTATTTTAAAATTAGGCTCGTTATGGCAACTATAAAGGAAGTGTAAGTATGCAGCCGCTAGAAGCTCAATTAGAAAAAATGTTTGGATTCCAAACGTTTCGAACCGGACAAAAGGAAGTAATTGAATCCATTATCGATGGCAAAGATACACTAGCTATGCTGCCAACCGGGACGGGCAAAACCTTGTGTTTTCAGATGCCCGGATACTTGATGAATGGATTGGTTATTATCATTTCACCATTATTGGCTCTTATGCAAGATCAGGTAGAACAAATGAAGGCGAAAGGTGAAAAAAAGGTTGCCTCCTTAAATTCATTTTTGACCTTGCAGGAACGGGATATGGTACTGAGGTCATTGCCATTATTAAAATTTTTATATATCTCGCCTGAAATGCTGCAATCCAGATTTATTTTGGATAAATTAAAAAGGCTCAATATTGCCTTGTTTGTTGTCGATGAAGCGCATTGTATATCCCAATGGGGTTATGATTTCAGACCGAGTTATTTGCAGCTCGGCCGGATTAGGAAAGAACTGGATAACCCATTGACCTTAGCTTTAACAGCAACAGCTACTCCTGAGGTTCAAGAGGATATTTTAAAAAATTTATGCATGGAGGATGCAGCGAGAGTAATCCATAGTGTGAACAGGGAAAATATCAGTATCCTGGTAGAAGAAGCAGCTGATTATCAGCATAAGCTTCAGATTTTAATTGATGCGCTGAATAAAGTGCCAGGTGCAGGGGTTATATATGTATCCAGCCGAAAACTTGCTGAACAATTGAGCGGATTTTTATTGGAAAAGGGGTTTGACGGTGTTGCTTATTACCATGGCGGTATGGAAACTGGTGACCGAATCCTGATTCAGCAGCAATTTTTATCTGGGCAACTAAGGATCATCGTGGCCACCAATGCGTTTGGTATGGGAATCAATAAAAATGATATACGATTTATTTTTCATGTAAACATGCCCTTGAGTGTGGAAGCATATGTCCAGGAAATAGGCAGGGCAGGGAGAGATGGATTGCCGGCAGTGGCCATATTGTTATATTCAGAAGGAGATGAATGGCAAGCTTCCCATCTGATTGAAAGGGATTTTCCAAACCGTTCAGAAATTGAATGGGTGATTCATCATGAGGCCTCCAATCTTACAGATGAGGAGTTTATTGGTGATGACAAAATGGAACGGGTAAAAGAATTAAATAAGGCTTTATTAAAGGGGAATATTCTTGATCCGTATGACCGCATTGAGCGGATAGATACAGAACTGGAAAAAAGAAAAAAAGAAAAACTTATGAAACTTTATCTATTAAAAAAATGGATTCTTTCCACTGAGTGCAGAAAGAGCAGCATCGCTTCCTATTTTAATCAGGCGTTGCAGAATAAAACAAAGATTTGCTGTGACCGGTGTGGAGCAACACTAGATGAACTGATCGGTTTCCTTCCAAAACAACGGCAAGACATCCCTCGGGAAGATCAAAATTGGCGAATGCAATTGAAACAATTATTTACTGGAAGGGCAGAGTAAACTATGAAAAATAAACAGGCAGAGCTCGTAAGTCAGCTGAAAGATGAGGAGCTATACAAGGCGTTGATTCAAACACAATTGCTTTTGCTTATAATCTCCTCTTTTTTGGGTATATGGGTCTTTGATGATATACAGGAGTTTTTATTGTTATTTGATTTTCAAGATTGGTCTATCCTTCTTATTGGAATCCCAGCCGGATTGCTGGTGGTTCTCTATGACTTACTTTCGATGAGGTATCTTCCAGAGAGATATTTTAATGATGGTGGAATTAATCAACGTATTTTTAGGTCTCTGAATGGTCGGCAACTAATCTTTATTGTCCTACTAGTCTCTTTTAGTGAGGAATTATTATTCAGGGGAATCATTCAAACGTATGTTGGTTTGTGGATGGCCAGCCTCATATTTGCACTAATCCATATAAGGTATCTATATAATGTTTACTTGTTTGTGAATATTTTATTGCTAAGTTTCTTTATTGGAATGATTTATGAATGGACAGGCAACTTATTTGTTACAATCGTGATGCATTTCACCATTGATTTAATCCTTGGATTTGTCATAAATAAGCAATCAGGCAAGGGAAAAACAGTCTTATAATAGTTATAGTACTAGTAAGCATGTATAGGGAACAGCTAAATAAATAATGGACAAGAGTTTCATAATTGACCTCTCCTTTTCATAAACATGAGTATGAAAAGGAGAGGTGGTTTATGGAAGCGCATATTCATGATTTGGACGAACATACCGATGAGGCTACAAAAATAATGCTCAACAATGTGGTCAAAAGGAAACGCAAGTTTGATCATTATAAAACCCGTCATTTTTTATTTATTTACCTTACCTTAGGTTTAACAGCGATTCTGGTTGTCTATGTATATAAGAACGTTCTTCCTCTCTATTCGTATTCTTTTATGTCCATGTATAACTATTTTTTTGAAAGTGAATTTATCATTGTCTGTATACTATTACTTGCCTTTATGTATGGAGGGATGCTTTATTACAAAAAAAAGATGGACAAGGCGGAAAAGGAATTTCATGCTTTGCGATGTGAGATTATAGATAGGAGTAAGGATCTTTGGAAAAATGATATTGCATGGAAAAACAGACATATCCTCTTTAATAAATTTAAAGATTTATATGATATTAATCTTTTTCACGAAAATAAGTAATTTTTCACAAATAAGGCAGGTAAAGTTTGTGATTTGTCGAATAAGTATTAATTATAGGGAATGTTTATACTAGATTGCGGTGGGGGTGCTTTAATGTTTGTAAAGAATATCATGATTTCAAAATATCATTGTCATACGGTTTCTTACAATGATACTCTTCAAGAGGTTTTCTCGGTGCTGGATGAACATCAAATTGAGGGAGTGCCAGTTCTGAAAGGAAATCAGTATATAGGTACGATTACAAGGTATCGAGTATACAAAGCAGCCTTTTTATCAGAGCTGCCAAGAGATATTTTTTTAAAAGAAACAAAAGCAGAATCAATCGCTGAGGTAAACAAGACATTAAAAGAAGACGAAATATACGAAAATATATTTCTGGATTTAAAAGAGACACCTTTATTAGCTGTGCTGGATGATTACGGGTATTTCCATGGCATTGTTACGCGCTATGACATAATTGAACAATTCCAGAGTACCTTTGGTGTTCATGTACCGGGTGTGAGGATAGCATTAACTACAGTTGAAACCAAGGGACGTATTGCCAGGTTAACTGAGATTGCAAGGCAATATCAGCAACAAATTATTTCATTAGTTACCTTTGATGAAACCGATAAACTTTTAAGGCGAATTGTCATTAAAGTAGCGAAGGCGCCGAATGTAGATAAATTTATCCAAAAATTAGAGGAATCAGGCTTTAGAGTCTTGCATATTGATGAAAAAGTTTTGCATATTGATCAAAAATAAAGATATATATAAATGTAGAGCTGGTCATTTATTAGGCTGGCTTCTTTTAGTTTTAAGATATGAAGGATTGAAAGGGAGATACTATGGCAGTGCTGTTGATTTTTGGCTTATTAATTGCTTTATGTGCGTGCTTATTCATCTATATGTACAGGCTTGCGCATCAGGACCGAGTGATTGATCATACGTTTGAATTCAGTACATTTCCAAGTGATGAGACCATCATAATCTTTTTTATTTCAGATATACATAGGCGGGTCATCAGTAATGAAATTATTGGGCAGGTAAAAGGGAAAGCTGATTTTGTTTTAATTGGCGGTGACCTGGCTGAAAAAGGGGTACCGCTAGATAGAATAAAAGAAAATTTAACTAAATTAAAAAGTGTAGGTCCTGTTTATTTCATATGGGGTAATAATGATTATGAAATAGATAGACATGAACTGGATGCACTTTTTGTAGAGTTGGATATCCATGAATTACTAGATACAAGCGTACTGTTTGAAACAAAGGATGGCGGTAAAATACGCCTGCTTGGAATTGACTTTTATGATGAAGAGGAACAAACGGGGCGGCTTGATTTGGCAATGGAAGAAGTGGAATCTGACAGTTTTAGAATTCTAGCCAGTCATACTCCGGAAATAGAAAAGGAAATGGAAAAATCATATAGGATTGATTTAGTATTGAGCGGTCATACCCACGGTGGCCAAATTAGGATTTTTGGGATGGGCAGATATAAATTGGGCGGTGTCTCGGAGAGGAATAATACGACCATCTTAACAAGTAATGGATATGGAACAAGCTTACTTCCGCTGCGATTAATGGCAAAACCTGAGACTCATTTAATCCATTTAAAGAAGGCAACTCCTTCTTGATTTAAAACAAGGTACCGACTGTGGCTCCCTTCATACAATGGAATGGAGAGAGGTAGCTACAGGAGGATTTTTTCATGAAGCTTAAACAAATCAATCCGGCATTGTTCAAACTATTTATTCCCTACGATGAATTGGAAGACAGAGGTGTTAACTGTCAGGTGCTAACCAGTCATTCGGTGGAAACGCATAGCTTTTTTTATCATATTATTCAAGAAGTGCTTGAAGAATGCGGGAACTTGGTTACCGGATATTTTCAGATGGATGTATACTCGTATCCATGCTACGGAATCTATATGATTTTAAAAAGGGATGCGTACTATTTAAACGAAGGTCTCGAAGAAGAAGAAGAAGAAGAAATAGAAGGGTATCTATCCGTCAATATAATGAAGCGAGATCAAATCATATATGAATTTGCGGAATTTGATGATGTAGTACAAGCTTGCAGAATGATAAAGACTAGCTGGAATGTGAAAGGAATCCTTTATTATTGGAAGTCCAACTACTATTTAGAGATAAAAGAAGATGCTCTTATAAACCAAGCAACTCTTATGTCTATTCTTTTGGAGTTTGGAGAATTCTCGACCTTGAGTAAAGAATACCTGGAAGATTACGGGCACAGGATATGTGAAGAGAATATAATTACTATTATAAAAAAATATTTTCTATGATAATCGCATCTAAAAGATGTGGTTATTTTTATTTAATCTAAGCGTGTTTATAAAGGCTAAAACAGTACTCTTGCACTTTTCAAGGTTTATTAAGTATACTGAATTTATAAAAGTGAATAATAAATCTGAATATTCTCCCCAAAAATTTTATTAATCTTGCTTTACAATTTTTAATCCTATTATTCTATTGTTTCACTTTCCAGACAATTGCCAAAGTTGTATACTTATGCTGGTAGGAAAATATTACTTATTATACATCTGTAGGAGGTACTATAATGACAGCCGACCATCATTCCACTGAGGACAAACTAGATGTTTTAAAATCGACTCAGACTGTCATCCATAAGGCTTTAGATAAGCTTGGATATCCAGAAGAGGTATTTGAATTATTGAAGGAACCGCTTCGTATGCTAACTGTGAAAATCCCTGTTAAAATGGACGATGGTTCTGTAACGGTTTTCACTGGTTATCGTGCTCAACATAATGACGCTATAGGTCCGACAAAAGGTGGAATTCGTTTTCATCCTAATGTTACAGAGAAAGAGATTAAAGCTTTATCCATATGGATGAGTTTGAAATGTGGCATTGTAGACTTACCGTATGGAGGGGCAAAAGGCGGTATCATATGTGATCCGCGCAATATGTCTTTTCGGGAATTGGAAAGGCTTAGCCGTGGATATGTCAGGGCGATAAGCCAATTGGTCGGTCCTACAAAAGATATCCCGGCACCGGATGTTTTCACCAATTCACAGATTATGGCCTGGATGATGGATGAATACAGTCGTATAGATGAATTTAACTCTCCGGGATTTATTACCGGTAAACCGCTTGTTCTTGGCGGTTCACATGGCAGGGAATCAGCCACTGCCAAAGGGGTAACTATTTGTATCCATGAAGCGATTAAAAAACGCGGAATGGATTTAGTAGGAGCGAAAGTTGTTGTCCAAGGCTTTGGAAATGCAGGAAGCTTTTTGGCAAAATTCATGCATGATGCCGGTGCCAAGGTAATCGGTATTTCAGATGCAAATGGGGCTTTACATGATCCCGATGGCCTTGATATTGATTACTTGCTGGATCGTCGAGACAGCTTTGGTACAGTAACCAACCTATTCACGAATACGATAACCAATCAAGAATTACTTGAACTGGAATGTGATGTTTTGGTACCTGCCGCAATTGAAAATCAAATTACAGACGAAAACGCTCACAATATACGAGCGAAGATTGTCGTTGAAGCTGCTAATGGTCCAACCACTTTGGAAGGAACGCGTATTCTAACAGATCGCGGTATACTGTTAGTACCGGACGTTTTAGCTTCTGCCGGTGGTGTTACCGTATCTTATTTTGAATGGGTACAGAATAATCAAGGATACTATTGGACTGAAGAAGAAGTTGAGGAAAAATTACAAAAAGTAATGGTTAAATCATTTAATACCATCTACGATACAGCTCAATCCCGCCGTGTTGACATGCGCCTCGCTGCCTATATGGTTGGGGTACGGAAAATGGCCGAAGCATCGCGTTTCAGAGGCTGGATTTAATACTGCAAACAATAAGAAAGTTTTCTGTCCCTTGTGAGATAGAAAACTTTTTTGCATGCAGTGGATGAGTTTAGGTCCTAAAAATGTTATTCTAAAAGGGTTATTTAAATATTCTTTGAGAAGTACTAGATACTACATACGAATTACGAATTGGAAATTCCAGTTTACGGTTATTTGGAGGAAAGAAAAATGCAATACGAAGAAGCAATTGTAATTGGCGGCGGACCATGTGGTATGTCAGCTTCCATTAATTTAAAGGAAATTGGTAAAAATCCATTGATTATTGAAAAGGGGAATATTGTTAATTCAATCTATCATTACCCAACACATCAAACCTTTTTCTCAACCAGTGAGAAATTAGAAATTGGGGATGTCGCCTTCATTACTGAAAATCGGAAACCCGTCCGGCTCCAGGCATTAACATACTATAGAGAAGTAGCGAAGAGGAAGAATCTTAGAATAAATACATATGAATGTGTGGAAGTAATAGAAAAGCAAGAGAATGGATTATTTAAAATAAAAACAACCAAAAGTGAATATGAAACACCATATTGTATCATTGCAACGGGCTATTATGATCAACCAAATATGATGAATATACCAGGTGAAAATCTGGATAAAGTATTCCATTATTTCAAAGAAGGACATCCTTTTTACGATATGGATGTGGTTGTAATCGGTGGCAAAAATTCAAGCGTAGATGCTGCGCTGGAGCTTGTTAAAGCGGGAGCGAGGGTAACAGTCATATATCGGGGAGATGTTTATTCAAAAAGCATTAAACCTTGGATTTTGCCCGAGTTTGAATCATATGTCCGCAACGGAATTATAAAAATGGAATTTAATTCAGTTGTAAAAGAGATTAAAGAGCAAACCGTCATTTACGAAAAAGAGGGGCAAACGATCGAAATACAGAATGATTATGTTTTTGCTATGACTGGGTATCATCCGGATTACAGTCTTCTAACCAATGTAGGTGTTGAGATACACAGTGAGACAGGGAAACCGGTGATTAATGAGCAAACAATGGAAACAAACGTAGAGAACCTATTTGTGGCTGGTGTGATTGTGGCCGGAAATAATGCTAATGAAATTTTTATTGAGAATGGAAGATTTCATGGTGGGCAAATAGCAAATGCGGTAAAAGATAAAGAAGGGTTAGAATAGAATAGCATTAAGATTGCTTGACTACTTGTTAAGAGGTGTAATATGAAGAAAATTTCACTAATAACGACTGGTGGAACGATTGCCAGTAAAGAAATCTCTAAAGGACTTCTGAATTCGGGTGCTATGAGTGGTGAGGAATTAGCAGCACTCTGTCAGTTGCCGGAGGGTTTCGATATAAAAATTATAGACTTAATGCAAAAGCCTTCCATGCATATTGGTTTTGAAGATATGGTTTTAATAAAAGAAGCCATTGAAAAGGAATTGGAGGATGAAGGAGTTTGTGGAGTAGTAGTCACTCATGGAACGGATTCGTTAGAGGAAACAGCTTATTTTCTCGATCTAACAACTAAAGATTCCAGACCAATAGTGGTAACTGGCTCACAGCGCTCCCCTCAGGATGTCGGAACCGATGTGTATTCCAATTTAAGGAATTCAATCTATGTAGCCGCAAATCAACATTTAAAGCATAGCGGAGTTTTGGTTGTCTTTAATGAGCGGATTTATTCCGCAAGATACGTGAAAAAAGTCCATGCTTCGAATCTCCAGGGCTTTGAATCATTTGGTTATGGATATCTTGGAATCATCGATAATGATGTAGTCAGCGTCTATCAAAAGCCGATCTATAATGAATCTTACAAAATCGGTCCGGAAATACCGCGCGTTGATATCGTAAAATGCTATACAGGTGCAGATGGGATTATGATTGATGCCGCTGTAAATGCCGGCGCACGTGGAATTGTGCTAGAAGGAGTCGGCCGTGGGCAAGTAACACCTTTAATGGTCAACTCAATCCAATCTGCTTTGGATAACGGGATAACAATTGTTATCAGTACAAGTGCGGAAGAAGGAAAAGTGTATCCTGCCTATGGATACCACGGCAGTGCGCATGACCTGCAAAATAGGGGTGTGATTCTAGGTGAGGATTATGACAGCAAGAAGGCAAGATTGAAATTGGCCATATTATTATCCAATGGTAATGTCGATATCAAGGCCGCTTTTAAGTTGTAGGGTTCGCAATCCGCTAACCATATGAAAGCTATGAGAATTCTTGATTTTCTTTTTTTTTCGTCCGTGTTACGATTAAAGGACGAAAGAGTAAAAAAGAGAGGGTAATCCATGTTAAATATATTAACAGCAGGCGTTGCACCTGGTATAGCCTTGCTAATTTATTTTTACCTGAAAGATCAATATAACACTGAGCCTGTATCAGTTGTATTTAAAGTATTTATCTATGGTGCGTTATTTGTCATACCTGTTATGTTTATTCAATATGTCATCCAGGCAGAAGGGCTTTTTCTTTCTGTTTGGGCTGATGCCTTCTTTGAAAAGGGAATGGTAGAAGAGCTGATTAAGTGGGCTTTATTCCTTTGGTTGATCTATGGCCATGTTGATTTTGATGAACCCTATGATGGAATTGTTTATGGAGTTTCTATTTCTTTGGGGTTTGCAACATTGGAAAATATCCTCTATTTATTTTCGAATGGGCTTGAATATGCATGGGGAAGAGCGATGTTCCCTGTTTCAAGTCATGGACTGTTTGGGGTCATCATGGGCTTTTATTTTGGGAAAGCCAAATTCCAAACCCAGCCCAGGTTAAAGCTGACTTATATGCTGACAGCCTTGTTCATTCCGATTGCCTTGCATGGTTCCTTTAACTATATATTGATGGAGCAGGAAAAATGGTATGTATATTTAATTCCATTTATGTTCTGCCTATGGGGTCTCGGACTTTGGAAAGTAAAAAAGGCCAGGATTTTAACAGAAAAAGCTTTTAAACAGTCATTTGAATCAGTTTAATAAACTGTAAACTGCAGTAAAATAGAAACAAACGTTAATCTAAATCTGCTTTTTTAGGAGTGGGATTTGATTAGGGTTTGTTTTTTTATTTGAATGGATGTTTCTATCTATCTGTGTTGCCTGCGGCTTTAATCCTCTGGAGTAAATAAAGGTAATAAACCATCCTGAAATGCTGCTTATTATGTTAACAGAGAATATGCTTATACCCCATTTCTTCTACGTTCCTAAATGATTATTCTTTATCTCAATTCAACTTTTTTTCCTCTGCAATTAGCTCAAAAAGCTTTTGTATGCAACTCATTTTTTAAATCATCAACCCTCTCGTTTGAAAATGATTTTAATGTTGGACTGAATATTTTATATGTGTTTGCAAAAACTACCCTTACTGTCATTAATTCTACAGGAGGGCATGAAATGAAGGGTTTAGTAAGGAAGTTAGTATCCTTTTCAATAATTGGTTGTTTTTTATTCCTCTCACCTATTTTTGATATCCAGACTGAAGCATTTACTAATCAAGTGATTCAAAGGGGAGCTGTCGGTGATGATGTCATCGAATTACAAGCGCGTCTTCAGAATATAGGCTTTTATCATGGAAAAATTGATGGGGTCTTTGGATGGGGAACATACTGGGCATTACGTAATTTTCAGGAGCAATTCGGGTTACCTATTGATGGGTTAGGTGGAGCAAAGACTAAAAGTAAACTGGTCAGCGCCTCTAATTACAACGCTTCTTGGGTGAAAAAACAAATTAATTCAGGAAATGAATTCACCTATTATCAGGGGACTCCAATTGAGCATCAAGTCAAACCAAAAGCATCAGCGAATAAAACGACAAAATCAACAAATACGGCTAAAAAGAACACATCCACAAAGACGACCGGTACAGCTGCGAATATACCGGCTGGATTTTCGGAAAGTGATATTAAGTTAATGGCGAATGCAGTTCATGGAGAAGCGAGAGGTGAACCATACGAGGGTCAGGTAGCAGTTGCTGCGGTTATTTTAAATAGGGTCCAAAGTTCATCGTTTCCAAATACAGTTTCAGGGGTTATATTTCAGTCGGGAGCATTTACTGCAGTAGCTGACGGACAAATCTGGCTTGAACCTAATGAGAGTTCAAGAAACGCTGTTATAGATGCTATCAACGGTTGGGATCCGACCGGTGAAGCTGAATATTATTTTAACCCGGAAACTGCGACAAGTTCATGGATATGGAGTCGTCCGCAAATAAAAAAAATCGGCAAGCATATATTCTGCAACTGAGGTGAATGTAATGATAAGAAATATCGTGATTGCTGTGTTGTTAATCGGTTTAGTTGGAACAGCGTACTGGGCATATCAGGATCATCAAGAGAAAATAGCTATCATGAATCAAACCGAGAATAATTATCAGCGTGCCTTTAATGATCTGAACTATCAAATTGATGTGTTAAATGATAAAATCGGGACGACATTGGCTATGAATACAAATGATTCCCTATCTCCAGCATTGGCTGAGGTTTGGAGATTAACAAGTGAAGCGCATAACAACGTTGGTCATTTGCCCTTAACGTTAATGCCATTTCATGAAACAGAGAAATTTTTAACAAATATCGGTGATTTCGCCTATAAGACATCTGTGCGAGATTTAGATAAAAGTCCGCTATCTGCTGAGGAATATAATACGTTAAAAGCTCTGTATAGTGACGCAACGGATATAAGGGATGAATTGAGGAGTGTTCAAAGGAAAATCAGCGATAATGACTTACGTTGGATGGATGTCGAAACAGCCTTGGCGGATACGAATCGGGACAGCCAAAGAGACAACCAAGTAATTGATGGACTTAAAACGATCGATAAAAATGTTAAGTCAATTGGACAAAAAAGTGAATATGGCCCTACATTTACATCTACAGAGGAAAAAAACATAGATTATAAAAATTTGTCCGGGAGAGAAATAACCCGTAAGGAAGCAATTGAACTGGCAAAAAAATATACGGGTGTCTCTAATGCTAAAACAGTCAGTGTAACCGAAAACAAGGATGGCTCAAAATACGAGTTCTATCATGTGAATTTAAAGAGTGCTTCTACAGGTCATACGATAGGAATTGATTTGACAAAAAAAGGTGGACATCCCATCTATATCATTAATGATCGTCAGGTATCAGATACTAAGATCGGGTTAAACGATGGATATAAGAAAGCACAGCAATATCTGAACAACATGGGCTATCAGAATATGGAGTTATTTGAAAGTACTCAATATAATAATGTTGGTGTTTATACATTTGTAACGGTTAAAGATCAAGTGAGAATCTATCCGGAAGCAATCCGTATCAAGGTAGCACTAGATAATGGAGATATCATCGGACTGGGAGCAGATGATTATCTTCAAAATCATGATATGGAAAGAAAAGTTAATAAACCGGCAATCACTGAAAAAGAAGCTGAAAGTGAAATTAGTGGTAAAGTGAAGATTATGGAGAAAAGATTGGCCGTTATCACAAATAATTTATATGAAGACGTACTTTGTTATGAATTTATGGGAACGGTAGGCGATGATACCTACCGAATCTTCATTAATGCTGAAAACGGACATGAAGAAAAAGTAGAAATCATGCATGAAGCAAGGAAAGTGTATGATAATGTCTCATAAAAAATAAACTAAGGAAAAGGCTGAAAACAGCCTTTTCCTTTTTTGTATTCTCTGTCATAATAGTACATAAGTCCTTGTTTTGGAATATTCTTACACATGTCGGAGGGGAAATGGTTTAACTATGTTAACAATCGGAATGACCATCATACTGGAGAAGAACCAATTAGATCAGCCTGAAACATATAGATGCAAGTTAATGGATGTTAGAGATGGAATTCTTTATATTGATTATCCAGTTAATATACATACGAATAGAATAGATTACTTAATAAATGGAACGAATTTTAGGGGTACATTTGTTGGGAATGATCAAAATACGTATCTGTTTAACACGGAAATCCAGGGAAGAGTAAGAGAAAATATTCCTTTGCTCCTTTTAGATTATCCGGGCGATGAATATCTGGAAAAAATTCAGCGAAGAGAATATGTACGTGTCAGCTTGTCCACAAAAGTAAATGTACAACCCATTAATAATGAATTTATCCCTTTTACTGCACTAACAACGGATATTAGTGCAGGAGGGGCAGCAATCATTGTTCCGCAAAATTTAAAGATTGATACTCATACTAATCTAACGCTGCAGTTTACATTTGAGATGAGAAATAGAGAAGTGTATGAATTACCCATTCAGGTACAAGTAAAAAGAATTGTCGAAGTCTTGAATAATAGAAAAAAAGTATCTGTCGAATTTATCGAAATCTCTGAAGCAGAACGGCAAATTCTGCTGCGTTATTGCTTTGAAAGACAATTGGAGGAAAGAAACAGGGCTTTTGCAGATTAAATACATATCAGTATGGGCAAACTCATAAGTAAGAGGAGGATTGTTCCATATGAATTCGGTAGAGCGATTTATCAAGAAAATGGCCATCATTCAACTTTTATTTTTATTATTTTTTCAGCTTATTTTTCATCGTGAACATACCTTTACTAAATGGAAAACGCTTGCAAGATATGAAGGTGTCATCGAAAACAATTATACAGCTATTGTGGAGGCAATTTCCAATAAATGAATATTTAGGTTTTCTAAAGACAAAGTAAAGTGCTTTGTCTCATTTTTTTACATTCATATTGATTTATATCCTGTAAAGCTGTGTTAAAATAGTCATGATTAATTTTTGTGTACAACAAGGAGGAACAAATGAATAAGAAATTATCGATTGCTATTGATGGTCCTGCTGCTGCAGGTAAAAGCACAGTAGCGAAAATTATTGCTAGAAGGTTAACATACATATATATTGATACCGGTGCAATGTACAGAGCTCTAACTTATAAGGCATTAAACAATGGAATAGATCCGAATAACGAGGCAGCTCTTTATGATCTGTTAATGTCTACGGATATAAAATTGCAGAATAGTGATCAAGGCCAGGATGTACTGGTGGATGGAGTTATTGTATCTGAAGAGATAAGAACGCCGAATGTAACTAAAAATGTTTCCGCCGTTTCTCAGCATAAATTGGTACGTGAAGAAATGGTTCGACGACAACAGCTTCTGTCAGAACAAGGTGGCGTTGTAATGGATGGAAGAGATATTGGTACCCACGTTATGCCAAATGCTGAAGTCAAAATCTTTATGCTCGCAAGTGTAGATGAGCGTGCCAAAAGAAGACATGAGGAAAATATCTTAAAAGGGTTTGACTCTGATATTGAGCAATTAAAACAAGACATTGCGGCCCGTGATAAATTTGATTCAGAAAGAGAAGTATCTCCTTTGAAAAAAGCAGCAGATGCAATTGAACTTGATACAACGAGTCTTTCAATTGATGAAGTGGTGGATGCTATTATGAAAATAGCGAAAGAGAAAGGAGTATATGGATGAGCTTTTATAGATTTGCCAGGGGCGTAGTAAAGATTGCTCTAACTCCATTATACCGTGTTTCAGTTTCAGGAAGGGAACATTTTCCTGAAACAGGCGGTGTTTTGTTATGCTCCAATCATATCAGTGAATTGGACCCGCCTGTAGTAGGAATGACATGCCCGCGGGATGTTCACTTTATAGCTAAAGAAGAGCTGTTTAATGTACCTGTTCTTAAAACCATTTTACCGCGCGTTCATGCCATTCCCATTAAAAGAGGCATGAGTGACCGGAATGCCCTGCGAAAGGGGTTGGGGGCTTTAAAGGATGGACATGTCTTAGGTCTGTTCCCTGAAGGAACTCGCAGTAAGACAGGAGAATTGGGAGAGGGTCTTGCGGGTGCAGGCTTTTTTGCGTTGAGAACAGACGCCAAAGTTATTCCTTGTGCCGTGATTGGTTCCTATAAACCTTTTTCTAAAACTAAAGTCATATATGGTCCTCCAATTGACATGGAAGAATATCGTAGTCAAAAAGCCTCTCCTGAAGAAGTGACCAAAGTAATAATGGCTCATATAAAGCAATTAATTGATCAGAACCGTTAAACATCCAGCTTGACAAATAGTACAAATTATAAGAAGTTAGAAAAAAGGGATTATTTAGAATATTGTTTAATACTGACGGATTAGTGGTATTAAATATAAAATTGAAAGGTAATTGAACCCGTGATCGTTAGGAGGAGTACATATGACAGAGGATATGAATAATATTAATGTAACCGAGTTTAATGTAGGCCAAAGAGTGCATGGGACTGTAACGAAAGTTGAAGAAAAACAAGTCGTCATTGAAGTGGAAAATAGTAAGCATGATGGCATTGTCCCTATCAGTGAGCTCTCCAGTCTGCACGTTGAAAAAGCTTCAGATGTGGTGAAGGAAGGGGACGAGCTTGAGTTTGAGATTATCAAAGTCGAAGATGAAGCTCTGATTCTATCGAAAAGAAAAGTAGATGCAGAAAAAGCGTGGGGAGACCTGGTTGTTTCGTTTGAAAATGGTGAAATTATTGAAACAGAGGTTAAAGACGTTGTAAAAGGCGGTCTAGTTGTTGACCTTGGAGTACGTGGATTTGTACCTGCTTCGCTTGTCGAAGATTATTTCGTTGAAGATTTCTCTGACTACAAAGGGAAAGAGTTGGCGTTTAAGATTGTAGAGCTGGACCAAGAAAAAAACCGCTTAATCCTTTCTCACAGAGATGTTGTGCGTGAGGAGAAAGAAAAGAAAAAAATTGGAGTTCTGGAATCTTTACAGGCTGGCCAAGTCCTAGAAGGAACGGTTCAGCGATTAACTGATTTCGGCGCATTTGTTGATATCGGAGGTATTGACGGCTTGGTTCATGTATCACAGCTTTCTCATGAACATGTGGACAGACCTTCAGATGTAGTCTCAGAGGGAGAAACCGTCCAAGTCAAGATTTTATCTATTGACCGTGATACCGAAAGAGTTTCTTTATCCATAAAAGAGACCTTGCCTGGACCTTGGTCAGAAATTGCGGATAAAGCAAAAAAAGGCAGTGTTTTGGAAGGCACCGTTAAACGCCTTGTATCCTATGGTGCTTTTGTCGAAGTATTCCCGGGTGTAGAAGGCTTGGTGCATATTTCTCAAATTTCTCATAAACACATCGGCACTCCTCATGAGGTTTTATCTGAGGGAGATGTTATTAAAGTGAAAGTGCTTGACGTGAATGAGGATGAGCACAGATTATCTCTAAGTATTAAAGAATTGCAGGAAAATCCAGCCGCTGAAGCGGATAACTATGAACTTCCTGAAGAAACAAGAGGCTTCCAATTAGGTGAAATGATTGGAGAGCAGCTAAAGAATTTAAAAAGATAAAGTAATGTGGTAGGCGCCCTTACGCGGCTTGCATGCTTTGAATTCAATAATAAGTAAAGAACAGCCCTTCTCAGATATAGAGAAGGGCTGTTTCTATGTATAAACAAATGAATCGAATAAAGTAAAAAAAATCAGTTTTCTCGATCACGAATTCAATAGAGGACCAGAATGGTGTCGCTAAAAAATCTGTAATGTAGTACATCTGTTTATGGAAGGGGTATATCCTGATTTTAATGAAAAGAATCTAACAGCCCAGCTTGTTCTTTAATTGTTTACCGATAGTGTGTCAAATAAATCAATTTCCTATTACATTTGAAATGTTTAAAAAAATTGAAAGTTGGCATACTGCTAAGGGAGGTTTTTATGCACGAAGGTTATTTATTTTTCAGTTTAATGTGGCTTGGCTGTTGGTATTTTATTTTTATATCAGATGAATCCGTTAAGATAAGATGGAGAGGAATGATTAGACTATTGGCAGGGATTTGCTTTGCCGGTTTATCGATCCATATATTTGGTATACATGTAAACCTGTTTTTTATTGCAGCCCTACTTTGGTCTTTTTATCAATGGAGAAATTGGACGAATAAAGAATTAATTAGAGTGACAGTCGCTATTTTTTGTATTACTATTGCCTTCATATGTATTAGAATTTATTCAGTTCTATATCCAGTATGGTTTATTGTAAACTGGATTTATATAGCGGCCTCTTTGCTGGTTGTACTGAGTATCATCTTTTTGGATCCAACTAAAAGGGTCAGTATATTAAGTGTAGCGATTATACTTGGCGAAGCAGTTTATTCAGGGATTTTATATGTTTACGGGTTTCCAGTCAAAGAGATAGGGTCGTTTGAATCCTTGGACCTATTGTTACTGGCGATAACCATTACTGTAGTTTTAAATAAAGCGAATAATCTATGGACAAAAAGAATGCCAGGGCGAAGTGTTTATCATCAGCAGCATATAGGATTTAAAGGCAAGGGCATCAGATAAAAACCTATTGGGTAGATTTCATGAAAAGTATTTTAGTTTCCTTATTACCAAGGATGGTGGAAGGGGAAAATCCAATGGCGTTTAAATTTTACTCCAAAAATCGTAAGGAAATATAGCAGAAGAGTTGTTACTTTGCAAAACGTTTGCTATCATAATATAGTTAGACCCTTCTTTATGATTAAGAAGGGTTCTTTTTTCATAAAATATAAAAACATTAAACATGCTAACAATTCAGTGAAAATAAACAGGAATTTAGCTAGGATAGTTGAAAGGATGAACGACCATGCCAAAACCAGTTGTAGCCATAGTAGGCAGGCCGAATGTAGGGAAATCTACAATATTCAATCGGATTGTAGGAGAAAGAATATCAATTGTAGAAGACGTAGCCGGAGTAACCAGAGACAGGATTTATAGTTCTGGGGAATGGTTAAACCATGAATTCAATATTATTGATACAGGTGGTATTGATATAGGGGATGAACCATTTTTAGAACAGATTCGTCAACAGGCAGAGATTGCTATTGATGAAGCGGATGTCATTATTTTTATGACGAGTGGCAGAGAGGGATTGACTTCTGCTGATGAAGAAGTGGCAAAAATCCTCTATCGTTCAAAGAAACCGGTAGTCGTTGCTGTAAATAAAGTGGATAACTTTGAGATGCGCGATCAGATTTATGATTTCTATGCATTGGGCTTTGGTGAACCAATAGGGATTTCTGGCTCTCACGGAATAGGAATTGGGGATTTACTGGATGCGGTTGTACAAAGTTTCCCTGATCATCAGGCACCTGATTATGACGAAGATGTGATTAAGTTCAGCTTGATTGGAAGACCGAATGTAGGAAAATCCTCCTTGGTTAATGCGATTTTGGGTGAAGAGCGTGTTATTGTAAGTAATATCGCAGGAACTACAAGAGATGCGGTCGATTCTCCGTACAAATATAATGGCGATGATTATGTCATTATTGATACCGCTGGAATGAGGAAAAAAGGTAAGGTATATGAAAGTACTGAAAAGTACAGTGTTTTACGTGCATTACGAGCTATTGAACGTTCAGACGTTGTCCTAGTGGTCCTCGACGGGGAAGAAGGCATTATTGAACAGGATAAAAAGATTGCTGGGTATGCCCATCAAGCAGGACGAGCTATCGTTATTGTAGTGAATAAATGGGATGCAGTTGAAAAAGATGATAAAACGATGAAGAAGTTTGAAGAGAAAATCAGAGCTGAATTCCAGTTCCTTGACTATGCTCCAATTGTGTTCTTATCTGCTAAAACGAAAGCGCGTATTCATACTTTGCTTCCAATGATTAATTTGGCAAGTGAAAACCATGCACAGCGTATCCAAACGAATGTCCTGAATGATGTTATAATGGATGCAGTAGCAATGAATCCAACGCCAACCCATCATGGTAAAAGGTTAAAAATATATTATGCTACACAAGTAGCCGTCAAGCCGCCATCCTTTGTTGTATTTGTAAATGATCCAGAATTAATGCACTTCTCCTATGAACGCTTCCTGGAGAATAAAATTAGAGATGCATTTGGATTTGAAGGAACGCCTATAAAAATCTTTTCTCGATTACGTAAATAATTTTTTGAGGAGTGGAATCTATGCAACAATCAGTCACCATTTTGGGAGCAGGTTCGTGGGGAACTGCACTGGGGATCGTCCTTGCAGATAACGGACATGCGGTAAAAATCTGGGGGCATGAGTTAGAACATGTCAATGAGATAAATCGTGAACAGGCAAATATACGTTATTTACCTGATGTCAAGCTCCCTTCCGCTATTAAGGCATACTATGATTTGGAAGAGGCATTGTCTGGCTCAGAGGTTATTGTTTTTGCTGTACCGACTAAAGCAATTCGTGAAGTGGCCCGCAAGGTTAAAGCGATTGTCCAGGATAAAGTGACAATCGTCCATGTAAGTAAAGGGATCGAGCCAGATAGCTTGCTGCGTATATCTGAGATGCTAGAAGAAGAAATTTCGGATATAGCACAAGATATTATTGTTCTCTCCGGCCCAAGCCATGCTGAAGAGGTAAGCAGAAGGATTCCTACAACGGTTACAGTTGCTTCTAAAAATATGAAAGCAGCAGAGCGTATTCAGGATTTATTTATGAACCAAAATTTCCGTGTTTACACGAACCAAGACTTAGTTGGAGTGGAAATTGGCGGTGCCTTGAAAAACATTATTGCCTTGGCAGCTGGGATTACGGATGGACTTGGATATGGAGATAATGCCAAAGCTGCGTTGATGACTCGCGGTCTTGCAGAAATCACTCGTCTGGGTGTGAAGATGGGAGCAAACCCATTAACATTCCTTGGATTAACAGGTATTGGTGACCTTATTGTAACATGTACAAGCGTCCATTCCAGAAACTGGCGTGCCGGTAATATGCTTGGAAAAGGAAAGAATCTTGAAGAGGTTCTTGAAAGTATGGGAATGGTTGTTGAAGGCGTGAGAACAACGAAGGCAGCATATCAGTTGTCGGAGAAATACCAAGTGAAGATGCCAATTACGACTGCCTTGTACGATGTCCTGTTTAATGACAAGGATATTAAGACAGAAGTAGATGATCTTATGACTAGAAGCAAGAAGCATGAAATGGAAGATTTGATGGATAGCATGATTAATAATCATTAATCAGATGATTTTGTCAAAAAATAGGCATTTGTTACTTGCTGAGATGTTCATTTAAACATAGTATATTTTATAAAAGACTGAGCCAGCATAAACTTAGTCTAAGTCTATATATTTAGTCCAGGACGGAAGTTTGGGTATAAAAAACCCGAGCTTCCGTTTTTGTTTTCTTTTAGGTATATTTTGGGTTATAATAGCAAAGGTTGAAATAATATTATTCTTTTTAAAAATATGGTAAAAGAATTGATGAAAAAGGGGTGCCGAATATTGAGCTTAGCAATGCAAAAAATGTGGGTTTCGATTGCTGGGATGGGCTTAATGGCAATCGCAGTGCTGGCTATATATTTAAGCAGATATAAATTAAAGGGTATATTAAAATATCTTTTAGCCACGATTGCCTATGTATCTATGTTTATAGCAGCCATTATTATGGTTATTATTATTGTGAGTGGTCCTACAAATGGATAAAGCGTTGAATAAGAAACTACATAAACTATCTGGCGTAACATTCTTGCTGTGTACGATTCTTTTTCTATCCGGGTGTTTGTATCCACAGGGGAATTTACAGCAAAACCAAGTACCCTATGAAGATCAGGTCGAATCCGTTCAGAAAGCTGTTATGGAATATAGAAAAGATAATGGCGGCAGCCTGTTGCCGATTGTGACAAAGGATCAAGATACACCTTATTATATGAAATACATAATTGATTTTCAGAAATTGGTTCCTAAATATATGTCTGAAATACCTGGAAATGCCTATGAAAATGGAGGGATTTTTCAATATACACTTGTTAATGAAGAAACCAATCCAACTGTCAGGCTGATTGATTTACGATTAGCCGAGACAATACGCGATACCAAGCTGCAAATACAATCACAGGGCTATCCTGCGTTTGGAGAAAAAATTGGTTCCAATGTCTATACGCTGAACTATAAAAATATGGGATTTGACAAGGAACCTACTGTGAAAAGTCCCTTCACAGGTAAATCGTTACACCTTGTTTTAGGCGAAGATGGCGAATTGTATATTGACTATACTCCGGATTTATATGATTTACTTATTGATCGCTCTGCGGGATTTAAAAAGGGTGAAGATATAAGAGCGGAGTTAGTGAAAGAAAGCCTCTTTGTACCTGCCTATTCATTACCTTATACATGGGATCAAACAGCAAATAAACCTGTCTTTATGGCAATTGAGGAATAACCTTTCTTTTACAAAATATATTGTAAAAGAAAGGTTTTTTTTATTCCAGATTGTATTTTTTATTTTGACATCTCCTGAATAATTCGGTGCTTTATCATGATACTCCGAATAATTGGTTCATTTTCAATCGAAAATAGCAGTCGGCTGTTTACATAAAAGGAGAGGAGAGAAAAAACTAGTCATAAGTTTAATAGGCTTTAGCATAAATATATAGTGTCCAAGTTTATAAGACTATCAATAATTACGTATATGTACTCATATATGGAGGAATCGGGAGGGGATCTCTTGGAAAGGGTCGATATATTTAAGGATATAGCCGAGAGAACCGGCGGCGATATATATTTAGGAGTAGTTGGAGCCGTTCGGACGGGTAAATCTACATTTATTAAGAAATTTATGGAGTTGGTTGTACTTCCTGGTATGAAAAGTGAAGCTGAAAAAGCACGTACGATTGATGAATTACCTCAAAGTGCAGCAGGAAGAACGATCATGACTACGGAACCTAAATTTGTGCCGAACCAGGCAGCGCAGGTTCAGGTAGACGAAGGGTTAGAGGTCAATATTCGTATGGTTGACTGTGTAGGATATACCGTTCCTGGTGCGAAAGGATATGAGGATGAGAATGGGCCTAGGATGATTCATACACCTTGGTATGAAGAACCAATACCGTTTCATGAAGCAGCTGAAATTGGCACACGTAAGGTTATTCAGGATCATTCTACTATTGGTGTTGTAGTGACGACAGATGGATCAATAGGTGAGATACCAAGGTTAGACTATGTAGAAGCTGAGGAAAGAGTCGTAGAAGAGCTAAAAGAAGTTGGAAAGCCTTTTATCATGATTATCAATACAGTAAGCCCTTATCACCCAGATACAGAGGTTCTGCGTTCTAAGCTTCAGGAAAAATATGATATCCCAGTGCTTGCTATAAGTGTAGAGAGTATGCGGGAAGGGGATGTGTTAAATGTACTGCGGGAAGCATTGTTTGAATTCCCTGTTCTCGAAGTGAACGTGAATCTGCCTAGATGGGTTATGGTGCTTAATGAAAATCATTGGCTGAGGGTCAGCTATCAGGATGCAATAAGAGAGACGGTTCAGGATATTAAGAGGCTTAGAGATGTTGACAGGCTCGTCCATCTTTTTGAAGAGTATGACTTTGTTGGTCATGCTTCATTAGCTGGGATTGAAATGGGGCAGGGAGTAGCCGAAATTGACTTATCAGCACCAGATGAACTGTATGATTTGGTTCTTAAAGAGATTGTGGGTGTTGAAATACGAGGAAAGGATCATTTGCTTGAATTAATGCAGGATTTTGCTTACGCGAAAGCGGAATATGACCAGGTCGCGGATGCCCTTAAAATGGTTAAACAGACTGGTTATGGTGTAGCTTCTCCTTCTCTGGCGGATATGAGTCTGGATGAACCGGAAATTATCAGACAGGGATCCAGATTTGGAGTTAGGCTGAAAGCTGTGGCACCATCCATTCATATGATAAAAGTAGATGTTGAATCAGAATTTGCCCCAATAATCGGAACAGAAAAGCAAAGTGAAGAATTGGTGCGTTATTTAATGGCGGATTTTGAAGATAATCCTCTAAGCATCTGGAATTCAGATATTTTTGGCCGCAGTTTATCTACGGTGGTTCGTGAGGGAATCCAGGCTAAATTAAGTTTGATGCCGGAAAATGCACGATATAAATTAAAGGAAACTCTTGAGAGGATCATTAATGAAGGATCTGGCGGATTGATTGCCATTATTCTTTAACAGATACAGAGGGTTTTACGGTCCGTTCTGGATTCGTAATCCTCTGTATTTTTTTGCAAAAAACAAGTATTTTTATAAATGCTTTAACTTTCAAAATACCTCAAATAAGAAGATATGGCAATAAAAATAGAAAAATAACCTACATTATTCGAATAAATGCCTGTAAATTCGCCAATTTACTTGATATGGTCTATGGATTATGATAATCTTTTATCAGAAATCAAGTTCAAAGCAAAAACCCTTATATATCAATGTTTATCAATGGTTTTTTATGTTAAAAATGATTAATGACAAAATATTTCAAGTTTTTGTTTTGACTGATTGAAAATATTTCATTACAACTTAAAAAGTATTGAAGTAGAATGGAAGCATACTTTGGGAGGAGGTGAATGGAATGAACAAAACAGAATTAATCAACGCTGTTGCTGAAGCTAGCGAGCTTTCTAAAAAAGACGCAACTAAAGCAGTAGACGCAGTGTTCGAATCCATTTTAGAAGCTCTTAAAAATGGAGATAAAGTACAATTGATTGGTTTCGGTAACTTTGAAGTTCGTGAGCGTGCTGCTCGTAAAGGACGTAACCCACAAACTGGTGAAGAAATCGAAATCAGTGCCAGCAAAGTACCTGCATTCAAACCAGGGAAAGCACTTAAAGACGCTGTTAAGTAATTTTTACATACGATTTTACTTGAATAAGCGCTATACGCGATTAGAGTCATTACCAATTTCTTTGGTAATGACTCTTTTTTTATTATGAAGTCCATAATATATGGCTCTAAGAATAAAATGTGCTACTATGTAAATAGTTGAAATTAGGTATAGCAATGGGAGGAAGACATAAAATGAGTGAAATCAATCGCGGTAAAATAGAAGAAGCAGTGACAATGATTCTGGAGGCTCTTGGGGAAGATCCAACAAGGGAAGGGCTCCTGGACACACCAAAACGTGTAGCAAAAATGTATGAAGAGGTATTTTCCGGATTGAGACAGGATCCCAAAGAATATTTTGAAACAGTATTCGGTGAAGATCATGAAGAACTAGTCCTTGTTAAGGATATTCCTTTTTATTCTATGTGTGAGCATCATCTCGTACCATTCTTTGGAGTGGCACATGTGGCCTATATACCCAAAGGCGGACGTGTTACAGGTTTGAGCAAATTAGCCAGAGCCGTCGAAGCGGTGAGCAGAAGACCACAATTACAGGAACGGATTACATCAACTGTTGCAGATTCTATAATGGACACGCTTGCTCCTCATGGAGTGATGGTCGTTGTTGAAGCTGAGCATATGTGCATGACTATGAGAGGTGTTAAAAAACCTGGATCAAAGACAATCACTTCCGCAGTAAGAGGAACATTGGCGACAGACTCAATCTCCCGTCAGGAAGTATTAAGCTTAATTAATAAATAATCATTAGATAAAAGTTGAAAAGGAGTTAGAGAATGGAGAACCTTCAATCAAATGATTTTATAGTCATAAAAGCATTGGAAGATGGGGTAAGTGTCATTGGATTAACCAGAGGTGAGGACACTAAATTTCATCATTCAGAAAAGCTAGATAAAGGTGAAGTGTTATTTGTTCAATTTACAGAACACACATCAGCTATGAAAATCAGAGGAAAAGCGGTTATGTATACGCCATATGGTGAAATAGAAAGTGAGAAAGAATAACCGATTATCTATTCTCTCCTTTTAAACTATTCGACAGCGATTTAAAAGGATAGTAAGATAAATACGATGAATACGTAATGTGCCGACTTGGTACGGAATCAGAAGTGGAAGCATGGGTGATTACCATTGGATAGCATCAATAATGAAGTCATACAACTTAATAATGAAATAAAGAAACTTATCCATCATTCTTTACTATTAGATTATATTGATCGGCCAGTCATAAATGATGATATGATAGCTGTTATGGTTAAAATTCTGCGTGATGCCAAAGTGGATCAAACGTATATGCCATATTACATAGTGTCTGTCATGCTAATGCAAATTGCCTTGGATACCCATGAGGAAGTTTCAAATACAGAGGAATCCGAAAGTCCGGCTAAATTAAGGAAACGGCAGTTATCGATTTTGGCTGGAGATTATTATAGCAGTATGTATTATCATATATTGGCGAAAACAAAAGATATCGAGTTTATTAATCTCATATCCAGGGGAGTTCAGGAAGTAAATGAGGCTAAGGTACGCTTATATATGGATAAGGATGCTGATATAGATACATTAGTAATGTATCTTAAACAGATTGAAACCATACTGGTCGAGAAAACAGCTGAGTACTTTAACGTAACTGAACAAAAGGATTTGTTTATAGACTTTCTGTTATGGAAGAGATTGATGGCAGAATTGGACAGGTATCAAAATAACCGTAACTCCAAATTTATTCATGCCTTACAATCCATACATAGTGTATATGATGAAAATGTTGATAAAATATCAGATTTACTTAAGAGGGAAATTACCAAAGTAAGTGATAGATTAAGATTATCCATGTTGCAGGACAATAGTAGGGATGAAATGGTTTTACGGATTGAGACAAGTATAAGGTAATCTCGAAAAACATCTAAAAAGACGATGTGGGGAAAGGGAATTCATAATGAAACAACAAACAAAAGAGGAACGTGTACACGGTGTCTTTGAAAAGATTTCTGATAATTATGATTCTATGAATTCAGTAATCAGTTTCCAGTTACATAAGCGTTGGCGTGCCGATACGATGAAAAAAATGGCTGTTAAACAGGGAGATCAGGCGCTGGATGTATGCTGCGGCACAGCTGATTGGACGATAGCGCTGGCCAGACAGGTTGGAGACTCTGGTAAGGTAACTGGTTTGGACTTCAGTAAAAATATGCTCAAGATTGGTGAACAAAAGGTTAAAGAGGAGCAGTTACATAATGTGGAGCTGCTTCATGGGAATGCAATGGAGCTACCCTTTGAAGATAATACGTTCGACTATGTCACAATTGGGTTTGGCCTTCGTAATGTCCCTGACTATTTAACTGTATTAAAAGAAATGAACCGTGTCTTGAAGCCGGGTGGTATGGCTGTTTGTTTAGATACTTCTCAGCCGACATTACCGGTTTATAGACAGCTTTATTATTTTTATTTTAAGTATATTATGCCTCTATTGGGTAAATTATTGGCTAAGAGTTACAAGGAGTATTCCTGGCTGCAGGAATCTGCATCTGATTTTCCGGGTGCACCGGCATTGAAAAGACTCTTTGAAGAAGCCGGTTTTGTGAAGGTTAAATATAAACCTTATTCCGGTGGTGCAGCTGCGTCTCATTTTGGATTCAAACAATCAAAGTAAAGGGCGCATATTAGTTTAACGGGAAGTGGAACTATGAAATTACCAAAATTGTATTCAATCTTCAGACAGGATATCCAATTAATCGAAAAAGAACTGCGTTCATCAATACAAACGGATTGCAGACAACTTCAGGAAGCATCTATGCACACTCTGAAAGCTGGAGGCAAACGTATACGTCCCGTTTTCGTCCTGCTCACCGCGAAATTTGGAGAGTATGATATCAATCAAATTAAGTATGCTGCAGTTGCTCTGGAACTCATTCACTCAGCTTCATTAGTACATGATGATATCATTGACGAAGCCAAACTGCGTAGGGGATCGCTGACGGTTCGGTCTAAATGGGATAATAAAATGGCTACGTATACAGGAGATTACATATTTGCCAGGGCTCAGGAGCTTATGACTCATATTAAAGATCCTTTGGCACATCAGGTAGTGGCTAAAACCATCATGGAAGTCAGTATAGGCGAAATAGAACAAATACGCGATAAGTACAATTTTGATCAAAATCTGCGTAATTATTTAAAACGTATTAAACGGAAAACGGCTGTCTTAATTGCCGCCAGCTGCCAATTGGGTGCGATTAGTGCAGGGGTTCCAGAGGATATTCATAAAAAATTATTCTTGTATGGTTATTATGTGGGAATGTCCTTTCAAATTATGGATGATATACTTGATTTCACGGCCTCTGAGAAAGATCTGGGGAAACCTGCGGGAAGTGATTTATGGCAGGGGAATATTACCTTACCTGTTTTGTTTGCCTTACAACAACCACGTTTGGCCAAGCTTATTCGAACTGTTCACGAAGATATGAGTTTAGAAGAGTTACAGCCTATTCTCGAATCTATCAAGCAATCAGGAGCAATCGAGAAATCCATCGACTTAAGTAATGCTTACTTAGATAAAGCATTTGAAATTCTGGAATTATTGCCAGAGTCGAAAAATACGGATTATTTATATGAAATAGCAAGATTTATCGGAAAAAGGAAATACTAAAATGTTATTTCCTTTTTTCGTTTGCTTTATACATGTAAATAATGGTATTATTCTTTCTGAAAGCCCATACATACGAACAGAGGTGTAATGATGGAAAAAACATTTTTAATGGTTAAACCAGATGGTGTACAAAGAAATTTAATCGGGGAAATTGTATCACGTTTAGAAAGAAAGGGCTTTCAGCTTGTTGGGGCGAAATTGATGGTGATTCCAACAGAGACGGCTGAAAAGCATTACGAGGAACATAAAGAGCGTCCTTTCTTTGGTGAATTGGTTGACTTTATTACATCAGGACCAGTTTTTGCAATGGCATGGCAAGGGGAAAATGTGATTGCGACTGCACGTCAAATGATGGGATCTACTAACCCAAAAGATGCTGCTCCTGGTACTATCCGCGGCGATTATGGTGTAACGGTAGGCAAAAACATTATCCATGGCTCTGATTCACCTGCAAGTGCAGAAAGAGAACTTGGAATCTTCTTTAAAGAAGAAGAGCTTGCTGAATATACAAAATTAGCGAATGAGTGGATTTATTAAGTAGATAGATAAAGATTAAGGGCTGTCAACAAGGTTGGCGGCTTTTTTTATGCATGTCTTACAGGTTTATAGGAGTTTTTTTAGGAAAGATCATGGGAAAGTTATTGGCATAAATATTCATTTCTGGTTATATGATTGAATCTGCTAATTTTGTATACTTATAGTAAAAAAGATTATTGGAGTAGAAGGGGTATATGATAAAAAATAATGATGACTATCAGGGGTTTGTTAAAGGGATAAACTATTTAACAGGAATCAATTTATCTTTATATAAGGAAGCGCAAATGAAAAGACGTATTACCTCCTTATATGAAAAACAAGGCTTTAATGGGTTTCAGGATTATTACAATCATCTTCGTAAAGACCAGTATTTATTAAATGAGCTTCTTGACCGTATGACAATCAATGTTTCGAATTTCTTTCGGAATTATAGAAGGTGGGAGGTTTTGGAGAAGGAGATTCTGCCGGAATTACTATCTGAAAAAAAGACACTGAAAATTTGGAGCGCCGCTTGCTCAACGGGTGATGAACCCTATTCACTTGCTATGGTGTTAGCCCGCTTAAATGCCCTGAATCGCGTCTCTATCCTGGCAACCGATATAGACCGGAATGCTTTAGAAATTTGCAAGAGGGGTATTTATTCAGAAAAATCTTTGGGGGAGATACCTGAAGAGTTAAAGAATAAGCATTTCGAATTCGTGGATGGCTTTTATCATATTAACCAACAAATAAAAAATGCAGTCACGTTCAAGAAACATAATTTACTGGCTGATTCGTATGGCCAATCATACGATTTAATCATATGCCGTAATGTTCTGATTTATTTTACGGATGAAGCTAAGGGATTATTATATAAGAAATTTTCCCAATCACTTCGTCCTGGCGGAGTTCTGTTTGTGGGCAGTACTGAACAGATCTTTAACCCGAATATATATGATTTTATCAGTACAAAAACGTTTTTCTATAAAAAGAAAAACCATCATAGGGTACATAGCTAATTAGACTTAGTATTATGAAAGATAATTAGGAGGCTCCGGCTAAGAGTTGATGGTAGGACCTTCTTAATCTGATGTACAATATAAGTAAGAAAATTACCATAAGAATAACAGAATATGATATATTATTACATAAATGCTTTAAAGTGATGAAGGAGGAGTCTTATGAGATATATAACTGCCGGGGAATCCCACGGCCCCCAATTAACAACGTTAATAGAAGGATTACCTGCAGGAATGCCGTTGTCTGAGGAAGATATCAATAAGCATCTTGCCAGGAGACAAAAGGGATATGGACGCGGAAGAAGAATGCAAATTGAAAAAGATACAGTAGAGATAACAGCAGGAATTCGTCATGGCAGGACGTTAGGATCACCTGTTGCTCTGCAAGTGAAAAACCGGGATTGGACTCATTGGACCCATGTCATGGGAATTGAGCCAATTGATGAAAAGGCAGAAGATGAAATCAAACGTAAAATCACAAGACCGCGCCCAGGGCATGCTGACCTGAATGGCGGTATGAAATATGGACATAGAGATTTGCGCAATGTTTTAGAGCGCTCGTCTGCAAGAGAGACAACTGTCCGAGTGGCAGCTGGAGCTGTTGCAGTGAAACTGCTTAGTCTGCTTGGCATAGAAATTGTTTCGCATGTTGTTGAAATCGGTGGCATTAAAGCAGCTGAAACAGAGATTAAGGATATGAAAAAGATCCAACAGCTGGCAGAGGATTCTCCGGTTCGCTGTCTTGATGAAAAAGCTGCTGAGAAGATGATGGAAGCCATTGATATGGCTAAAAAGAATGGCGATACATTAGGAGGAGTCGTTGAAGTAGTGGCGACGGGAATGCCTGCTGGTGTTGGGAGCTATGTTCATTATGATCGTAAATTAGATGCAAAAATTGCAGGTGCAATCCTTAGTATTAATGCATTCAAGGGTGTCGAATTCGGGATTGGTTTTGAAGCGGCCAGAATTCCGGGCAGTCAGGTGCATGATGAAATCATTTGGGAGGAAGGACAGGGATATAGCCGTAAAACGAATCGCCTAGGCGGTTTTGAAGGCGGAATGACTACTGGCATGCCTGTAGTAGTGCGTGGAGTTATGAAACCAATCCCTACCTTGTATAAGCCGCTCAACAGTGTGGATATTGACACGAAAGAGTCATTTACAGCCTCGATAGAACGCTCTGATGCATGTGCTGTTCCGGCAGCGGCGGTTGTTGCCGAGCATGTGGTAGCGTGGGAGCTTGCCAATGCTATCATTGAACAATTTTATTCTGATCGAATGGAGTCATTGGTTGAATCCGTTAATCAACAAAGAATTTACGCGAGGGAATTTTAATGGAAACAATTCAAATTAAAACTTCTTCAAAGGAATACCCGATTTATATAGGTGATGGAGTGATTGAGGAGCTCCCTATATTTTTGGAGAAAAATTTTAAAAGAAAACCAAAAGTATATGTGATAACGGATGAACTTGTATCGTCTCTTTATTCAGAACTGATTAAAACGCGGTTGACCAAACATGGTTATGAAGTAATCATCCATGCCGTACCAACAGGAGAAAGAGCAAAATCATTCTCTGTATATGAAGAATGTCTAACGGTAGGATTTGAAAATAAACTTGATCGTGACAGCCTCGTATTAGCTCTGGGCGGAGGAGTGGTGGGAGATTTAGCTGGATTTGTAGCTGCGACCTATATGAGAGGTATCCCCTATATTCAACTGCCAACAACCTTGCTGGCTCATGACAGTGCTGTGGGAGGTAAAGTGGCTATTAATCATCAACTGGGTAAAAATCTAGTAGGTTGTTTCTATCAACCGGAGGCAGTCTTCTATGATAGTTCATTTTTATCTACTTTACCAGAGAAGGAATGGCGCTCAGGATTTGCCGAGTTAATTAAGCATGCCCTACTTTGCAGTAAATCCTTTTATGATGATTTAAGAAATCAGTATGGCAGTATTTCAGATCTGCAATCCAAATCATTGGTTTCGTATATAAAAAAAGGGATTTCTGTTAAAGCTACTATTGTATCGGAGGATGAAAAGGAAAAAGGTTCGCGTGCTTTTCTTAATTTTGGTCATACATTAGCTCATGCGATTGAAGGGGCAGCTGGATATGGTGTGGTAACCCACGGGGAGGCTGTAGCCTTTGGTATGTTATTTGACCTATATTTGAGCCAAAAGTATGCTGATTTTTCTTTTAATCTATCTACGTTTAAGGATTGGTTAACCAATTTAGGCTACCTTCAAATACCAAAAGAAATTTTATCAGCAGAATTATTGCTGCCATTTATGAAACTTGATAAGAAAAATAAACAAGGGACAATAGCGACGGTCCTTTTAAACGATTATGGCAGACCAACTTTATATTCCTATTCTGATACGGAAATACAAGACGAATTAACCTATTTCTTAAACAATATAGTCGGAAGGGAGAAGGGTTATCCATTATGATGAGAGGCATCCGAGGAGCCATTACCATAGAAGCGAATAAAAAAGAACATATTGAAAATAAAACAGAGATCTTGCTTCGAGAAATGATCCAACAGAATCACCTCGAGGCAGAGTCTATTGCATCTATATTCATATCTGTTACAGATGATATAGATGCAGGGTTTCCAGCTGCTATCGTTAGAAAAATAGCTGGATTTACATATGTTCCTGTGATGTGCATGCGTGAAATTCCAGTACCTGGTTCCTTATCATTGGCCATACGGATTATGATTCATGCCAATATAGATACAGCCCAAAAGGATATCAAGCACATTTATCTGGAGGGGGCAACGGTCCTTAGACCTGATTTGACAGAGATATAAGCAATTAAAAAGGGGGAACTGGAGCTTTGAAATGGAAGAATCATTTGTATACATTAGAGCCTTATAAGCCAGGCAAACCAATTGAGGACGTAAAAAGGGAATTTGGGTTGGAGGAAATTATCAAACTGGCATCAAATGAAAACCCTTATGGATATTCATCCGCGGTTGCGAAAACGTTGAAGGAAACAGATTGGTCTCTTCCCTTGTATCCGGATGGAGGGGCTGTTAATCTGCGTGAGGTCTTAGCTACCTATTTAGGAGTTGAAGAAAATCAGCTAATCTTTGGAAATGGTTCAGATAATATCATCCAAATGATAGCAAAGGCGATTCTTGCTCCAGGTGTAAATACGGTTATGTCTACGGGTACCTTTAGTCAGTACAGCCATAATGCCATTCTTGAACAGGCAGAAATCAGGGAGGTACCACATATCAATGGCAGACATGATCTGGATGGTATGCTTCGTCAGATAGATGCTGACACGGGGATTGTATGGATTTGTTCTCCTAATAATCCGACAGGAGAATACATACGAAGTGAGGAGCTTCTCCCATTTTTGAGTCAGGTGCCTAACGATGTATTAGTTGTATTTGATGCAGCTTATTATGAGTACGTAACAGCTGCAGATTATCCTGAAATCTTACCGTTAATTAATCAGTTTGATAATTTAATCCTATTACATACTTTTTCAAAGATTTATGGGATGGCGGCTTTGCGTATTGGTTATGGAGTGGCTAATTCCGATATTATCCGTATGCTTGAGCCTGCAAGAGAGCCATTTAACGTCAATGCATTAGCTCAAAAGGCTGCAATTGCTGCTATTAGTGATCAAGACTTTATTGAGGAATGCAAACAAAAAAATAGAGACGGCCTTCAGCAATATTATGAATTTTGTAAGATTCATAGCTTAAGTTACTATCCATCACAAGCAAATTTCATCTTAATCGATACAGGCCATGATGGAAATGAAGTCTTTCAATATTTAATGAGAAAAGGCTTTATCGTTCGTTCCGGGCAGGCTTTAGGTTTTCCGACATCGATTCGGATTACAGTTGGTTCTGACCAGCAGAATGAAGCTGTTTTGAAAGAGCTGGAAAATTTCCTTTTGATGAAAGAAAATAAAGAAACCAAATAGATAGGTGAGGTGCCTCCATGCGTGGGAATGTGTTAATGATAGGTCTTGGTTTAATTGGAGGATCCATTGCTTTATCTATTAAAAAGGAACATCCGAAGGCATTGATACTAGGATATGATGTGGATCGAAAACAGGTCCAGCTGGCAAAAGCATTAAAAGTAATCGATGAAGAGATTGCGGATTATAAAGAGGCTGCCGGAAGAGCGGATGTTATCATTATCGGAGTACCGGTGCAAGCTACATCAACCGTTATGGAAAGTCTGTCAGCGTGTACGCTGAAAAAAAGCGTTATAATTACGGATGTAGGAAGTACAAAGGCAAAGATCATGAAAGAAGCAGAGCGTTTGTTTAGCATGAATTACACGTTTATAGGCGGTCACCCAATGGCTGGATCTCATAAAAGCGGAGTGACGGCGGCAAAAGTGCATCTTTTTGAAAATGCTTTTTATATATTGACACCGGCTGTTCATGCAGGTGATAAAGAGGTAGCTGAGCTGAAGATGTGGCTGAAGGGGACGAAAGCCAAATTCATTGAAGTGGATGCTCATGAGCACGATTTAATGACTGGTGTCATTAGTCATTTGCCACATATTATGGCAGCCTCGATTGTTAATCAGGCTGAACAGGCTGAAGCGAAACATGATTTGGTTGCAAGACTGGCAGCCGGAGGATTTAGGGACATTACCCGAATTGCTTCATCCAGTCCTCAAATGTGGAAGGATATTCTAATTCAAAATGATCAAGTATTAATCGATCTTTTGAACTCCTGGATAGAGGAAATGACAGAGGTCAGAGAATGGATTCGTACGAAGGATGAGGAAAAATTGTATACCTTTTTCCAAAGTGCAAAAATATTTCGTGATGAGATGCCGGCCCATAAAAAGGGCGCAATTCCGTCCTTTTATGATTTATATGTGGATGTCCCGGATTATCCAGGCGTTATTTCGGAGATTACCGGTTATTTAGCAAAATCTAATATAAGTATTACGAATATAAGAATCATTGAGACACGTGAAGAAGTGTACGGTGTATTGGTCATTTCATTTCAATCAGATAAAGATCGCAAACTAGCGGTTGAATGTTTACGTGATGCAACTAATTACGATACTTATTATGACTGAGATAAAAGGAGGAAAGGCATGGAAAAAATCCTATTATTCGAAACCCCGCAGTTGAGAGGCACAATTGAAGTACCAGGAGATAAATCTATTTCGCACAGAGCGGTCATGTTTGGGGCAATAGCGGAAGGAAAAACGACGGTATATCATTTCTTAGAGGGTCAGGATTGTTTAAGTACGATTGAGTGTTTTCAAAAAATGGGTGTGGATATTCAAAGAGAAGGCGATAGGGTCACCATTCAGGGTAATGGATATAGTGGTTTAAAGGAGCCGATTGGCTTGCTGGATGTCGGCAATTCGGGGACAACCATCCGACTTCTTATGGGATTACTCGCCAACCAGCCCTTTTCTATCACTTTCACTGGTGATGAGTCCATTGCAAAAAGGCCAATGAGAAGAGTGGTAGATCCGCTGAGAAAAATGGGAGCAAGGATATCCGGAAAAGAGGATGGCAACTTTATACCGCTCGAAATGAATTCAGGTGAGCTGTCAGGTATTGAATATGAGCTTCCAGTAGCAAGTGCCCAGGTGAAATCAGCTATTCTTTTGGCTGGATTACATGCGAAAGGAACCACAACTGTCATTGAAAAAGCAGCCACAAGGGATCATACTGAACGGATGATTGAATCGTTTGGGGGAAGTATTCATATCGACGGCAACAAGATCAGTGTTACAGGAAATCAGGTGCTGAGTGGAAAAGATGTTCATGTTCCCGGAGATATATCCTCTGCAGCGTTTTGGATGGTTGCCGGCACCATTGTTCCAAACAGTGAGATTATATTAAAGAACGTTGGACTGAATCAAACTAGAACTGGTATTATTGATGTTTTGAGAGAAATGGGAGCAAACATTGAAATTCAGTTAGACAAACTCGGAGAACTTGCGGAAGAATCCGGAACAGTCACAGTAAAAACTTCTTCTTTGAAGGGGATAACCATTGCCGGAGATATCATCCCAAGATTAATCGATGAGCTGCCTGTTATTGCCCTGTTAGCTACACAGGCTAAGGGAACAACTATCATTAAAGATGCTGCTGAGTTAAAGGTTAAAGAAACAAATCGTATTGATGCCATCGCTACTCAATTGGGTGCGCTTGGAGTCAATATAACTCCAACAGACGATGGTTTAATCATTGAAGGAGAACAAACCTTGCATGGAGGTACGGTGGACAGCCTAGGTGATCACCGAATCGGAATGACATTGGCGATTGCGTCACTGCTTTCCAAAGACACTGTAGTATTACAGAATGCTGATGCCATTTCTGTATCCTATCCAGGTTTCTTTGATGATTTAATTAAACTTGTATCCATTCACGAGTAAAAGAGAGGGGAACCTCTCTTTTTTTGGTACTAAAATTTCTGATAGTTTCATAGCATGTCTAAAAGAAAGTCAATGAAACCCTTGCCTTTACATATGTAAAAATGGTTGATAGGGCGGTGAAAATCTAATTAATTAAATGGATAGAAAGAATAAAATGGAAGAAAACGGAACGGTCGCTTTTTGTTATATGATAAAGTATACTTATAAAACCTTAAAATAAGACTCCAAGCTCTATACCACAAAAAATCATTTTAATTTCCTTATCAGATAAATATTTTTTCTGGAGTTTCCATTAGCTCTTTATACAGGTTAAAAAAAGTGAGTATAATAGGGGTAATAACAAAATTTTAAATGCTCCGGATAGAACGAATATTATTTTGCCGAATGACCAGCAGATTTGTTATAGATTTAGGGAAACAGAAAGGAATACCAAAGATGAAAATTGAATCAATTATAAAAAAACTGATGCAAGGTGAATTTGAAGAAGCTAAAAAACATATAAATCAGATTAAGCAATCCAACAATGATGACGATGTTTATACCTTAGCGGAAGAAATCGCTTCACTTGGTTTTATGGAAGAGGCAAAGGAGCTTTTTGAAGAATTGCTGAAGCGTTATCCCGATGAAGGAGAGATTTTATTTTCATTGGCTGAAGTATCAACTGAATTAGGGCAGGAAGAGGAAGCTTTGTTATATTTAGAGAAAATTGATCAGGAAGATCCGATGTACCCAGGAGCACTCCTATTATTAGGTGATTTATATCAGGGAATGGGTATGGAGGAGGTCAGTGTTCAAAAGCTAAAAGAAGCCAATCGAATTTTACCGGATGAACCCATTGTAAAATTTGCTCTTGCAGAACTTTATTATCAACAAGGACATTTCCGTTCGGCTGTAGAATTATATAGCAGTATCTTAAAGAATGAGACTGTAATAAATGGCATTTCGATTTATAAGAGATTAGCCTTGTCACTTGTATCGTTGGGCGAATTTGAAGAGTCGCTCCCTTATTTCAAAAAAGCTGGCAGGGAGGATGATGACGTAAATTTACTGTTTGAATATGGATTTGCTGCGTATCATGCAGGAGAATTTCCAACAGCAATAGCTAAATTTACAGAGCTTAAGGAAATAGACCCTGCCTATCATTCACTTTATTTGTATTTAGCTATGGCCTATGAAGAGTCCCTTGATCTGGAAAAAGCACTGGGTGTTGCAGAAGAAGGGATTAAGGAAGATCCATTCAATAAAGAAATATTCCTGTATGGTGCTGAGCTCGCAAGTAAGCTTGGAAATACGGAGAAAGCTATTAAATGGCTATCGGAAGCCATTGCGATTGATCCGGGTTACCTCGAGGCAATCCTAACTTTAGGCAAGCTTTATTTACACGAAGAAATGTTTGACCATGTCATTGATTTGGTATCTTCTGTTAGAGCGATGGGGGAGGATGATCCGCAATTCAATTGGCTCCTGGCAACGGCATATTCAGAGCTCGAGGAGTATAGTGAAGCATTATCATGTTACAAAGAGGCACATGAATTTTTTGGAGATAATAGAGACTTTTTGCATGAATACGGTTATTTCTTACTGGAAGACAGTAAATTCGAAGAAGCCAGGTCGATATTTAAGACATTACTCCACGAAGACCCAAGCAATGATGAGTATATTGATATTTTAGAACGAATTTAACTAATTTGTACAGAGGAGGGCTCCACCTTGAAAACCCCTGTTTCTGTCGATGAGAAGAAGGAATTTATACGCTGGTTTCTGAACCATTACCAATTAAAGCGCAGAGAATGTGTATGGATATTAAATTACTTAATGAGTCATGATCAGCTCATGATGAATGTTCATTTCGTGGAAGGGGCGAAGTATTGTCCGAAAGGGATGGTTATGTCCACTCATTGTGTAGAAGATGTGCCATTCAGATTCTATAAGAGTAATATCATGACAACCGATGCAGAGAAGTCATTCCATGATATACGGCTTAATAAGGACGAGGATATCTACATACAATTGAATTTCAGGACAGCCTACTCATCCTATCAGTATGCAGCCGTACTCGAGGAAAATCCTTATCAGCCAAAAAACCTACCCGGTAATGAACAGGATCAATATATTGCAGAAAATATTTTAAAAATCAGTCTATCCAGATTTGAAGAGGAACGGTTAGCACAAATGATTGATGAGGCAATTGATAACCGTGATATCGAATTATTTAATAAATTAAGCAGTCAGTTGAAGAGAATCCGATCTCAGGAATCTATTAACTAATAGCAGCCACACATATTTCTTTGAGAGAAAGAAAATATGTGTGGTCTTTTTTTATGCTTCACCGCTTAAATTGGCAAATGCGTATTCTAACAGGATGAGGAACAAAGATTTCTCCCTGAATTGTAAGCTTATTTGTATATATTTTACTTATTATGTTTTACAATGGAAAAAGAAGTCGAGGGGGAAAATTATGAAATATCAGTCAATTGACACAGAATTATTCAGTAAATCCAAAGAATATATTGATACTATAGTTATCCCGTTAAATCCGGTTGATTTTGATGATACATTTAGCCAGACGGTATCATCCTACGAATTTATGACATTGCTGACGCATGAGCTCGAAAAAGAATTAAAGGGCCGTCTATTTTTAGCCCTGCCTCTGCCATATATTAAAACTAGTAAGACGGAGGAGAAATTAAATCTCTTGTCTGTATGGGTAGATTATTATAGAGGTCAGGGGTTTAAATATATCCAATTTCTCACTACTGACAGTAAATGGACAAGTATAGATGAGGGCGGACATGTTTTATGGATACCGGCAATCCCTATTGAAAAAATGCCACTGGACGCGATTAAAACAGTCATAAGTGAACAAACGAAACAGCTTGTTGATATACTCGCAGAATCTTGGAATAAATAATATGTTTGTAAGTAAATAGTATATTGGTATAAAACAGGAAAAATAAAACATGTATTTCCTTAACTGGGAGTTTATTGACCTATTAAAAATATTAGGATATTATTGTAATGTCCTAGTTTTATGGAGTTTGTGCAATTTTCTATTTTGTATGACTTTTTCGATATAAGGGGGGGAGAAATTTTATGAGCAGCCAAAAAGTATCAAGACGCCAATTTCTGAATTATACGCTTATGGGCGTTGGGGGGTTCATGGGAGCGGCAACACTTATGCCTATGCTGCGTTTTGCAGTCGATCCAGCTTTAAAAGCGAATGCATCTGGGGAGTTCATTAATACCGGATTAAAAATATCTGAGATTACTGAAACACCAACTCGTGTCGATTATAAAACTGAGGTAAAAGATGGATGGTACGAAGCTGAAGAGACAAGAACAGCATGGGTTTACAAGGATGAAAACGGCAAGATAGTTGCCCTTTCTCCGGAGTGTAAACATTTGGGATGTACGGTGAACTGGGAAGGATCAGAAGATCATAAGAATGAATTTTATTGCCCATGTCACGGAGGTCGTTATGAAAAGGATGGGAAAAACGTTCCGAAAACGCCTCCAATCAAGCCACTCGATGTTTACGACAAGCAAGAAAAAGATGGAGTGTTATATTTAGGCAATGCAAATGAAAATAAAGTGTAGGGAGGCATAATCAATGCTTAATAAAATGTACGATTGGATTGATGAGCGATTGGATATCACGCCCTTATGGCGCGACATTGCTGATCATGAAGTCCCTGAGCATGTAAACCCTGCCCATCACTTTTCGGCATTTGTTTATTGTTTTGGGGGATTAACGTTTTTCATTGTAGTCATTCAAATTTTATCCGGAATGTTTTTAACCATGTATTATGTACCGGATATTAAAAATGCATGGGAATCTGTTTATTATTTACAAAATGAAGTTGCTTTCGGTCAAATTGTTCGGGGCATGCATCACTGGGGAGCAAGTGTCGTCATCGTCATGATGTTCTTACATACTCTTCGTGTGTTCTTCCAGGGTGCCTATAAAAAGCCACGCGAATTAAACTGGATTGTCGGAGTTTTAATTTTCTTTATAATGCTAGCTCTAGGATTGACAGGGTATCTGCTTCCTTGGGATATGAAAGCGCTGTTCGCTACAAAAGTAACGTTGACCATTATCGATTCGGTGCCATTCATCGGACCATATTTAAAAACATTACTTGCTGGTGACCCTACGATAGTCGGGGCGCAAACCTTAACGCGTTTCTTTGCGATTCATGTATTCTTCCTTCCAGCGGCGCTTATTGGACTAATTGCAGCTCACTTCTTAATGATACGCAAACAGGGAATATCAGGACCGCTATAAGATATTGGTTGAAAATGGAAATGTTACGAAGGAGGGGATATCCTTATGCATCGTGGTAAAGGAATGAGATTTGTAGGGGATTCAAGGATAAGCGCAGATAGAAAACCGAATATTCCAAAAGATTATTCAGAGTATCCAGGAAAAACGGAAGCCTTTTGGCCCAATTTCTTGCTGAAAGAATGGATGGTAGGTGCTGTATTTTTAGTAGGCTTTTTATGTCTTACAGTTGCCCATCCATCACCGCTCGAGAGGATTGCTGACCCAACAGATACGGGATATGCGCCTTTACCTGACTGGTACTTTATGTTTTTGTATCAATTGCTTAAATATTCATATGCTTCCGGACCATATAACTTAATCGGGGCTTTGGTCATTCCGGGACTGGCTTTTGGTGCATTAATGCTTGCACCGTTTCTGGATCGCGGACCGGAACGCAAACCAACTAAACGAATCTTCCCAGTAGGTTTTATGTTGCTTGCATTTGCAGCTGTATTTTACCTAACATGGGAAACTGTTTCTCAACATGACTGGGCAGCAGCAAAGCTGCAAGGACAAATTGTTGAGGATGTAGCAATCGATAAAGAATCAGAGGGATATAAGCTATATCAAGGACAAGGCTGTGTAAGCTGTCATGGGGACTCCTTACAGGGTGGAAATGGTCCTAAATTGCTTGGTACAGAATTAGAGGTTGATGAAATCGGTCATATCGCTGTAAATGGTACCGAAAATAAAAAAATGCCACCAGTTTTTAAAGGTTCTGAAGAAGAATTAAAAACTCTGGCAGAATTTATTAAGGGAGCAAATGCAGGCGGAGATTCAAAAGGGGAATAATGTTTTTTGAGGGGTACTCAGGTGAGTACCCCTTTTGTCTTAAGAAGATTGTCATAGTCGCCGTATTCATGTTGACAAATGACGTATAGTTGTTTGTATTATAAATAATGGGACGGTCAGAGAGTTTCCTTCTGAATTGGAAAGTTCTCTTTGAGAGAGAAATTTAGAGCAGGGATGATTTGGCTAAAAATCAAGTAATTGAGAAACTTCTATTGGAATAATTCAGATTGTGATGGAGGATATTATGAAAAGCTGGCTTTATGCTATATTAAGAAATCGGACATTTTTATGGATTTTATTGATTATTAATCTTTTGGGAACAATATACGGGTATTATTGGTATAAAGGGCAGCTTGAAGTAACACCAGTAGCCTTTCTTGCTTTTGTGCCAGACAGTCCTACTGCCAGCTTATTTTTTTGTATTGCTGTTATTGGATGGCTTTTAGGGCGCAACTTTGGTTTATTTGAAGCCTTAGCAATCGTTTCTCTTTTTAAATATGGTATTTGGGCAGTTGTCATGAATATATTAACTTCCTCTGTAGAGGGTTATGTATCTTTGGTGGCTGTCATGCTGATTCTATCGCATGCTGCCATGGCAATTGAAGGAATCCTTTATGCTCCCTTTTATCGGGTTAAACCATGGCATTTAACTGTGGCAGGGATAATCGTGTTACATAATGAAATCATTGATTATGTATATGGAATGATGCCGACGTATAGTGTTTTGAATCAGTATATCCCCCAAATTGCTTACTTCACCTTTTGGCTGAGTATACTTTCGATTGGAATAGGGTATTGGTTTACTCTTCGTAAAAATCGGGAAATATACTCCATTCATCTCAGGCAATAAATAGTTCTAGTCTTGTCCCTTCACACATACGATTAAGTAGTATGAGGAGGGATATTTTTATGAAGTTTAAATCTATATTTTTCTCAATAGCCATTATAATATCATCAGGATTCATCACGACCTATGCTAACGGACCTGATAAACAAAATTCGTTAGAGACCCTTGCTGATCAATCCCTTCAATTTGCAAAAGTAGATAGACGTGAAGAAGCAGAGCGTTTATTGGAAGCATTTTCAGATAAATTTTATGATCAGGCAATTGAGAGCTCAGACTATACAATGGATGAAATTAATATTATAACGATTGCCTATGAGGAAGCCATTCAAACTGTGCAAAATAAAGAAAAAACAGATGTTGAGGTAATCAATGAAATAACGAAATTCCGATTAGTACTTGATGCAGTTCATAGTGATGGCGCACCCTTATGGGCGAGTTTAAAGGATAGCATTATCTCTGCTGCAGGGGAAACAAAGGTATCAATCCAGAAACAGGATTCGATTGCTTTTCAGGAAAAATTAAATCATCTATTAACGATTTACAATATTATATATCCATCGTTAAAAATAGATGTTACACCTGAACGTTTTCAGCAAGTCGATGCTCATATTCAATTTATTGATCAATATCGTCCGCAGGTCTTTTCTGATCAATCACAAACCGATATAATTTCTTTAGAGGAGCAATTGCGTGATATATTTGAGGAAGCAGAAAAAGATGATGCAGATCCATCCCTTTGGTGGGTAATCATTTCAACTGGAAGTATTATTATTATGACCTTATCTTATGTAGGATGGAGGAAATATAAAGCTTCAGATGATCAGCTTCATACAAAAAAGAAAAAACAGAATTTTTGATAAAATTTTGAATAATATCTATCCATTGACAGATGTTATACGACATTATTACAATTACCATAACACAACTATAAATAACAGAAATGAAATGGAGGATATAGATGAGCTTTTTAATTTATTTTATACTGCTTTTAATTATCCCAATTTATGCACAAATGAAAGTTCAAAGGGCTTACAAGAAGTATTCACAGGTTCCTGCATCGAACGGTTACACAGGCGCGGAAGTTGCCCGTAAGTTGTTGGACGAAAATGGTTTGTACAATATACGTGTAGAAGAAACACATGGGGTATTAAGTGACCACTATGATCCTACAAATAAAGTGGTAAGATTATCATCAAGTAACTATCATGGACATTCACTCGCCGGCACTGCTGTCGCAGCGCATGAGGTTGGTCATGCCATTCAGGATAAAGAAGATTATTCCTTTATGAGAATCCGTCATAAGCTAGTACCAGTTGCTAATATCGGTTCTAACTTTTCCTGGATATTAATTTTAGCTGGGATGTTGCTTGGCAGCTTAAATCTAGCATGGCTGGGAGTATTGTTTATGGGGGCAGCCGTGTTATTCCAATTCGTTACACTGCCGGTTGAATTCAATGCTTCTAACCGTGCTATGAAACAGGTTGTTGCTTTAGGTGTAATTGGGGCCGATGAAGAAAAAGAAACGAAAAAAGTCTTAGATGCCGCAGCCTTAACATATGTTGCAGCTGCAGCAGTTGCTGTACTTGAATTGTTACGATTTGTATTTATGCTAACCGGTATGAATAGTGAAGATTAATAAGAGAAACCCCCTTCGTTTATGAAGGGGGTTTTCCTATGTTGCTTATTTTTCAAGCGGATTTTTATTTTCATCCAACGTAAATCCTTCACCCAGTACATCATGTACAATGGATACGGAAACAAATGCGTGTGGATCAATGGATGTAATAATACTCTTAAGACGTACAATTTCATTGCTGCCTACAACGCAATAAATTACATCGCGCTCCTGTTTGGTATATGAGCCAACCCCTTTGAGTAATGTAACACCGCGTTCCATTTGTTGATTAATCTTTTCAGCTATCACGGAATTGGAGTTACTTATGATCATAACACCGCGGGCTGCATAAGCACCCTCCTGGATAAAGTCAATTACACGACTGCCAATATAAACGAGGACAAGTGTATACATGGCTTGTTTATATTCCAAATACGTTACGAGTGATAAAACGATAACGCAGAAGTCAAACATAAACATGGTTTTTCCCATGCTCCAGCCTTTATATTTGAACATGAGCCGTGCGATGATATCGACTCCGCCAGTTGTTCCGCCGTAACGGAAAATAATCCCTAAACCGACACCGATGCACACACCTGCAAATAAAGCGGCAAGCATAAGGTCATCCTTTAAAGGAATATGCATTTGATATTTTTCGAAAATCGCGATAAATACAGATACAGCGATAGTACCGATGAGCGTATACAAAAATGTTTTTTTGCCCAACAGTTTATATCCTACAAAGAAAAGAGGTATATTTAATAAAATATTGGTAATTGAAGGGCTAATACCAGTTAAGTTATATATTAAAAGGGTAATCCCGGTAAATCCCCCTTCACCTAATGCATTTTGCATATTAAAATGAACGAGGCCAAAAGACATGATTGCTGCCCCTAATAATATCAGTATGACGTTTTTAAGCTTTAAGTTGAAAAACACATTCTAACCCCTTCCTTGCTAACTCAATTATTATTATAGTGTACAATTGAGGAAAAATAATGAATGATATCCTTTTGCATTCTATCATATTTATTGTTCGAAAACTAAGAAATAAGCTAACATTAAGAGAAAAGGGTGTAACTGTATGGAACATAAGAAAACAATGGCTGCCTTACAGCAAGAAGTAGATCAATACATAGGGCAATTTAAAGAGGGTTACTTCAGTCCGCTTGCCATGACAGCGAGACTTACAGAAGAGCTTGGAGAATTGGCGAGAGAGATTAACCATTATTATGGTGAAAAACCAAAAAAAGAATCTGAAAAAGAAAAAGAGATTGAAGAAGAATTGGGAGATGTTTTATTTGTGCTAATTTGTATGGCCAATTCGCTGAATATTGATTTACAGGAAGCGCATGACAGGGTAATGGAGAAATTCAATTCCAGAGACAAAGACCGCTGGACAAGAAAGGAAGAATGATTGATGATTAATGTCATAATTGCAGGGCCGCGAGGTAAAATGGGGAAAGCAGCAGTAAATTTAGTGATGAATACAGAACATTTTCATTTAGTAGCTGTATTGGATCATAAGAATGATGGGTTGAAATTAAGTGAAATAGATGGATTTACCGGTATAGATGTTCCCATCTATACAGATCATGAAAAATGTTTCTCTGAAGTTAAAGCGGATGTACTGATTGATTTGACCACTCCGGAGTCTGGAAGAATCCATACATTGTCAGCATTATCACACCATATCCGTCCGGTTGTTGGAACGACCGGCTTTTCAAATGAAGATTTAAAAGAAATCAAAAGAATTTCAAAAGAAAACGGAATTGGGTGTATTATTGCACCGAATTTTGCTGTTGGTGCTGTGTTAATGATGAAATTTGCCAAGCAGGCAGCTAAATATTTTCCGGATGTCGAAATTATTGAATTGCATCACGATCAAAAACTGGATGCTCCTTCAGGAACAGCTATAAAAACAGCACAATTAATTTCTGAAGAAAGACAAATAAAAAAACAGGGACATTTAAATGAAAAAGAAACAATAAAAGGTGCACGTGGTGCAGACTATGAAGGAATGAGAATACATAGTGTACGCTTACCTGGACTTGTTGCACATCAACAGGTCATGTTTGGCGGAGAAGGTCAGACATTTACTTTAAGACATGATTCGTATGATCGAAACTCTTTTATGAGCGGAGTTAAATTGTCGGTGGAAACCGTCATGAATATAGAAGAATTAGTATATGGTTTAGAAAATATTATTGATTAAGGAGCACTGTTCCATGAAAATCGCATTGATTGCACATGACAAAAAGAAAGACGACATGATTCGATTTACGCTTGCGTATAAACATATCCTGGAAGAGCATCAGCTTTTTGCTACCGGTACAACGGGAAAGAGAATACAGGATGAAGCTGGCCTGTCCGTTCATCGTTATCAGTCCGGACCACTCGGGGGAGATCAACAAATTGGGGCGATGGTTGCAGAAAATGATATTGATATTATTATTTTCTTCAGAGATCCATTGACTGCACAGCCACATGAACCGGATGTGTCCGCTTTAATGCGTTTGGCGGATGTTTATTCCATTCCATTGGCAACTAATATGGGAACAGCTGAAATGTTAATACATGGATTGGAACGTGGAGACCTGAAATGGAGAAATATTGTTAGGGAAAAGGAGTAATATGCCCACAATGAAGACAGACATACTATGTTTTGGCGCCCATTCCGATGATGTAGAAATCGGCATGGGGGGCACAATAGCAAAATATACAGAATTAGGCCATTCCGTTGTCATCTGTGACTTAACCGAGGCGGAGCTTTCATCGAATGGTACCCCAACAAATAGATTGAAGGAAGCCAAACAGGCAGCTGCCATCTTAGGTGTAAAGGAACGCTTGAATCTAAATATGGGAGATCGGCAATTATATCCCACACCTGAAAACATCTCAAAGATTGTTTCTGTTATAAGAACATACAAGCCTGAAATCATCTTTATACCCGCTGTTCCTGACCGCCATCCGGATCATGGACATTGTGCAGCACTGGTTGAAGAGGCAGTCTTTTCTGCTGGTATTAGGAAATATGAGGATGAAAGCAAGCTCGAGCCCCATAAGCCGAAGCATGTTTTTTATTACATGATCAATAGCTTCCATCCACCAGATTTTTGTGTGGATATCAGCAAATATTTTCATTGTAAATTATCCAGTTTAAAAAGCTATTCCTCTCAATTTATTAAAACTGATGATGGGGTTGTGACCCCGCTTACTGAAGGATATCTCGAAGCAATCGAAGGCAGAGAGCGGGCATATGGAAGAGAGACAGGAGTTTTATTTGCAGAAGGGTTTAGAACGAAAAAACCTCTCTTACTTGATCAAGATTTGTTAGGTGGAAAGAAATGAAACAGTTAAAAATCGGAATAGTTTGTTATCCTACTGTCGGCGGATCAGGAATTGTTGCGACCGAATTAGGAATTAAGCTGGCGGAGAAGGGACATGAGATTCATTTTATAACATCCAGTGTACCGTTCCGCTTAAAAAAGCGATACTCAAATATATATTTTCATCAGGTTGAAGTGAATCAATATGCCGTTTTTCAGTATCCACCATATACCTTGTCATTGGCCAGTAAGATAGCCGAGGTGGTTAAAATGGAAGAGCTTGATATCATTCATGCCCATTATGCGATGCCGCATGCCGTATGCGGAATTTTGGCTAAGCAAATGACCTCCTCTGGCCTAAAGGTAGTAACGACTCTTCATGGTACGGATATTACAATACTAGGGTATGATTCATCTCTGCAGGACATGATTAAGTTCGCTATTGAAAAATCCGATGCGGTTACAGCGGTGTCCCGTGAACTTGTTAAAGAGACATATGAATTAATTCAACCGGATCAAGAAATCCAAACGATTTATAATTTTATCGATTATCCGGCCCCTGAACCGGATGCTGGTAATGTGGCTAATTTAAAAGCCGAGCTTGGAATAAAAGAAGATGAAAAAATTGTCATTCACGTCTCGAATTTCCGGAAGGTGAAGCGTGTACCTGATATCATTGACACTTTTGGAGCCGTTGCAGACAAAATACCGAGTAAACTTTTATTAGTAGGCGACGGACCTGAAATGTCTTTTGTAAGTAAAAAAATTAAAGCTATGGGCTTACAGGAGAAAATTATTCTGTTAGGAAAACAGGAAAATCTGCAGGAGCTATATTCTATCAGTGATGTATGTGTACTTATGTCAGAAAAAGAAAGTTTTGGGCTAGTACTTCTTGAAGCGATGATCTATGGTGTTCCATGTCTTGGAACAAAAATCGGGGGAATTCCTGAGGTTATTGAAGATGGGATTAACGGATACACCATCGAGCTGGGAGATATCGAAGCTGCCTCTATGCGATTGTTGGAATTGCTTGAAAATGATTCGCTAAGAATGAATATGGGTACTAACGCTATTCATAAAATTAAAGATCATTTTCAAACCGAACATATCGTGAATCAATATGAGGACTTGTATTATTCATTATTGAAAAATGGGGAGAAGGATGAATGAATCAGGAATTTATCAGAGCGCGTCCTGTTTTGGAACAGTTAACGGCGAAGGGCTATGAAGCCTATTTTGTTGGCGGAGCTGTTAGGGATACTTTAATGGGTAAGGATATTGATGATGTGGACATTGCTACCTCCGCCACTCCCGAGCAAGTAAAGGGAATTTTCACCCATACAGTAGATGTTGGTATTGATCATGGAACTGTATTAGTGCTTTATAAAGGCGAATCGTTTGAGATCACGACATTTAGAACAGAGTCTCAATATAAAGATTATCGACGGCCAGATTCAGTCATCTTTGTAACCTCTTTGCATGAGGATTTAAAGAGAAGAGATTTTACGATGAATGCAATTGCCATGGACCAGGATGGGAACTTGTATGATCCGTTTGATGGAGAAAAAGCTATACATACAAAGGTAATCGAGACGGTTGGTCCGGCGGATGAACGATTTAGTGAGGATGCGCTAAGGATTCTTCGTGCTGTGCGATTTGTCAGCCAGCTAGGGTTTACGTTGCATGAAAATACACGATCGGCATTACGGAAAAATGCCGATTTACTTTTACATATAGCACAGGAACGGAAAACAGCTGAGTTTCAAAAAATGGTTCTTGGCCAATATCCAGAAAAAGGGTTAAAAATTGCTGCAGACGAAGGTTTGCTAGCCTATTTCCCGGGTTTAGGTCAATTTGCGGCTCATATAGAGCAGTTTCTTGCACGGCCCTTAAACCGTTGTGAATCATTTGAAGAATGGATGGCCTTGATTGCCCTCTTTAATGGTCAGGATCAATCCCTATACAGTCACTGGAAGCTTTCATCCAGTCAAATGAAAAAAATAGGTCTGCTGATCCGTGAAACGAAAAAAAGAGAGAGTTCCTCATTTACTCCCTTTACCATTTATCAGCTTGGTCTTGAAAACACCCTGAGTGTGGAAAGAGTTTGGTCAGTATATCATCATGCAGAACCAGACTACGATGCAATCACTAATCTGCATGCTCGTATGCCAATCCATAAGGAAACTGTTATAGAGGTTTCCGGAAACGACCTGATGAAATGGGCTGATAAAGCAGGTGGACCGTGGATAAAGGAGCTTATGCATGAAGTGATTAACGGAATTCTGGATCATAAGGTCCCGAATAAAAAGGAGTTAATTAAACAATGGCTCACTCAAGAGAACAAACTTTAAAGTATGAAATTGCCAAAGCCTTTGCGAAAGCCGGAGATGATTATATATCTGGTCAGGCATTAGCTGATTTAGTTGGTTGTTCAAGAGTAGCGATATGGAAGCATATTGACCAGCTGCGTCAGGAGGGCTACGAAATTGAGGCTGTAAAGAAAAAGGGATATCGGCTCTTGAATAAATTAGATTCTCTCAGGGCCACTGATATCTTAATGGGATTACAGACTGAATTTGTCGGACAATCTATATATTCCTATGATACGGTCTCATCCACTCAAATTGTTGCCAGAGAACTTGCGGGAAGCGGAGCTAAAGATGGTACAGCTGTGATTAGTGATGAACAAACGGAAGGTACAGGGCGATTAAAAAGAAAGTGGCATTCTCCTGCAAATGGAGGGATCTGGTTAAGTATGATTATGAGACCTGATATCCCTCCCTACCATGCCCCTCAGCTCACGTTGTTAACAGCTGTTGCTACTGTCCAGACACTAAATGAATTTGGTGTGAATGCAGGGATCAAATGGCCAAATGATGTGTTAGTGGAAGGAAGGAAGATTGCGGGCATATTAACAGAGCTTCATGCGGAATCTGATCAAATTCATCATGTGATTATCGGCATTGGCATGAATATAAACCAGCCCCTTGAATCGTTTCCTGATGAATTAAAAGAGATTGCTACTTCAGTCTTAATCGAGAAAAAACAAAGAGTAGATCGATCTAAATTTTTACAAAGCTTTTTTAAGAATTTTGAAGATATATATCTACTTTATTTAGAAAAAGGTTTTGAACCGATAAAACAGCTTTGGGAAGAGCTAACGATTACCATTGGGAAGAAGGTCACCGTCCAAAGCCTGCATGGATCTTTAACTGGATTGGCAACCGGAATTAATGATGACGGTGTATTGATTATCATGGATGATGAGCAAAAAAGCCATTTGGTTTATTCCGGAGATATAACCGTGCATCAATAAAGGAAAAATTGATTGTTCTTAAGCGATTGTCTTAAAAAAGAAAGTAATTGAAAATGAGTTAATATATGGCATATAAAAATGACTGAATGTTATAATTCATAGAAGGGCGGGAGCGGAAACGACCTGCACCTTGTATTTTAGTCATTTAAATAGATTTATAATTCTGCCTGTATCCAAGAACGGACCGGGACAGAGGGATAAAAGCTATTATGCCAATCAATCCTTCTGTAATAAGAAGGATTTTTTTATTGGGTAAATAGGTTTTTCTCTCCTCGGAATAAAAAGGAGGAAAGAGAAAATGAAATTTGCTGCGGATTTTTTGAAACTAAAAGAAAAAAGTGAGAACATCTCAATGCTGACTGCGTATGATTATCCATCTGCTAAACTGGCAGAACAAGCCGGGGTCGATATGATTCTTGTAGGTGATTCCCTTGGAATGGTTGTTTTAGGATATGACTCTACTGTTCCTGTCACTATCGAGGATATGATTCATCATACGAAGGCTGTTAAAAGAGGGGCCACTAACACATTTATCGTGACAGATCTGCCGTTTTTGACGTATCACACAACAAATGAGGAAGCATTAAAAAATGCTGCAAGACTTATGCAGGAGGCAGGGGCTGATGCGGTCAAAATGGAGGGTGCCGGAGATGTCATTACCAAAATAAAAGCGATGACAGATGCAGGTATACCGGTAGTAGCGCATTTAGGCTTAACGCCGCAATCAGTTGGTGTACTTGGAGGCTATAAAGTCCAGGGTAAAACTAGCGAGGCGGCAATTAAACTGCTTGAGGATGCAAAAAAATGCGAAGAAGCCGGGGCAATGGCCGTTGTGCTCGAATGTGTACCTTATCAAGTCGCTGAACATATATCGAATGAACTAATAATCCCGACAATTGGGATTGGTGCCGGAAAAGGTACGGATGGCCAGGTACTCGTTTACCATGATGTTTTGTTATATGGTGTTGGCAGAGTGGCCAAGTTTGTAAAATCCTATGCTAATTTAAATGATGTAATTGGTCATGCATTGTCTGAGCATATAAAAGAAGTAAAATCGGGTGTTTTTCCGAATCGTGATCACTCATTCACGATGAGGGAAGAAGAACTGGCCTCGTTGTATGGAGGAGAAAAATGAAGATTATCAGCCAGATAAACGAACTGCGTGAAGTACTTAATCTAGAGAGGGGAAAGAACCATTCCATCGGATTTGTCCCAACTATGGGGTATTTGCATGAAGGACATCTTTCGCTCATTCAAGAAGCTAGAGAGAATAACCATGTGGTGGTTATCAGTATATTTGTCAATCCGCTGCAATTTGGCCCTAATGAGGATTTTGATAAATATCCACGAGATATGGAGCGGGATGAAGAGCTGGCACGAAATGCAGGGGTGGATTATTTGTTTTATCCCACAGTCCAGGAAATGTATGGGGATAAGCAAACCCTGACAGTAAAAGTGCATGAACGCACTGATGTTCTTTGCGGAAAATCCAGACCAGGCCACTTTGATGGAGTGGCGACTGTTTTAACAAAACTGTTCACAATTGTCCAACCGACCCGTGTTTATTTTGGACTGAAGGATGCTCAACAGGTCGCTGTAGTAGAAGGTCTTATCCATGACTTTAATTTCCCGATTGAGCTGGTAGGTGTTGAGATTAAGCGTGAAGAGGATGATCTTGCGTTAAGCTCCAGGAATATTAATCTAACAGCACAGGAAAGAGAAGAAGCACCATTTATTTATAAAAGTCTTTGCAAAGTGAAAGCTGAGCTGCAAAAAGGTGCCAGTCCCACGGAAGCGCTTGAAAAGGGGAAAAAGTATTTGCAGTCTCATATCAATGGTCAAATCGATTATTTTGATGGATTATCCTATCCTGAACTAGGTGAGATTACAGAGCATGATCAAAAGATCATCTTTGCAGTGGCGGTTCAATATACGTCTGTTCGTTTAATCGACAACATTATCATAAATCTATAGTCATACAAGGGGGTAAGATTATGTTTCGCAATATGATGAAAGCAAAGCTTCACAGAGCAACAGTTACGGAGGCAAATTTAAACTATGTAGGCAGTATTACAATTGATGAAGATTTATTAGATGCGGTTGATATGCTGCCAAATGAGAAAGTTCAGATTGTAAATAATAACAATGGAGCCCGTTTTGAAACGTATATCATTCCCGGTAAAAGAGGCAGTGGCGTCATTTGCCTAAATGGAGCTGCTGCCCGTTTGGTTCAGGAAGGCGATAAAGTCATCATTATTTCTTATGGATTAATAGAAGAAGCTTATGTAAGGAGCCATCGGCCAAAAGTGGCTGTTCTAGATGAGTATAATACAATTGTTGAAATGCTCGGAGTCGAACCTGAGGCAACGATCATTTAATGACTTAGTTTAATTAACAAACCCTGATTCCCTTAAATCTTTAAGGAAATCAGAGTTTGTTTTTTTATTAACCCAATACTCTTCATTCTTCTTTGATTAATAAGGCTGGTTTTGATATAACAGTAGATAATGGGTAACGATAAAAGATATGAAGAGTGTATTATAGGGTACCCGAGAAAAATAAAATAGGAAAAATAGGTGCCGTTGTGAATTTTTCCATCAGCTAAACAGGAGTAAGTTAGAGAAGAAGTGAGCAGGTGTTAAATATGAAAAGTAAGTATGTAGTAATCGATCTGGAGACTACAGGTAATAACCCTAAAAATGGAGATCGCATCATTCAAATTGCGGCTAACGTCATTGAAAATGGTGAGATCACATACCAATATTCATCTTACATAAATCCAGGGAGGTCCATCCCTCTATTCATACAGGAATTAACTGGTATAACGGATGCGGACGTGGAGAATGCACCGACCTTTAAAGAGTTGGCACCCTACATTATTGGTGTATTGGATGATGCTGTTTTTGTTGCTCATAATGTACTGTTCGATTTGACATTTTTACAGGCTGAATTGGAACGGGTAGGCTATGAGAGGTTTCTTGGATATACCGTAGATACAGTAGAATTAGCGAAAATTGTCAATCCAGGAATGTCCAGTTTCAAACTGGAGGAATTAGGAAAAGCCTATGGTTTTCTTCATGAGCGGCCACATCAAGCTGACAGTGATGCTTATGTAACGGCTCTCTTGTTTATCGAGTTTTACAAACAATTAAAGAAATTGCCGAAACCTACTATAAAGTCATTATATAGATTATCCTTTTTATTAAAAAGCGAGCTTAAAGAATTATTGGCTGAGATATTAAATGAATATTCAACGATGAGTGAGCCATGGAGACCAGATCTGGATATTTATCGTGGTATCGCAATCGTTAGGCAGAATTCAATTGAAAGTCTTACACAACAGCAGAATGAAAAACAACATCATTCTCTTGATGAAACAGATTTACATACTATGTTGAAGCAGAGCTTTAAGAATCATAAGGTTAGTTTAGTAGAAGATGGTTCCCAGGATTTTTCTGAGCATATCAAAGCCTTTTATGAATATGCCTGTGAAAATCATGAGCAGGTAACCATTGCTACTCATACTAAACATACAGCAGAACAGTTAATGGGTATTTTTCAGAGGGATTATTCTTCTAGTATGATTCAAAAGCAAGTTAGTATATTGCATTCTAAGGAGCAGTATTTAAGTTTGCCGAAGTTTGAGCAATCCATGCGGGAAAAACAACAAAATTACGAAAGCACAATCGCAAAAATGCAAATATTAGTCTGGCTGACCATGACAAACACAGGCTGTTTAGAAGAGCTTAATTTATCCTCGGGCGGAAGAGAATATTGGAAGGAAGTAGCCCACCATGCCAATTTACATCCCCGCTTGCTTAAGCCGTGGACGGAGCGGGACTTCTATTCAAGACAGATGCTGGCTGCAAAGCAGGCAAAGATTATTCTCACTACTCATGACAGTCTTATTTCGGATATTCAAACAGGGGATTTCTTAAGCGAGTGCCCTAATATTGTATTTGAGGAAGCAAATTATTTTCCATCCTCTGTTCAAAGCGGATTAACGAAAGAGCTGAGCTATGTAGAAGTGAGGAATCTCTTGAATAAAATTGGAACTTTGGATAATCGGCAACTATTGAGGTCTGTCATAGTGCTTTTAAAGGAAAAAACGAAAGGTCCATATAATGAAAATCAACTGGCTGTTTTATTGGAAGAAATCGCAAGCAGTGTGGAGAGTTTTTTTGAGGCCATATTCACATATGGAATGAAAAGCAAAAAGGATATGGATGGACCTAGAGTGCAGTGCAAGCTTGATTTTTCTGAGCTGGAGAATAAAAAATACATGGATCAATTGTTAAAAGAAGCCAATGATTTGTATGACTCTCTCGGCTTAATAGTTGTACAATTTCAACAAATCCTTGCAGAATTGAACCAAGTGCCAATTGAAAAATTAAAGCGAAGCCAATTTAACATCATTGATGAATTAACAAAATTATCGGGGGAAATAAATTTATTCCGAGTTACTTTGAATAGGCTCTTTAAGAGTCATGGCACGAATGATGAGGTTTGGACCAGTTGGAACATGAAGGGGAATAGAAATTCAGTACAAATTTATGCCCAGCCATTATCGTCCTCAGATTGGATAAATCGTAATGTATTACGGCCGGATAGCCATATTTTATTTATTTCAGATGTCTTGACGGTAGGAGGTTCCTTCAATTATATTTCAGATAAATTAGGTATTCAGGAAAACAAGATGAGTAACCTGTTGATTCCACCGGTAAAAGAGCAATACCTAACGATGTTGAATCTAAAATCGAGAGATAGGCTAATTGATTTCGTGAAAAAGCAACAAAAGAACTTAATCCTTCTTTTTCAATCACAAGAATCATTAAAAAAAATATATAATGATATGAAGGGATTAGCAGAATTAGCACACATACAGTTGCAGGCTCAGGGACTATCCTCCGGTTCTGCCATCAAAATGCTGCGAAATCATCTTGCTGTTGACCAATCAATCCTCTTAATGAACTACACTGGTTGGGATCAGGTTCACCATGCTTATCATGGCCGTTCCAAGATTATCATGGTTGAAGCTCCAGTCGAAATGAACAGCATGATTCCAGATGAGGATTTATTATCGGAGATAATCATTAATTTAAGAAGCTTACTTAATACTTCTCCTGATTATAAAAAAGACAGCATATGGTTCTTGATCGAGAATGATTTGCTTCGTAGTGAGAGAAGTAAGTTTGAACATGGTCTAAATTACGTAAAGCCGATATACAGGAATATGTAAGGGAACAATGTTTGGCTCGCTTTTTTAGTAAAGTAAAGCTATTTGCAATTTTATTTTGGTATAATGTGAACTAGAGCGCTACGTTTTGGGAGGATTTACAATGGATAGTAAGGTAGAGCTTTTATCAAGTGTTAAATTGACATACACGAATGATTTATATAAAATCGTCGATTCTTTAAATAAAACATTAAAAAAAGAAAATTTAATGTTTGGCTTGGCATTAGATAAACAAGATCAACAAACAGCCGTTTTTTCAATATACCGTACATAATTTGAAAGGAAATAGATATGAAAAAAGTAATTTGGAGCATAGTGATTATTATCCTGATTGGCAGTGGCTTTTTTCTTCAGGCAATCTATGCTGGTGACAGCACCAGGAAGGACGCTGAAAAGAATGCAGAACATATTGCCAGAGAAACAGCTGGACTGACAGAAGTGGATGATTTCTATTTATATAATGGAAATGAGACATGGAGTGTAATAACTGGAAAAACAGCAGATGGTAAAAAAATTGGTGTTTGGGTGCCGGATGATAAGAAAAAGAAAAGCCAGATTATTGCCCTCTCAGAAGGTATTAGTAAAAATAAAGCCATAGAAATTGTGAAAGAAAAAAAGAATGTGAAGGAGATTGTATTTGCCCAATTGGGAATGGAAAATAATCAACCCTTATGGGAAGTAACCTATAAAAATAATAAAGACCTTTATGGGTATTATTATCTGAATTTCAAAACAGGCAATTTAATACGTAATTACGATAATTTGTAGGATGGAGATGGAACCGGATGAAATTAGCAAAAAGAGTATCAGCATTAACACCATCATCAACACTAGCGATAACGGCCAAAGCAAAAGAGCTTAAAGCCCAGGGTCTGGACATTATTGGACTTGGAGCAGGAGAACCAGATTTCAATACTCCCGCTAACATACTCGAAGCAGCACAAAAGTCCATGCAGGATGGCCACACAAAGTATACACCTTCTGCTGGATTACAATCCTTGCGCAAGGTTGTCGCAGATAAACTGCAAAAAGATCAAGGATTAACATATAGTAACGACCAAATTTTTATTGCTTCAGGTGCCAAGCACGCCTTATATACACTTTTTCAGGCAATTTTGGATGAAGAGGATGAAGTGCTGATTCCTACTCCATATTGGGTAAGCTATCCGGAACAAGTTAAATTGGCAGATGGAGTGCCTGTTTATATTGAAGGTAAAGAAGAAAATCAATTTAAGGTAACGCCTTTACAGATTGAAAAAGCAATCACTGAAAAAACGAGAGCGCTTATTATCAACTCACCAAGCAATCCTACCGGTATGATATACACGGCTGAAGAATTACAGGCGATTGGTGAGGTATGTTTAAAACATGATATTATTATAGTTTCAGATGAAATCTATGAAAAATTGGTCTATCACAACCACCAGCATGTATCGATAGCAGAGCTTTCCGAAGAGCTTAAGCAGCAAACAATCGTCATTAATGGTGTTTCCAAATCCCATTCCATGACAGGATGGAGAATTGGATATGCAGCAGGTGACCAGGCGTTAATTAAAGCAATGACGAACTTGGCAAGCCACAGTACCTCCAATCCGACGACGACCGCACAATATGCAACAATTGAAGCCTATACAGGACCGCAAGATCAAGTTGAGATTATGCGAAGCGCGTTTGAACAAAGATTGGATGCTATTTACGAGCAATTGCTTGAGATACCGGGATTGACTTGTCTGAAACCTCAGGGGGCATTCTACCTGTTCCCGAATGTCTCAAAAACGGCAGAGATGTGTGGATTTAACAGTGTAGATGATTTAGTAGAAGATCTATTAGAAAATGCTCTGGTAGCCGTAGTTCCCGGTTCTGGCTTTGGAGCACCTGATAATATACGCTTATCGTATGCTATATCGTTAGAAGCACTTCAGGAAGCTGTTAAACGTATAAAGGAATATGTGATAAATAAATCAGCAACAAAGGCTCAATAAATAGGATTCGTAGGCAGACGATAAACCGAAAGAGCCCCTTAAGGAAGATACCTGAACGATCTTTAAGGGGTTTATGGATGAATGGTTATTAATTTAAGCCATTTCATTTCCATATGGACTGAAGAAAAATGAAGGGCTTTGAAGGTTTCTTAAAGGACGAGTAAGTGAGTTGGATGCTTTCTGCAAAATAATCGATGAAATAATGGATGATTTCATATACAGGTTAAATTTTGTATTTGCTTGTCCATTTTGGTACTTGTATAATGAATAGGGTACATAACCTGGTTTTGTTTAAGCTTTGGAGGGAAAAAATGTGAAATGTACAATTAATGAAGTATATAAATATGTTAACGAAGAAGTTAAGATAGGTGCTTGGATCGCCAATAAACGTTCTTCAGGAAAAATTGCTTTCTTGCAGCTGCGCGATGGTACAGGCTTTATTCAAGGCGTAGTCGTTAAAGCAGAGGTAGATGAAGAATTATTTAATACTGCTAAGAAGATTACACAGGAAACATCTGTATGGGTGAAAGGTATTGTTCAGGAGGATGAGCGTTCCCCATTTGGATACGAACTCCTTGTAACAGGTCTTGAAGTAATTGCAGAAGCGATTGACTATCCAATTACACCGAAACAGCATGGCACTGAGTTCCTTATGGATCACAGACATTTATGGCTTCGTTCAAAGCGCCAGCATGCTGTCATGAAAATTCGTAATGAGATCATTCGTGCTACGTATGAATTCTTTAATAAAGAGGGCTTTGTAAAAGTAGACCCACCGATTCTTACAGGAAGTGCTCCAGAGGGTACTTCAGAATTGTTCGCAACGAAATACTTTGATGAAGATGCTTATCTATCTCAAAGTGGACAATTATACATGGAAGCGGCAGCAATGGCACTTGGAAAAGTATTTTCCTTCGGTCCAACTTTCCGTGCTGAGAAATCCAAAACGCGTCGCCATTTAATCGAATTCTGGATGATTGAACCAGAGATGGCCTTTGTGGAGTTCAATGAGAACTTAGAAGTTCAAGAGCAATATGTTTCCTATATCGTTCAATCTGTACTGGAAAATTGTGTGATTGAGCTAAAAACTCTAGGAAGAGATACTTCCAAATTAGAAAATATCAAAGCACCATTCCCTAGAATTACGTATGATGATGCAATTAAATTCTTGCATGAGAAGGGCTTTGATGATATCGAGTGGGGCGATGATTTCGGTGCTCCTCACGAAACAGCAATTGCAGAAAGCTATGATAAGCCTGTGTTTATCACCCATTATCCTACAGGAATTAAGCCGTTCTATATGCAGCCTGCTCCTGATCGTGATGATGTTGTCTTATGTGCTGACTTAATTGCACCGGAAGGCTATGGTGAAATCATTGGTGGTTCAGAACGTATCCACGATATGGATTTATTAAAAGCAAGACTTGATGAACATAATTTAAGTATGGATGCTTACAAATGGTATTATGAATTACGTCAATATGGTTCCGTTCCTCATTCTGGTTTCGGTCTTGGGCTAGAGAGAACGGTTGCTTGGATAAGCGGTGTGGAACATGTTCGTGAAACGATTCCATTCCCTCGTCTTTTAAATCGTCTATATCCTTAATAGTCAAATAAAACCTGGCAATTTATTTTATTGTCAGGTTTTATTTTTCCGTACTTCAAAATCAGCATACATGGTATACTAAAAGGTGAGGTGTCGAATTATGACTATAAAAAATCTGTCGAATTGGATTAAGCAGGCGAATGTTGTCATACCCTCTTATTTGTTAAGCAGTTACAAAGAGATGGGATTAAATGAACAAGAGATGATGCTTTTACTGCATGTTGAAAACTTTTCGATGAACGGGAATTCATTTCCCACTCCTGCTGAAATCTCTTCTGTAATGAACCTCACTGAAATGGACTGTACTAACCTGCTCAGAAAACTGGTTCAGCATGGTTTCTTAGATATTACAGAGGATGAAAAACCAGGTTATGAGAGCTATTCAATCAAGCCATTATTTGAAAAATTGGCTTATCATTATTTAAAAGAAGCTAAGCAAACCGACTTTGAAGAGAAAGTAATTAAGAGTGAATCCTTATATACCATATTTGAAAAGGAATTTGGTCGCCCGTTATCACCTTTTGAGGGTGAAACATTAACGATGTGGCTGGATGAGGATCAGCATTCACCTGATTTGGTTAAGGCCGCTCTTAAAGAAGCCGTTATCTCCGGAAAGCTCAGTTTCAGGTATATAGATCGGATTTTGTTCGATTGGAAGAAACACAGTATCAAAACGTTGGAACAAGCAAAGGCATACAGTGAACGCTTCAGAAACTACACGAAAAAAAGTCCTGCTAAAACTGTTCCCGTTGCTAAAGAGTTGCCATTATATAATTGGCTCGAATAGACTTTAATTGATAGACCAGGATAGATCCTTTTATCCGGTCTTTTTATTCGCGAAAAATAAAGAATAAAGGGAGGGGGATTTAGATGCTTACCAATACACAAATTCGTTATTGTCTCGACGAAATGGCAAGGATGTTTCCTGAGGCCCATTGCGAATTAAATCATTCCAATCCATTCGAATTAACTGTGGCGGTAGTATTATCGGCACAGTGCACGGATGCTTTGGTGAATAAAGTAACGAAGAATCTCTTTCAAAAATATAAAAAACCAGAGGATTTCCTTTCTGTACCGCTTAGTGAATTGGAAAATGATATTCGTTCAATTGGTTTATACAGAAACAAAGCGAAAAATATTCAGAAGTTATCGCAAATTATTCTGGAAAAATACAATGGGGTTGTTCCTAATGACCGGGATTTATTAGTTGAGCTACCCGGAGTGGGGAGAAAGACAGCGAATGTGGTTGTTTCAGTAGCGTATGGAACACCCGCAATCGCTGTGGATACACACGTGGAGAGAGTAAGTAAAAGGCTAGGTATATGCAGGTGGAAGGACTCCGTCTTAGAGGTTGAAAAAACACTGATGAGAAGAATCCCTGAGGAGGAATGGTCGATTACCCATCACCGATTGATTTTCTTTGGTAGATACCATTGCAAAGCTCAATCGCCAAAATGTGAGGAGTGCCCTATGCTTCTACTGTGCCGTGAAGGGAAAAAAAGAATGAAAGCAGCAGGAAAAGGAAAATGAATATTCCAGAATTAAATCTTGAACCTTTTAATTTTGAGTACAATCAACTTGATAAAATTGATTTCTTGAGATGGAATAACGATACTTTTAATCTTGGTTTTCCATATGAGTATTATTATTATAAAGGCAATGATTTGTACAGGCCCTGGGAGGATTTCTCTGTTATAAGGGAGCAGCTGACGAATGAATGGGCGGAAATCGTACGACAGTTAGAGATAATATTCGCTAACAGAGAAAAGCAGGAAATTAAACCATATATGTTAAAAGGTATTGTACTATATATATCGTTCATGTATTGGTCTAATCAAGTACCTGTAAATTTATGCGGCTTCCCTGTATGCCTAAAGGAATTAAAGGGGAAACCAGTGAACGTGGAAGAGCGTTTGCCCTTTATATTGGCAAGGCCATACTTTTACCCAAGCTTTATGCAATTAAAAAGCTTAATGGAAGAGCAGATCAAGATTGCGGCCAAAATGGCAGCTTTAAATAAGTATACATGATGGAGATTGAAAAAAGAGATCGGACTTTTAAGTCCGATCTCTTTTTTGATTTAGGCTATTTTACGTATATGTCTTGGCAACTCTTGAATAGCGGGTGGGAACAAAAATGATGTTTCGTCAGGCTGAGAATCATCTGTATTGTTATTTATGGAATTCGTATTAGATCTTCCATTACCGTTACCGTTTCCAGTGCCGTTTCCATTACTGTTGCCGTTATTACCAGGTTCCTGCTCTTCATCTTCTACAGGTTCTTCGACAGGTTGTTCTTCACCAGGATTAGTGCCTTCATCAGGGTTACCTTCGTCAGGATTGGTGTCCTCACCAGGGTTAGTACCTTCGTCAGGATTGTTACCTTCATTCGGATCTTCTTCATTACCTGTGCCATTGTCTGGGTTAGGTTGGTTTGGATCCTCTGTATTGTCCTCTGTTGGCTCTTCTGGCTGTTCTGGCTGTTCTTCCTCCTCTGGAGCAGCCTCAGGAATAGAAACAGAAGTAGATGCTGAGTCACTATCCTGGCCGTCTACAGTAGCCGTTACATAGAACGTATACTTTTTGCCGGCTTCTGGAGCATCGAGACTGAAGGAAGTTTCCTTTGTAGTGGTTAACGTTTGTCTGTCTCCGCCATCTACAGCAACTTGAACATTGAATTCTGCCTCCTTGGAAGAATCATAGTTCCAGCTGACATTTATCCGATTAGTTGCTTCATCATATGCAGCATTCAAACCGGAAGGGGCATCAATTTTTGTGTATTTTTCTGATGTTCTGGATGGTTCATGCCCTTTGACAAAGTACTCATACGAGATTTTATCGCTTGGTGTATATTCACTTGCTTTAACAGCAGGGAAAGTACCTTTCTCGATGCCAACCTTTACTACGGAACTTGGCTGTTTAAAATTCTCTGTTGACACATTCTCAGACATTTTGCCCATCATCGCTTTAAAAATTTGTGCAGCAATTTTTGTATCCTGCTTACTTAAGGGATTTTCCATTTGCTGATCATACCCAGTCCAAACAGACATTGTAAAGTTCGTTGTATATCCGATAAACCATGCGTCCGGTGAACTGCTTTTACTAATATTATGTTTGGCACGATCTTCTGCAGAATAGTTAGTTGTACCGGTCTTAGCTGCAATATGAAGGCCTGGTATATTAGCAGCAGTACCGGTACCTTTTGTTACAACATCCTGCAGAACATTTGTAATCATAAAGGCTGTAGAATCTTTCATGGCTACCTCAGATTTAGGTGCAGTTTCAACAACTGTATCATTATCTCTAAGAACAACTTTTTTTACTACATGCGGTTTGGTATAGATTCCTTCATTACCGAAAGCAGCATAGGCGCCGGCCATTTCTAAAGGTGAAGCATATTTTTGTACACCGCCAATTGCGGAAGCTTCATATATTTCTCCGAAGTCAATGCCTAATTTTTTCGCGAATTTGCCGGCATTTTCCTCACCAACCTCTTGAAGTGTTTTAACGGCAGGGACGTTCAAGGATTTATACAGTGCTTCACGCATAGTGACATCCCCTTTATACGTACCTGTAGCACTGCCGATTGATTGGCCGGAATTATATTTATATGGCTCATCTTCAAGATGGTGAGCGGTTGACCAATTCAAATACTCGATTGCCGGACCGTAATCCAGGATTGGTTTAACGGTCGAACCAGGCTGCCTAGATTTTAAGTCTGTCGCATAGTTAAAGCCACGGGCAACTTCCTGGTTTCTTCCACCGCCAATTGCAAGGATTTCACCAGTTTTTGTATCCATAAAGACAGTACCGGCCTGGAATTTATCATCGGGGTATGCGATATATTTATCACTATCTAGTATTTCTTCCATTAAATCCTGAGCATCAGGATCGATGGAAGTATAAACCTGAAGGCCATCAGTGTATATATTGTAGTCGCCAATTTCTTCTACTTCATCGATAACTTGATCGACAATTGCGTTAATTTTTGTATTGGATGTTTTTTCTCGTTTATCTTCTGGAACTAAGCTATCTTCAACACTTTCGGCTTGCGCTTTTTCGCGTTCTTCAGCAGTGATGAAACCAGCTTTTTCCATTAGCTTAAGTACGATGTTTCTTCGTTTTTCCGCTTTTTCGGGATACGTAAACGGGTTGTAATTATTTGGGCTTTGGGGCATACCTGCCAGTGTGGCAGCTTCAGACAAGGTAAGCTCATTCAATTCTTTGCCAAAATACAGCTTGGATGCTGTGGAAAACCCATGGACTCCGGATGACATATATACTTTGTTAACATACATTTCAAAAATTTGTTCTTTAGAGTATTTTTGCTCTAGTTGAAAAGCAAGGTACATTTCCTGTACTTTACGTTTAATGGTTTTTTCTGATTTAAGGAAAGAGTTTTTCACTACCTGCTGGGTAATAGTACTTCCACCCTGAGAGCCGAAGCCGCCTGTTATGTTTCCAATTAAAGCTCCGCCAACTCGGATAATATCAATTCCGTGATGTTTATAAAAACGTACATCTTCAGTTGCCAGAATGGCATTTTCCATTAATTTAGGAACATCCTTATAATCGACGTAATCTCTTGTTTCTGAGCCTACTTCTGTATATACATCTCCGTTTTTATCGTAGATTTTCGAAGAAATAGGATCAATCAGGGCGCTATCATCGATCTCTGGAGCAGTGACAGCCCAGTATGCAAAAACTCCTCCGACTGAAATACCTGCAATAATAAATAGTGCAGCTAAAACAATTAAGGTTCTTTTTAATAATGATGATTTAGATTGTTTCTTTTGTTTATTATTTTTTTTGGATTTTGCATATTTCCTTTTTTCTGTCCTCGTTTTATATTGATCTGACATTGTGTTACATACCTTCCTTTCAGGATAAAGGACCAATTAAAATAGTTGGGTACCATATTTTTTGTCAATTATCTTAATATAGTCAATTCTTGGTGAAAACCCAAGTGGAATCACTTCACCTGTATGTTCGATATCCTTTTTTGGTATAGATTTTCTACCGCCAGATAGCATCTCTTCCCAATAATAGATGAGTGTCTCAGCCGGTAAATAGTAAATTTCCTCAGTTACACTGAAACGCATAATAATAAAGGCTATCCCGCCATGTTTAATGATATTGCGCATATGGATAATTTGGTGTTCATGAAAATTCTTTAAAGGGAAAGAGGTTGTTTGTCTGGTTTCCTTCGCTTCAAAGTCAATGTATCTGCCTTTATATACACCATTATAATCCGTTGTGGAGGCTTGCTTAAAATAGGCTTCTTTTATGACTGCAGCGCTCCTCTTAGGATAAGACACATTTACAATCTGAACAGGTGTTGGCTTTTTGTGAACAATTGCGATGTTATTCTCTATATAATAAAGATTTGTTTCGTTTAAGTCATCCTCCAATGTCATTCCCCGATTAGAATAATTCACTTTTTTCTGTTTCAGTACTTTGCTGCCGGTTTTCTCAATCGGGTTATATTGTTTTCCATTAGGATATTTTATAGACATAGTATCCCTCCAAGCCCATCCTTATCATAACAAAAATAGCATCAAAATTGTAAAATTCATTATTACTTACAGAGAAAGTTTAAATAATTGGTACAGATACTCACTTATGTAAATTTGTGATAAGAAAAACGTGCATTTTTCTTTCAATAATTACTAAATTAATAGAGTGTAAACGAAACTAAGGCACTTCGAAGTTTATAATAAATTGGCTGGATTCGTCAAAGGTACTTTTTAGATAAAAAGGTTAGAGTATATGATTATATAGAAGAATGTTACCGGGGTCATCTTTTAAGCGAAAGAGAATAATAAAAACCGGAGAATATAAAATCCTCCGGCTATTAAGTAAGTAGCAGCTAATTTAAGTTGATGGTTTATCCGGACCATCTAGTTTTGGATTGCCTGTATGCTTGCTGGATGCGTTATTGCTTTTCTTTTTTTTCTCTTGAGCAGCTGATGTATTTTTCTTCATGACTACACCTCCTATTCAATAGGTTGTCTATGTTTAGAGAGTTTATGCAAGTTGTCGAAGGAAGCATTTACGTGCGCCGTCTCTGTTTTCTTTGCCGATACTCTTCTAGTTTTGTCGTCTATGAAGGGATTGCAATAGTTAAATCGAAACCATTAGTGTATAAGAATCAGGAAAGGGTGAGGTGCATGAGTTCCAAAGAAAATATCATCACATTGCTGAAGGAATTGGAGCAGGAGATAATAGCCCTCGAGGAAGAAATAATTAGAAAAACAGATAATGAAGTAAATGATACAATAGCCGAGTTCACGTATACAATCAAAACTGAAGCCAGGAAGATTGATATGGATATGGCAGATATTCAAATTAAAATGAATGATTTTATTGAGGATTACAAACATGATACACAACTGTCCATATTGAAATTGGCTCATTTGACGTAAAAAACAAGATAGTATCATTTTTTCTGAAATTCTGTTTAGATTAGGTAAAAAGAACAAGGATGTAATGTATATGAAAGATAACTTTTATCAAAAGACAATCGCTTTGATAGAGATCGTTAATAATGCTGAAAAAATCTATAGAGAAGCACGCGAAACGGAAGAGCGTGCTGATTTTCACACTGTGATTAAGCCGTTCGCCGACCATACTAAGCAGCTTGCAGATGAATGGCTGATTGAGGCTGAGCAATGGGTAGCGGATAAAAGTCCTAAATATCTATCTCTCATGCAGATTAAGAATACCCATAATAATGTTTTGCAGGTTTCTGTCCATTGTTACTTTCCGGAATCAAGCAAATCCAGATTTATTAAACATTGCAATGCTGCTTTGTTTGTACTCGAACAGATTCGGATGGAGGAAGCGAACGTGGAGTAGCGGAGCACCCAATCCCAGATGCTGCATACTGTATAAGTATAGAGTTAGAGCGGAGGGAGAGTTATGCTTAAACCACTATTTGAGAAAAAAGCTAGAAAGCGTAATGGTGATTTTAATCCTTATTATGGAATGCCGGTTGCAGCCTACGTGCCTTCATATGAATATAGAAATATTTATCCGGCTGGTACTGCGGCTCCTCAGGTTCAGCCACAGGGTATTTGGGGACCGGAGGCTATTCAGCAACAACAAATGAATCCGTTTGAAGGAAACCTTGCTTACCAACCGTACTATCCTAACCAAATGTATCAACAGCCATCCTTTAATCCATACTATATGGAGCAATATCCAGGAAGTATGCCAGTTTCAGCCGGTATGATGGAAGATCAACAATTTTACGGCTATCCGCAGCAGGAAATGCCGAATCAATACCCAAAACAGCAGTTGAATCCTTTTCAAAATCCATTATATTCAAAGGATGAGGATTTTTATCCTTCACAGCAGATGAATACAGCTATCACCAATCCATATCCAAAACAAAGCTTTATGCAAAAAAATCAGGGCAGTAATTTTTCATCGGTTCTTAATCAATTCAAAACGCAGGAAGGCAGTATTGATTTTAATAAAATGATTGATACTGCGGGAATGATGTTAAATTCAATGAATCAGGTATCCAATTTAGTAAAAGGTGTAGGTTCTATATTTAAAGTAACCACATAAAAAACTGCCGTTTATAGATCGGCAGTTTTTTGTTTATCGGATAGATATGCGTTTCTTTTTTGATTTGGGGACTTTGATTGTTAATAAGCCATTTTCGTGGGTAGCTTCAATTTGTTCCTCGTCAATTGGATAATGGAATGTAAAGCTTCTCGATTTCTTTTGTTTTTCAGTAGCGTATGTTTGATCGCCTTTATTTACTTTTCGTTCCGTTTCATATGATATTGTTAATTTATTACCAGATATATCAATTTCAATGTAATTTTTATCGACACCCGCGATAGAAGCTTGAATAATATAATGGGTTTCTGTTTCTTCCCATTCAACAGGAAAGCTTGCAAACATTTTTTGGTTTTGGAAAAAATCATCCATGGACTGTAATAGCCCGCTCCTATTGTTTTCGGTTAACAAATCATCCATTTGTGAAATGAAGTTACGGAGCGGTTCAAATGCACCATTCTTCTTGTTTTGAGCCATAAATATTCTCCTCCTCTGATGATTCTACATATAGCATATGCAGGCTATGCTTAATTGTTAAATAATCAGGGTGATAAGGGTTGAGTGGTAAGGCAAGAAAAGCATAGACTTGGCTATGAGAGGGCAGCTTTACTTTATATTTAAGCAATGTTATAAACAGGATGGATAATGGTAAATGATTGGGATAAATATAGGGAAAGTTTTAGAAGTTGGGCTTGTCTCTTTTTTACTATCAAAATACATAAATGTAAAAGGCTCCACCTATAACGTAGAAAGTATGCGCGTCAATAAATGAAAAGGAGTGTAAATAAATGGAGAATAACTTTGTGAAATTAGCCTTTAAGGAAGAAGGCGCTGGAAAGCCTGTTATATTACTGCATGGTTTTTGCGGAAGTAAGGATTACTGGAAAGAAGTGATTCCCTATCTGAAAGAATCATATCGTGTAATTACTGTAGATGTAAGGGGCCATGGCGATACAGATACTACAAAGATTGGGTACGGTATTCATGATATGGCAGAGGATTTGTATAATTTCTTTATTGAATATGATTTAAAGGATGCTTATCTATTTGGTCATTCAATGGGAGGATATATTACTCTCGATTTTGTAGATTATCATCCCGATCTTGTTAGGGGATATGGTCTCATTCATTCCACAGCACTGCCGGATTCCCCTGAAGCAAAGAAAAAACGATCAGCAGGTGTCTCTACAGTAGAAGAACAGGGAGTATCCGCTTTTATTGAGGATCTGATTCCTAAATTGCTGTCAAAGGAAACAAGGGAAAGTGAACAAGAGATGCTGAAAACATTGTTTGATATAGGGGTTGAAACAAGACCAAAGGGCATTATCGGCGCTTTAATGGCTATGAAAAATCGTGAAGATAAGAATTATGTGTTGCAAAGGCCGAATATCCCAGCTCTTCTCGTAGCCGGTGCAAGAGATGAGGTTGTACCGATAGAGAAAGTATTTACTGTGAGCGGAGAGCATATTACACAAATAGTTATTTATAAAGCTGGGCATATGGGAATATTTGAGACCCCGGAACAAGTATCTACTGCCATTACCGCATTTATAGAAAAAGTGAATCAATAATTGGAAGGTCGTATCTTGAAAAAGATGCGACTTTTTCCTTTCCAAGGGAACGTTCATTCGGTACAATGATGACAGAAAAGAGGTGTGCATCATGTTTGGGAAGAAAAATTTAGTGGAGTTCATGAATGATTTTTCACAGGATGAACAATACAAAGACAATATTGCTTTTTGGCATACCATAGATGAAAAAAAGGCTACGTATTCACCCTTTCCAACTGAATTAAATGAAAAGTTAAAGTCTGCCCTTGAAAAAAGAGGGATAGAAGCGCTATACAGCCACCAGGCCGAAGCTTATAAATATATAAGAGATAAAAAAAATATTGTGGCGGTCACTCCTACTGCTTCAGGTAAAACATTGTGTTATAACTTACCGATTCTCCAATCGATTCTTGAGAATGCAGATACAAGAGCTCTTTATTTATTTCCGACAAAAGCATTGAGCTATGATCAAAAATCTGAATTAGAGGAACTGATTGATGCTGCAGATGCAGATATTAACAGCTATACGTATGATGGTGATACACCGACTAGTATCAGGCAAAAAATACGAAAAGCCGGCCATATCGTCATGACCAATCCGGACATGTTACATTCCGGGATATTACCCCATCATACGAAATGGGTCAGTTTATTCGAGAATCTGAAGTATATTGTTATTGACGAGCTGCATACGTATAAGGGTGTATTTGGCAGTCATACAGCTAATGTAATCAGAAGGTTAAAGCGAATTTGCCGTTTTTATGGCAGTGATCCGATTTTTATTTGTACGTCTGCAACGATTGCCAATCCGAAGGAACTTGCAGAACAATTAACAGAATCTAAAATGGTCTTAATTGAGCGGAACGGTGCACCGGCAGGCAAAAAGCATTTTGTGTTTTATAACCCACCAATCGTCAATAAACCTTTAAATATCCGCAGAAGCTCCATATTAGAGGTCAGAAAGATAGCCAGCACCCTATTAAAGAATAAAATCCAAACCATTGTATTTGCGCGCAGCCGTGTCCGTGTTGAAATATTGGTTACGTACTTACAGGAATTGATTTCGAAACAACTGGGGCCGAAGGCGATTACAGGTTATCGCGGAGGATATTTACCGACACAAAGGCGGCAAATTGAAAAGGGATTGCGAGATGGATCAATCTATGGGGTTGTCAGCACGAATGCACTTGAACTGGGCGTGGATATAGGACAGCTCCAGGCATGTATTATGACAGGGTATCCAGGCTCGATAGCCAGTGCCTGGCAGCAAGCAGGCAGGGCAGGAAGACGTCACGGAGAGGCTCTTATAATCATGGTTGCAAGCTCCAGTCCATTAGATCAATTTGTCATTCAACATCCTGATTACTTCTTTAATAAGAGTCCGGAAACGGCGAGAATCAATCCTGATAATCTGGTAATTCTTGTTGATCATCTAAAATGTGCAGCTTTTGAAATCCCATTTAAAGAAGGGGAGGAATTTGGAGCTGCTGAGGTTACGGAAATTCTGGAATATTTGGCAGAGGAACATGTAGTGCACAAAAATAAAGATACATGGCATTGGATGAATGATGCTTTCCCGGCGCATGAAATCAGTTTAAGATCTGCTTCGCAGGAGAATGTGATCATTATAGACCGAACGAATCCAAAAGTGCAGGTTATCGGAGAAACGGATCGATTCTCCGCGATGACTCTTCTACATGATGAAGCCATTTACTTACACCAAGGAATCCAATATCAGGTAGAGCATTTGGATTGGGAAGAAAAGAAGGCCTATGTACGCGAGGTCAATGTGGATTACTATACGGATGCCAATCTTGCAGTTCAGGTAGATGTTCTGGAAATTGACCGAACAAACGCTGATCCGAAAAGTGAAATTACATTTGGAGATGTTTCCGTTCGAGCAATGGCAACGATCTTCAAGAAAATCAGATTTGACTCACATGAAAATATTGGATCGGGACCAATTCACTTACCGGAAGAAGAAATTCATACAAATGCATGTATGCTCTCTCTAAAGGAAGGGAGTGTTGATTGGAAGGAAGAGCGACTCGAGGAGGGACTTATGGGTGCCTCTCACGCTCTGCGAGGCATCATTCCGGTCTATGTGCTGTGTGACCCGGGGGATATTCACGTATACCCTCAAGTAAAGGCAACACATAACGAGCTTCCGACCATTTTTATTTACGATCATTATCCGGGTGGAATCGGTTTAAGCAAACATATGTATGAAAACAGCGAACAAATTATTCAGGAGACGATTCAGGCAATTAGAGTCTGTCCATGTGAAAATGGCTGCCCATCCTGTGTAGGAATGGAAGGCACTGGCTCGTCTTTAAAGGAGGATTCCATTAAAGTGTTATCCATTCTTGGAAACCGAATGGCCGGTGACCATTTACATGTCAATTAAAAATAAACTTAACCGGATGAAAAAACATCTGAACACAAATGTTAGCGAAGGCTCAAAAAAACGTGTGGAAGTAGTTTCTAAACCCGATATGGCTCTAGAAAATGTGGACATTCCTTTCTTTGAGCAATGGAGCGAATTCGGGGCGGTTCCTGTTATTTACGAGAATGAATATTGCTTAATCAGGGAGGTCAGCTATCCGCTTAACTATCAGCATGGAAAGTATACATTTGATATGCTTCCACAAATTGTGAAGATTTGGAATGAGAGCGACCTAAAGCACCCTCTTTCCGCCAAAGGGTTTGAAGCAAATCAAATGTTTTTCTTTGATACAGAAACAACCGGATTGGGTGGTGGTGCGGGGACTTCCATCTTTTTGCTCGGATATGCTTTTTTGGAGGATGGGCATATAAAGGTCAGACAACATTTTCTGCCAAGACCGGGCTTTGAAATTCCGTTTTACAAGACCTTTTTGGAAAAAGTGAATTATGAGACATTGGTCACCTATAATGGAAAGGCATTTGACTGGCCGCAGGTAGTTACGCAGCATACTCTTTTACGTCAGCACTTACCTAAATTACCTGATTTCGGTCATTTCGATTTATATCATGCTTCTAGAAGACTGTGGAAAAACAAATTAGATCGTGTAAAGCTATCTGTTGTTGAAAAAGAGGTACTTGGTTTTGAGAGAAAGGATGATGTACCGGGATACCTCGCCCCTATCATTTATTTTGATTACGTGGATAGGCAAAATCCGGAAGCTGTTTTTAAAATAATGAAGCATAATGAATGGGATATTTTATCTTTAATCACCCTGTACATTCATTTGTCTGCCCTTTTATTAAACGATGAAGCATTGGAGCATGAGGACTCATTTGAGCTGGCAAGGTGGTTTTCTCATTTAAAGGATCGGGAGCGTGCTATAGGTTCATTTGAAAAAGGAATTACTGAATCGAAGCACGATGAAGAACGCCTGAAGGTACTCTTTCATCTGGCGAACGAACATAAAAAGAATAAAAATGAAGAGGCAGCAGTAAAGCTTTGGGAAGAAGCGAGCGGTGCACAGACATCAGAACTTGTTTGCTGTTCATTGATTGAGCTGGCGAAATATTTTGAGCATAGGAAAAAGGATTATGCTATAGCTTTGAAGTATTCTAATGAAGCTTTGTTGGAAATTAGGAAATATTCATTTCATAAACATGGTATTCATGAGAAATCAACCCTTCACCGCATCTCCCGACTGGAGCGTAAATTAGATAAAGAAAAAATTGGAATGAAAGAAATCTAAATAATGGTTGTTATGTTTGCGCATCCCATGTAAATTAATGTTATACACTTGACGGAAACGTAAAAGGAAGTGAGCATAAAGCGGATGCATAAGGTTGTCTTTTGTTTATTTTTTGTCGTAATCGGATTATCGATGGTGATTTTCACTTCTATTTAATACTCATGTAGCAGCTCTGCTGCTGAAACATTTTTTTATAAACGGAAAATAGGTAAATGTCTCAGTACGGTCTTATCCAACATTTCATAGTCTATTAATGTAATCTATATAGATATCTGAAAGGAGAGACGCGTATGTTCGGTCGTCGTCGTCATCATCAACAACATTGTGGACCTATTCAAATACCAGGATGTAACAAGGTGCAGGTGTGCCCGCCGGTTTGCCACAAGCCAATCCAATTCGTTAAAGAAAATTGCTATACACATGTAGTTCCGCATGTGCATCCTGTTCAAACTCTTGAAGTGAATAACCATGTATTTCAACATCAGCATCATTTCCCACACTCTTACCAAACTGCCAATAATGTATCCCAACAATCCCAGCATTTTGGTGCACCAAATCCGCAATGCCCTGGTTGCCCAGGTAGTGGCAGTGGCTTTGGCTTTTAAAAGTAAGAGGCGTAAAGCCTCTTCTTTTATGATTTCATGTATAATGTATAAATGGATGTGAACTTATATGGGAAAAGTCGTTTTTGTAACAGGATATAAGGCCCACGAGCTTGGTATTTTTGATCAAAATCACGAGGGTATCAAATACATAAAAAAAGCACTTCTGAGTCGCTTGTTAACTCTTCTTGAGGAAGGAATGGAATGGGTACTGATTACAGGGCAGCCAGGAGTGGAACTATGGACTGCACAGGTCATTTTTGACTTACAGGAAGAGTATCCAGATCTAAAGCTTGGCGTTTTATTGCCTTATCTAAATCAGGAAGAGAATTGGAAAGAACCGGTTAAAGAACTGTATGAAGAAATACTACTCCAGGCAGACTATGTTGAGGCTATTTCAAAGAAACCATATGAAGGACCATGGCAGTTAAAGCTGAAGAACCAATTTATTGTCGATAAAAGCGATGAAATGTTAATATTGTACGATGATGAAAAGGACGGAAGCCCTAAATATAGCTGGTTTGAAGGTAAAAAGAAACAAAAAAAACAGGATTATCCCATCCTTCAAATAACATTTTGGGACCTGCAAAGTTTAATTGATGAGGCACAATGGGAAGATTATTAAGAGGGAAATTGACAAACAGCACTTTTTTTGAAAAAATATTATATATTAGTCGTATGAATTTGAGGTGAATAAAATGCTCTCAGATAAAACAAAGTTGACCGCAAAGGATATCTTAGAGAAAGAATTTAAAACGGGTGTCAGAGGATACAAGCAAGAAGATGTTGATCAATTCCTGGATTTAGTAATAAAGGATTATGAGGTTTTTCATCAGGAAATTGAAACCCTTCAGCAAGAGAATATGAAGCTGAAAAAGCAATTGGAAGAACAGCCGAAAAGAACAGTACAACCAGTACAGCAAGCAACAGGTACCACCAATTTCGATATTTTAAAACGCTTATCCAACCTGGAAAAGCATGTGTTTGGAAGTAAGCTATACGAATAAAACAACTTCCAAATAATAACAGTTGTTTTATGGCTGAAATGAGGGTATAATGAATTTTGCATGTGATAACGTCTGGGTAATCGCTGCAATGCAAATTGTAGAGGAAAGTCCATGCTCGCACAGGCTGAGATGCCTGTAGTGTTCGTGCCTAGACCAATAAGCTAGGGCAGTCTGTTTCAGGCTGACGGCTGGGAAAGTGCCTAAGTTCTTTTAGAATATGGCACCGGTACCTATAAAAGTGCCACAGTGACGGAGCCTTTTTGGAAACAAAAAGGGTGGAACGAGGTAAACCCCGCGAGCGAGAAACCCAAATTTGGTAGGGGCGCCTTTCCCAAGGAAATGAACGAGGGGAAAGGGCAGACTCGTAGGAGTCTGAAGATAGATGATTACCACCGGAGTACGAGACATTCCAGTCGATTGCAGTACGAAGGAACAGAACATGGCTTACAGGACGTTATCTTGGAAATGTATTATTACCTGAATAAAAGTTACTTCCATTAAGGGAAGAATGAAAGGCTGCCGATCTAATATCGGCAGCCTTTTTTATGTGCTACTATATGACAATTGTTTAATGCTTGTACCAAGTGATGGAAAACCTAAAACCAGACTATTGCTCTGAACTGGTCTGGATGTTTCTTTGATATTTTTCTTTATAAAAAAGGCTGATATATACAAGGGATGTTCCGACCGCAACAACCAAGCCGATGTAAACGGACATCATCATCGGAGCAGCAAATGCTCCTATTATGATGGTTGACCTTGCAAGTAAGTCGGCGCCATTATAGGAAACATTACTGAAAGCAGAATAGGAACCTCTTTTATCCTCTGGAATCATATTTGCCTGTTCAGTATTATAAACAGGTGAATACATCAATTCGCCAATCGTGGCAATAAACCCAAATAATAAGAGCATATACCAGCTATTGGCTGATGTAACAAATGTATACCCTACACCATAAATAAGCAGGCCAATGATTAACACACGTTTATTTGAAAAACGATTCGTAATATTGGAAACAATAAACGTTAAAAGGACGACTAATAACATATTTTCTATATTCATCAAACTTAACATTTGGACACCGCCAATTTGGTATCCGAATACGTTAACGACTTCAAAGGATTCTGATAATCGAACCCCAATATAACTATTTAGTGAGAATTCAGCGGAAAGGATAAACATGAATCCAAGTACGAGTTTTACAAAGCGAGTATCCTGAAGGGCAATTTTATAGTTATGAAGTAAATCAATCAGAAAGTTTTTATGTGATTGCTTTAACTGACGGACCGTACCTTCAATCAGCCAAATTTTATAAGCAATGGCAATGAAGGTGGATGTACACGTTAAGATGATAAATAATTCAAGTTGATGATTACTGTATAAAAGTCCTCCCATTGCTGCCCCAATGGCCATGGATAAATTAATGAGCCAATAATCAAGAGCATAAACAAATTTTCTTGTCTCTTTTGTAGTAGAATCCATAATAATTGCACTCATGCTTGGCCTTCCAAGACTGCTTGAAATCATATATCCAACATAGCAAATTGCAAATAGCCAAACCCAGTCATTCTTAGGGATTAAGGTCAAAGTCATCATCAAAAACATGAAGGCACTTGTAGAGGAAGTCATTAATAAAATTTTCTTCCTTTTGAAACGGTCTGATAGATATCCTCCCAGCAGGTTAGCAACAAATGTAATAAGGACGGTAAAAATCAAGAAGACACCTGCCCAGATTTTGTTCAATTCATGGGCAAAATACAAAGCCATAAATGGCATCACAGAGCTCGAGGCAATTCGGTTAAAAAAGGATGTGCCTAACCGTACTTTAATATTTTGTGGAAAATTCTTCAATTTCATATTGTTTCACCCCCTTTGTATCGATTATATTAAACTAGACTGATACTTCTGAAAATAGACAATTAATTGATAAGTGTCTACTTTTATTGGGAAGGGGTAGAGGATGGAACCTAAATTACTGACTCTTTGGCAGCATATTCAAACGGGAAATGTAAGACAGGCAGAGATAGCGGATTTACTCGAACTTAGTCCAAAGCAAACCTCCAGATATATGCAAAGATGGCATGAGGAGGGGTGGTTTAGATTGCAGCCAGGAAAAGGGCGCGGACATTCAACTAAGATAGAGTGGGTCAAAAATGTGGAAGCCATTTTTGAAAAAGAAATGGAATATATGATTAATCATGAATCAATTGAAAAAAGCGCAAAATGGCTAACCCTTCATTGGTCCACTGAATGCAAGCTTCGTCTGATGAGACTCTTTCAAACAAAGCTTGGGTTTAATGACGAGGGAAAGGATAAACTCATCATTCCTAGAAAGGACCCATTTTTGTCCTTTCATCCTCTTGAAGCTCTTGATACACATAGCGCTAACTTAGTTTCCAATATTTATAATCGCCTGATTCATCTGACTGAAAACAATGAAATATTGCCTGAGCTTGCCCATAGCTGGGAAAGCTCGAATTGCCTGTTAAGAATTTACATAAGAAAAGGTGTTAAATTCCATGATGGTTCCTATCTTACAGCAGATGATGTTGTAAGATGCTTGGAATCTTTGCGTGATCATTCAAACCACAGAGATATATGGTTTATTGTTCAAAGAATTCATTCCCCCGCACAGTATGTGGTAGAAATTAATTTGAAACAAGAGTGCAGCTATATATTGCATCTCTTAAGCACCCTAAGCTCAAGTATATATAAAGTAAACAATGGAAAATTAATTGGAACGGGCAGCTTTTATTTAGAAAAAAATGATGAAACAAAAACAATTCTTCGTGCGTTTGAAGACTATTACAAGGAAAGAGCTCTGCTCGATTGTATAGAATTTGTTCAGGTGCCGAGGGGGTTTGAGACTATTTATCGATCCTCTGTAAAAGAGGATGATATTGAAACCTATAAGGTTGAGAGTGATTCAGGTTTTGGTCTTGTGATTATGAATGCAATCCGTAATTCAGATATAAAAAGGCGGGAAGTAAGAAATTATATCCAGTATGTAATCAGTGAACGGCGAAACGAAATTAATCAATTGGATACAAAAACCATACCGAATCAAAGTGGTATTTTGCGCTACCCATCTGAGCCATACACAGTGGATAAAGCTCCATTTATCGAAGTATCCAAACCACTTGTTCTACAGATTTCTCCATATACAGAAAAGCTTATTATTTGGTTAAAGGGGATTTTGGAAACTGCTGGTCTTCCTGTTGAATTAAAAGAAATCACGTTTGAAGAAAGTCTGCAAAATGGATATACAGATCATGAAACAGATTTGTTTATCCATGGAGAAGTATTTGAAATGAATCAAAGCTTATCTTTTTTTCATTTTTTATTGTTGAGTTCCTCTCCACTTGCTAAAGTACTAGGTGGTAAAGAAGAACGTTTCGCAATATTAAACCAGTATGCTAAGACACCTTTTGAAAAGTGGATTGAGCTTCATGCACAAATGGAACGAAGATTAATGAAATCTGCTGTGATTGTTCCGTTATACTATTCCAAACGAAGTGTACTGTTTTCAGATGATATTATGAATATTAGCATTAAGAATTTCGGCTATGCAGATTTTTCAAAGCTTTGGATGAAACCAACCACGATTTAATGCGGTAATATAGATGAGAAATGCTGATTTGGTTTGCATTCAAAATGTATGAGTTGTATGATAAAAGACGCGAACGACTTCATTTAATGGAAAAGTAATATAAGTAGATAGGGTGAAACAATGAAGATTACATTAATAGCTACAGCAGCAATGGGTCTTGAGGCAATTGTCGCACAGGAAGTACGTGACCTTGGATATGAATGTACAGTCGAGAATGGACGAGTACTGTTTCAGGGAGACGAGCTTGCCATTGCCAGAGCCAATATGTGGCTTAGAACAGCAGACCGGGTAAAAATTCTTGTAGGGGAATTTAAGGCCTATACATTTGATGAACTATTTGAAGGTACAAAAAAACTTCCTTGGGAGAATTATTTGGATGTTACTGCTGAATTTCCTGTATCAGGTAAATCGGTCAAATCTAAATTATTCAGTGTTCCAGATTGCCAGGCAATTGCGAAGAAGGCCATAGTGGACCGCTTGAAAAAAGCGTATAAAAAAGATGGATGGTTAGATGAAAATGGACCATTGTATCGTGTAGAAGTATCGCTTTTAAAAGATAAAGCCACATTAACGATTGATACAACCGGCCCTCAGGCCCTTCATAAACGTGGATACAGAACAGGGCAGGGTGAAGCGCCATTGAAAGAAACCCTTGCAGCGGCATTAGTGAAGCTGACGAATTGGACTCCGGACCGTCCATTTGTTGATCCATTCTGCGGATCGGGGACGATTGCAATAGAAGCCGCGTTAATCGGCCAAAATATTGCACCAGGATTTAATCGTGATTTTATTTCTGAGGACTGGCCTATTATTGATTCATCGATTTGGGATAAAGTCAGAGAGGAAGCTGAAGAACTGGCCAATTATGATCAAGAATTAGACATTTCAGGGTTTGATATTGACCATAAAATGATTGAAATCGCAAAAGAGAATGCTATGGAAGCAGGACTTGGGGATTTAATTAACTTTAAACAAATGCAGGTCCGTGATTTTACAACGACCAAGGAATATGGCGTAATTGTAGGAAATCCTCCATATGGTGAACGTCTCAGCGACCGTCCCTCCGTTGAAAAAATGTATAAAGAGATGGGTGAAGCACTTCGTCCATTTGAAACTTGGTCTGTTTATATGCTGACTTCTGATGAAAACTTTGAGCAGTTTTACGGCAAACCGGCCACTAAAAAACGAAAGCTGTTTAATGGTTTCATCCGTACGGATTATTATCAGTACTGGGGAAAGAGACCGCCAAGGAAAGGTTAATATGAAGTCATTTCCAGAGGATAATTAATAACTGTATTTACGGGATTTTCACTGGTATATATAACGATTAACCAATGGAAGACAATTAATATAAATAACCTGATTTTACGTTTTAACACATTATAGATTGACGATTCTTATAGAGTCGTCTTTTTTTGTCTTTCTCCATATTACTTGTGATGGAGCTGAATATTTTATGTAGTCAAAAATATAATTGGTACATGCCTATTTGGTCTATTTTGCGGCGTGTTGCTATACAAATAAATCATAGTCACTACTTCTCTTCTATTTGAAAGGAGTTGATTCTAATGCTTTGGACGATCGCTGTAGTATTAATCATCATTGCTTGTTTGATTTACATTTTTTAGTCTCATTTACCTGTTGAAAAAAGTCCAAATAGGGGGGACTGCTACTTCTCGCCTGCTAAACAAAGCTTTAGAGACGCAATTAGTGACTTCATACAATACAGGAGGCAAAGGAAATAAGCTGGTTTTGAGGGCGGAAAAATGCACCCCTCAAAGGGGTTTGTTTTGTGTATACTTATACGCTATAGCTTTATCCGTCCCAATTAATTGTTTTTATGGCCTTTATATGCGAAAAAGTAATCAGGTAAAAATATTTGAAATAGTACTCGAAAATGATCATGAAATTCATGAATTACAAAACCGTCTCGAAAAAGCGATTGATAATCAATGATTTTATTTGTACAGATTTATTTTCAATATTGTGGTGAGATGCCACTGAAAAAACACAAACGGAACTCGGAAGACAATCAGCAATAAAGTAAACGCTAACCCCAAGGGTTGGCATTTTTTATTTAGTTTGAAATGGTGGAATACTAGGTAATTAGACTTTTTCAGGACTGTTAGGAAAAGTGCTCATATTCGTATATAAAACTATCTACCTAGTATACTTAATATGGTAAAATATTCAGTATACTTTGAGTAGAAGGGGGATCTATATGACAAACCTATTAGAAAAAGAGTTTTTAGACTATATACATACCATGGATGCATTCAGAGAAGCGTCTGCACTGATTGGATGGGACCTGCGCACTGGGGCTCCAAAGAAAACGATTGATAAGAGAAGTCAAGTGCTATCCATCTTATCGAAAGAACATTTCGAAATGGCAACAGGAACTAAAATGGAACGATACATAGAAGAGTTATTAAAGCCTGAATTGAAGGATCAGTTGGATTCAAATACAATCGCCATTGTTGAGGAATGCAAAAAAGAGTACGAGAAGATGAGTAAGATTCCGGCAAATGAGTATAAGGAATATGTTGAACTACAGTCCAAGGCTGAAAGTATATGGGAAACGGCAAAAGAAACATCTGATTTTGCTTTGTTTATGCCATATTTGGAACAACTAATTGAGGTGAATAAGAAATTTTTATCCTATTGGGGAAAAGCTGATCATCCTTATGATGGATTACTCGATTTGTATGAGCCGGGTATGACAGTGGAGATATTGGATGATGTATTTGCCAGGCTAAGAGAAGAAATTGTACCGCTTGTGAAAAAGATTGGAGAATCGAATAAGAATCTTGAAACGAACTTTATATATAAACCATTTAGTGAAGAAGCGCAGAAAAAATTATGTATGGAATTGATTCAGGAACTAGGTTATGACCTGGAAGCGGGGCGCTTGGATAATACAGTCCATCCGTTTGCCACAGCCTTAAACGCAAATGATGTGAGGATTACAACGAAATATGTTGAGGAAGATTTCCGTGTTGCTCTATTTGGTACCATACACGAATGCGGACATGCTGTATATGAACAGAATATTAATAAAGAATTAGAAGGCACGCCTTTATGTACCGGTACATCAATGGGTATCCATGAATCCCAGTCCTTATTCTTTGAAAACTTTATCAGCCGGAATCTTAGCTACTGGAAACATAATTTTGATAAATTAAAAGCTGTCTCGCCTGAACAATTTAATGATATTGACCTCGATACGTTCTATAGAGCTATTAATGAATCGAAGCCTTCCCTAATACGGATTGAGGCAGACGAACTCACATATCCTTTACACATTATGATACGGTATGAATTAGAAAAAGGATTGTTTAATGGAGATCTAAAGGTAGCTGATTTGCCGAAGCACTGGAATGATAAGTATGAAGAGTACTTGGGAATTCGACCTGAAAATGATGGCGAAGGAGTTCTGCAGGATGTCCATTGGGCAGGTGGAATGTTTGGGTATTTCCCATCCTATGCACTCGGATATATGTATGCAGCTCAATTCAAAGCTGCAATGCTGAAGGATATTCCGAACTTCGATGAAACCATTGAAAACGGAGACTATAACAAAATTACTGGATGGTTAACGGAGCATGTCCATCAGTATGGTAAGTTGAAATTACCATTAGAGATTATAAAGGATGCTACGGGAGAAGGATTAAATCCACAGTATTTGATTACGTATTTAAAAGAAAAATATTCTGCGCTGTATGATTTATAAACAATAAAAAGGTGTCCGTTAAGTAGCAGTTTAAGTGCTTGACGGCGCTTTTTTTATTGCTGACAAGGTTTGGCTTGTTCACTTGCTATGGAGAATGTATGACTTGGGAAGAAAGAGGTTGATTATGATGGTTGGAACGGATGAATTAGTTTAGCTCAATCCTTAAATAAATCGCTCAAAAGCCATTTTTTAAGCTCAATTAGGCTCAGAAATGCTCACTTATTTTCCTGTTCGCACAATTAAATCTGAAATCGCTCATATATTTAAGATTTCGCTCAATAATGGCTAACTAATCAATTTTTCTTAGATTAAATAGGATGCTTGTTACTTTAAGCCCGTTCACCAATATATGAAAATCCATTTTTATAACAAATAAACTCCCAAATATCAAAATTATTAAAATAGCAGATGCAGAAGACATATTTGTCATCCGCATCTGCTAAAGTTTTTGTCATAGCACCTTTACCAGAGCTTATATCCTTTTGATCCAGGAGGGGCATTTTGAATCATGTCTACAAATGGCAGGGTATAGGCAAGAATGATTAAAACTGCTGTAATACCAATCCATAGCTTCCAATTTTCAAGGATGAAAGGTGTATTCTCAGCCTTTTCTGATACTTCACCAATCGGAAACTCTTCATCACCTTTAGGGGCAAAGAAAGCTAGATTAACGAAAATAACTAAAATCAAAATAATACCAATGAAGAGGATGGAGCCTCCTACGGCCTGAGCGATTTGATATGGAATCCATTCAGCTGCCTGAGCGGAACCGCCATATGTGGAGTAGGAAGATCTTCTTGGTGCACCCAGCAGACCTGCAAAATGCATGGCGCCTGACATAAAGGTCATCCCAACTGCCCATGTCATCGCCTGGATGATGGCTAATTTATTCATCTTTTTAGTAAGCTTACGGCCAGTTAAATGTGGAACCAACCAATACATAGCGCCAAAGTAAGTCAAGACAACAGAGGTAGCAAGTGTTAAATGGAAATGTCCTGTTACCCAAATCGTATTATGTACAACCTGGTTCAATTGGTTGGAAGCATTGACAATTCCACCTGCACCAGCAGGGATAAAAGCAACCATTCCGATAAAAGGAACCGTAAAGCGCGCATCACCCCAAGGAAGGGCTTTAAACCAACCAAAGATTCCTTTATAGCCTTTTGCACGCCCTGCACTTTCAAAAGTGGCGAACATAGAGAAAGCTGTCATTAAGGATGGAATGATGACCAGGAATGTTAAAATTACCTGTAAAAATTTCCATGCAGGATCAATCCCAGGCTCCGTTAATTGATGGTGGAAGCCAACAGGTACAGAAAACAGTAAGAATAAAATAAACGATAATCTCGCTAATGAATCAGAGAATATTTTTCCGCCAATTACTTTCGGAATGACGACATACCAAACCATATAAGCCGGCAATAACCAGAAATATACGAGCGGATGTCCAAAATACCAGAATAACGTACGGCTAATAAGAACATTAATAGAATCAACCCATCCAAGTGACCATGGAATGATCTGTACCAAAACAGTAGCCGCCACACCTAAAGTAGCTGTAAACCATAATACATTATTGATAATCACCATAAAGGATAATAATGGGCCGACTTTACCCTTATTTTGTTTTCTCCAGTTAATATAAGCTGCAACCATAGCTCCGCCATCCAGCCAGCTTCCCACTACAACAAATACCAATCCAAAATAAAAAATGGGATGAGCCTGTAATGGCGCATAAAAGGTATAGAGGACGGATGCTTCATTAAGTAGAATCATAGTAGCTGACATAGCTGTACCGATGGTCATCATCCAGAAACCAATCCAACCAACCGTTCTTGCCTTTTTAGATAATGTTCCGCTTGTTTTGCTGATTGCTGCAAATTGAAAGCCCATTATAAAAAATGTAGTCAGTATAAGTCCAAGTAAAACACCGTGAACAGTAAGAACTTGATAATATGTAATCCCTGCAGGCAAAGTGTATTTTCCAGAGCGGACAAGCACCTGTAAAAGTCCAGCGAATCCACCTAGCGCGAGTGCGATAAATGCCACATAGAAGTGGGCCATTGCGAGCTTACCATCAGCTCTGTTTACTTTAAGATCAGTTTGAGTCATATTCATTAGTCAACCACCTCGATTTTAGACATCATCATGGCATGGCCCGTACCACAATATTCATTGCATAAAATTAAATATTCACCGGTTTTATCGAATGTCTTTGTATATTCATTCACATAGCCAGGCTCAATCATCATATTGACATTCGTTCCTGCCACTTCAAATCCATGAACAACATCCGTTGAGGTAGCCATGAATTTTACAGTTGCACCTTTAGGAATTTGAACTTCACCTGGGTCAAATTTAAACGCGGAAACAACGAATACTAATTCGTAATCCCATTCTTTCCCTTCAACTTTATGTAAACCCGGTTTATCAAAAGGTTTAGTTTCTGTTACTTTTTCCGGATCGATCGTCACCAGACAGCTTGCCGGTTGGTTTCCATCATAAAATGCACTGACCCCTAATACAGTTAAAAATACAAAAAGTGCTGTTACCCCTAATATAAGCCATATCTTTTCAAATTTATGGATATGCATGACCGATAATCTCTCCCTTCTTCTACAGACGATCTAAAAATAAAAAGTAAACGCTTGCCCATACAATTAAAATGAATGCCCCAAGTGTTAAGACAGAAATCAATGTTCCGGAAAGATTAGTTTCTTCGTTCTTCTTAACCTTGACGGGTACGTTTAATTTAGTTTTTGCCACTTTTTTCTCCCCTCTCGAAAATAATGGAAATGTGCTTTGAGTATATTCTACTAGATAATATTGGAAATGGATGATGGTTATTTCATTTTCACAAATCGTTCACCAATAAGGTTATTACTGTATTAATAGTGTAAAATTGATATAACAAGCGTTTTATGGGTAGGATGAATGAAATAAATATGGCTGAATTGTGAAAAACAGTTTCTTTATAGAAGATTCGTCTTTTATTTGGACACAAATATTGGACAATATAAAAGTAGTTTTTGACGAAAAAACACTTTGCAAACGAGTATTTTGTTGATATAATTCTCAACATACTAATTACATACGCACTCATATAATAGCAGGGATATGGCCTGCGAGTTTCTACCAGATTACCAGTGTGGTTCGCCACCGAAATGATCTGACTATGAGTGGGAAACAAGCGCTGAGTTTAATGCGCTGTTCATATTTGTCCGGATATAAAGGACCTATGAATTGTTGTACCCACTTTTAGGTAGGTGACAATTTGTAGGTCCTTTTTATTTGTGCTTTTATTTGAAGCAAGAGAATGGAGGAGTAAATTTTGAAATTGTTAAAAGCTAAGATTATGGAGGAAGGGCAAGTTCTTTCAAGTGAGGTCCTAAAGGTAGATACGTTTTTAAATCATCAATTGGATCCTGAATTGATGGTGGCAATAGGGAAAGAATTTGCGACTAGGTTTAAGGATGCTGGGATTACCAAAATTTTGACCATCGAGTCATCCGGAATAGCTCCATCGGTTATGGCAGGGCTTGAGCTTCAGGTTCCAGTTATTTTTGCCCGCAAGAAAAAATCATTGACTCTTCAAGACGACTTATATACGTCTACTGTTTATTCATTTACGAAAAAAGAAGAAAATACGATTTGCATTGGCCAAAAGTTTTTAAATGAAGAGGATATTGTATTAATCATTGATGATTTCCTGGCAAAGGGACAGGCTGCTTTTGGATTGGTTGATATTGTGAACCAAGCGAACGCTGAAATTGCCGGACTGGGAATTGTGATTGAAAAATCCTTCCAGGATGGCGGTAAAATTTTAAGAGATAAAGGGTATCGTGTTGAATCACTCGCTCGTATCCAATCCCTTGAGGAAAACAAAGTAATCTTTTTGGAGGAAAACAGCCAATGCAAATGAATAAATGGAAAACCGCTTCACTGGGTATCCAGCACGTATTAGCTATGTATGCCGGAGCTGTTGTAGTACCATTGATTGTTGGTGGAAGTATTGGCTTAACCCCGGAGCAACTAACACATTTAGTTTCAATCGATATTCTGATGTGTGGAATCGCGACACTGTTGCAGGTATGGAAAAATCGATTCTTTGGTATTGGGTTGCCTGTTGTCCTTGGCTGTACATTCACGGCTGTGGGTCCAATGATTGCGATTGCCGGAGAATACGGAATACCGGCTATATACGGAGCTATTTTAGCTTCAGGATTGTTTGTTATTTTAGTAAGTAAGTATTTTAGTAAGCTGTTAAAATTTTTCCCTCCGGTTGTGACGGGATCAGTAGTAACGATTATTGGGATGACTTTGATTCCGGTAGCTATGAATAATATGGCTGGCGGGGAAGGCTCGAGTGATTTCGGTTCAACATCTAATATCCTGTTGGCATTTGGTACATTGCTATTTATTATTATTCTTTATAAGTTTTCAACAGGTTTTATAAGAGCCATCTCTATTTTACTTGGATTAATTGCAGGTACAGTCGCAGCAGCTTTCATGGGAAAGGTGAACTTTCAAGCTGTAATCGATGCCGATGCTCTCCTAACTCCTACTCCTTTTTATTTCGGGATGCCGACCTTTGAATGGGCTCCAATCATAACGATGATTCTCGTGGCACTTGTAAGCTTAGTAGAATCAACAGGTGTTTATCTTGCTTTATCTGATATTTGTGAAAAGGATTTAAAAGAAGAGGATTTTGCTAAAGGTTATCGGGCAGAAGGGTTAGCGATTGTGTTCGGTGGTATCTTTAACTCTCTTCCTTACACGACATTTTCTCAAAACGTTGGATTAATCCAAATGTCCGGTGTACGTTCCAACAATGTGATTTATACGGCAGGTGCATTTCTAGTCCTGATTGGCTTCAGCCCAAAAGTTGGAGCAATCACGACAATTATACCTTCATCCGTACTGGGCGGAGCGATGGTAGCCATGTTTGGAATGGTGGTAGCCGCAGGTATTAAAATGCTGAGTCAAGTAGACCTTCACTCTCAGGAAAACTTGCTGATTATTGCATGTTCCTGCGGAATAGGTCTTGGGGTATCTGTTGTCCCGGAAATGTTTGCTAATCTGCCAGATACATTGAAAATCCTGACTGAAAACGGGATTGTGGCTGGAGGAGTAACTGCGATAGGATTAAATCTATTGTTTAATGTAATCTACAAAAAGACCCAAAAAGATAGTCCACTGATTCAAAATAAAGAAGAAATAATTTATTAATTTGATTTATTTTGAGGTAAGTTTATCTATTTTAATACCTGAAAACTGTTGGAATTGTGCGCAGTCCTATCAAATTACTGAAAAGGTAGCATTCATTTCGGTCAACAACATACAGAATAATTAAAGAGATATGAAGAATCAAAGGATATTTCTTTGATAGAGTATAACTCTGCAAGAAGGCAGAGGGAGCTCCATGGCGAAAGTGTAACTTACCGGCTTATTAGTAAATTTCCAAGAGTTCATTTCAAAATAGTGATTAAAAAGTAAAAAGACATGAGCTAGTCATGTCTTTTTGCTTTATTATACAGGTTATTCATCTTTAGTATCTTAAGCATTATCTTTACCCAATATCAAGTCTAGCAACAATAGCCACAAGAATTTGGATTAATACTTGAATATTTAAAGCTATTTGAGTATCCGTACTTTCTACCCTCACACACTTTGAACCAGTGATGATTGTTTTTTGTGTATTTCTTTGTTTAGTTTTGAAAAATTGTTTTAGATCTTGAACTACACCTTTTCCAGCTTCATTATCTCCAACTGATATACTAATAACAATCGCGATTGCTACTTGAATAGCTGCTTGTAAAGATAATGCTACTTGAGTATCTGTTGTATGCACTTCTACATCCTCTGAGTCCTTGACGACGATCCATTCATAGGATTGCTGTGTGATTGATGCGATTTGATCAGCTTCTTGTGTGACTTCCGCATCATCATCATTCTTACAATTGAAATTATCTAAAGCTCTCCAATTCTTTTCACTCATTTTTCTTCTCACCTCTTATTTTAATTTTAAAATTTACGCGATATCTAATCTGGCTACAATAGCTAGAAGTACTTCCAGCATTACTTGAAGGTTTGCAGCGATATCTGTGTCAGTAGTTGTAACCCTAACGTCCCTTGAATTTTCGATATGAATTTTCTGTACGCTCTTTTGCTCAGAATCAAAGTGCTGAAGAAGGTCTTGAACAACACCATCGCTGTCATCTGAATCTGCAATTGAAATTTCAATTACTAATGCGAGTGCGAGCTGCAATGCTAATTGCAGGGACACTGCTGCTTGAGTTTCTGTAGTTTGAACAAACACGTTACCTGAATCCTTGATAATGATTAATTCATCTGATTCTTGGATTTCAGTAGTGAACTGATCAGCGTCCTGGGCTATCTCTGCCGAGTGTCGCTTGTCCTCATCCCTTTCACTTTCATAATTGTCACCAAAATAATTTGACATTTTTCTACCACTCCTTTGTGATTTAGTCTTTATAAAATATGAGGCTGTCCTTTGTTTTGATTGGACAAAAAGCTCAAATGTGTTTGTCCAGCGAAAAAAAAACGCCTGCTAATCAGGCGTTTTAAAATCATTAATTTTCATTGTTTTTGTTATCCTCGGTTGATGATGATTTTACAAATGTTTCTACTTGGTTAGTCAAGTCACTAACTAACTCTTTTATCATTTGCTTTTGTTCATCGGATAACTTTTCTTTAGCCTTCTCAGCGTTAATTTCATTTTTTCGAAAAAGATCACTTACCAGTAAATTAATAAGCTGCTGAGGGATCAACTGTGGGGATTTATTCTGGTCATCACTCACAAATTTCACTCCTTTTATTAAAATATAATCAGAATCATCATATGTAGGTCGTCAATATTATTCCTGTACAATCTACATAAAATCAGAACAGATAAAAGTAAATAGGCATATGCATTGATAAATGCATATTTTCGAAGTGGTTTACAGTTTTAATAATGAACAAAGAGAGAGGATAATTGAGTACTTCTGTAAAGTTAATGAATGTACAATGAATGATTGTCATAAATATGCAAGATTCTTTCTGAATATATGGAAATATTCGCTAAAACACTTGATCCTTTGAAATCAAATTCCTGCTTGAGGGAGACATGCCATTTAAACAAGATATAATAGAGAAGTTAAAAGAAAAAGGGTTATATATATAAAGGGAAATTGAAGTAATATACTCTAAATTAGGAACCAGCAACCACCATATTACATATACTGTATGTAAAAAAGGTGGATACACCATATGAAAAAGTATTATTGCATTCATTGCCATTCATTACATGAGATGCTGAAAGTCTGCCATGTCTGTGGACAGGACCGATTGAAGGAAATTTTTATAACGATTCAGCATAATGAAAAGAAGAGCGGCAATTAACCGGATAAATCATGAACAATCTGTCTTGGTATTCAGGGGAGATTGTTTACCTTTTGTTTAGAACTTACATAAAGCACAGGAGTGTTTAGGTAATATCTGTTTTGAATAGAATTTTGATTGAAAATGATTATCATTGATGATACACTGGAATTATAATGAGAGACGTTATCAATTAACTACATGACAGGGAAGGTGCATGATGATGGTTTGGGTATTTGTAGGTGCAACGGTAACAGCCTTTAGCGGAGTCATGGTTCATGTTTTAAATAATGTAGCAAATCCTAAAGTTATAGCAGCTCAATCACAAGCTAATCAAAGTATGTAAGTTCAGACAAACGTCTGGACTTATTTTTTTACCTAAATAGATATTTATGTGCAACTATTCCAATTTTCGATAAAATAGATAGATAAATGATTATTGATAAGGGGATAAGTATGAGACTGCATACAAGGGAAGTAACACTTAATCAGCTTTACGCTATTTATAAGTACTTTGAACAAGATGGGGATCAAGTACGGGCACAAAAAACGATCGATATTATGAATAAGGTCAATGATAATGAGTATAGTCTGGCATTTTGCGGACATTTTTCGGCCGGAAAATCTACGCTTATTAATTATATTTTGAAACAGCCGATATTGCCTTCCAGTCCCATTCCGACAAGTGCTAATATCGTGAAAATACGGAGCGGCAATGGAGAAGCCAGGGTCACTTTAAATGATCAAAAATGTCTAATCTTTCAGCCGCCAATTGATTTTAACAAAATTAAAGAATTTGCGAAAAACGGCGGTTCTATTCAAAAAATCGATTTAATGATTCAGAATTTTCCATATGCAGACAACTTAGTCTTATTGGATACACCAGGGATTGACTCAACTGATGAAGCCCATGAATTGTCGACTGCTTCCTCATTTCATCTGGCTGATGCGGTTTTTTATGTGACCGATTACAATCATATTCAGTCAGAAATAAATTTTCAGTTTACAAGAGATCTCGCACGTATGGGGAAAAGAATATATGTCATCATTAATCAAATCGATAAACATCAGGAGGATGAGCTTTCTTTTACATCTCTTAAACAAAGTGTAAAGCAAGCTTTTAAGGATTGGGATATACCAGTAGAAGAGTTTTACTTTACTACTATGAAAGCGGAGGATCATCCCTTTAACCAAGCTCACCGTGTCACTGAAAAAATAGCTGAATTAGCTGGTATTGCGCCAGCTTATGATGTGAATTCACTTCTTAACCATTTAATAACGGAGCATCTAAATTGGAAAGAAGCGGATTCCAATCAAGCCAGAAATCATCTGGAGCAGCAGCTGCATGACAAACAGAATCATCACTTGTTAGAAATTATTGATTCTGCTGAAAAATTTAGTAAAAGCATTATTAATTTCCGTGAGCATGAGGAAGATAAATTTGATGAACAAATTGGGCATATTATCGAAAATAGCAATATCACTCCATATGAATCCAGGGAACTGGCGAAATCATATTTGGAATCAATGGTTACATCTTTTAAAGTCGGGAGAATATTTGGAAAAAGTAAAACAGAACAAGAAAAAGAAACTCGTAAAGCTAATCTGATTCAAAATATTAAACAGCAGACTGAATCGACAATTTTGTGGAATTTAAATGAATATTTTCAAAGAATGATGAACGATTATCCAGGACACAAAGAGGAGAGTCAGAATATCATCCAGTCATTCGACTATGATATTCCCTATGAAACGATCATTGAGGTAGATCAGTTAGCTTCTGTTACCAGTGACTTGGTGTTGAATTTTTCCAAGGATTTGGCATCTTCCATTAAAAAAGCTGCGGGCAAGCAAGCGTTAACTCTTTTCAATACCTTGGTGAGTCAGTGGGAAGAGGAAAGAGAGCAGCGTCTCACCCAGGTGAAGGAGGAATTAAAGTCGGACCATTCTATTCTTCACATTTGGCAGGATTGGCAAGTACAGCTGACTAATCAGAGGAGCTATAAAGATAAAATTATGAATGAGTTGACTAAAAGATCCAGATATACCATTACAGAAGTCATGGAATTCCTGCAAAGCCAGCAAATAGAGGGTTCAATTGTGGAGATGGATATTAAAGAAGTTAAAGATATTGAACCTGAGCCAAAGCCTGAACGGATTATAAAAAAAGTGGAGACGGCACAGCCGATTTATACATCTGAGCAAGTGGCTTTAAAGCTGCAAAAAGCTTCCCAGGCTTTGAACCACTTACCTGGTCTTGAGAAATTAGCGCAGGAGCTGAAAAATAGGGCAGATTCACTGATGAATCAAACTTACACTTTAGCTCTCTTTGGTGCTTTCAGTGCAGGGAAATCCTCATTTGCCAATGCACTTTTAGGAGCAAACGTTTTACCCGTTTCACCGAATCCTACTACCGCTGTCATTAATCGTATTTTGCCGCCAACGAGCCTACATAAACATGGTACTGCTACCATTCATGCTAAGACGGAGACCATGCTGCTCGATGATTTAAATGAACTGTGGTTTGAGGATGGTTTAAAAGTACAGGATCTAGCGATGGCAAGGAAACAGGCGCAAACCATGCTCAAGAAACAAAGCTATGCGCTAGGATTAAAGGTTTCTTTCCTGGAGGCATTTTTAAAGGGGATTGACTCCTTTGAAGAAAATCTTGGTAAAAGTTTTGCCGTTTCATTGGATGAGTTTTCTGTGTATGCAATAGATGAAACAAAATCATGCTTTATCGAACGCGTTGATTTATATTATGACTGTGATTTAACGCGAAAAGGCGTTATTTTAGTTGACACTCCCGGAGCGGATTCTGTTAATGCGAGACATACAGGTACCTCCTTCAATTATATAAAGCATTCAGATGCGATTTGCTTTATTACGTATTATAATCACCCATTCGCACGGGCTGACCGAAATTTCCTTGATCAACTGGGACGGGTTAAGGATTCATTCAGTATGGATAAGATGTTTTTCCTTTTGAATGCGGCTGATTTGGCTGAAAATCTGGAGGAGAGAAAGGTGGTTGAGGATTATTTACGCAGTGAATTGCAAACTTCAGGAATCCATCATCCACGGATTTATCCAATTTCAAGCCGTGCAGCGCTACAACAAAGGACTGAAGAACTCAATTCAGGAAATGAGGCATATATCGAGCTGTTTTCCCATTTTGAATCAGCTTTCTATTCATTTATTCAGGAGGAGCTTAAAGGTATATTAGTTAATGCAGCTATGCTGGATTTGGATAAGGCACTTCAGCTTACCAGTCGACTTGTCGAGCTGTCCAATGAAACCGAGGAGCAGAAGACGAAAAGACGTGTCCAATTGCATGAAAACTGGGAGCGAGTGTTAGCGATATTAAATGAAAAAAGATTTACTCATGAAATGGCCAGGATGAAGCAGGAAACAGAAGAATTGATTCATTATAGTAAGCAAAGGATTAACCTGAACTTCCCGAATTATTTTAAAGAATTTTTTAATCCCGGTACATTAAAGGACCATCGGCAGTCCCTTTTAGCCTGTACGAATCGTTTACTTGATCAAGTCAGAATTGAATTGGCCAATGAAATACAGGCTACATCCTTGCGTTTAGAGGTTATGGTCAAAAAGACCATGCATGATACCTATGTCCAGTTAGTTCAAGAGATTCAAACCATCCATAAAGATTGGTCATTCAGTGAGCCTAAGTCAGATTTACAAAACGAATATAATACCGACCGAGCGCTATTAAATTTAACGGCAGATGATTTCAAAGAAGAACTGAGACTTTTCAAGGGTACCCAGCATTTCTTTGAAAAGAATGGTAGAAAACCAATGGCTGATGCCTTTTTGGAGAAGTTAAACGACTATCTAGATGTTTATTATACAGATCAACAGAACAAATTGTTTGAGCATTTTGAATCAGCCATTCAGTATATAAGTCTTTCATTAATTGAGGAGATGAAAACCGAAGGCAATGAACGATTGAAAAGTATGGAATTGACATTAAACAAGAAATCTAATCCTCAAATTTACCTGGAGGCTGAAAAGCAAATCAAGTTAATTTTAGAATCGGAGGAGGAGAATGCAGTTGCAGCTGGTAAAAGAGTCTGAATGGTTATTTGAACATTTGAGTGATCCTGATTTACGTATCATCGATTGCCAATTCCATTTATCCAATAAAACAGCGGGACGAGAACAATATAGAGAATGCCATATACCGGGAGCTGCTTTTATGGATGTTGCTCAGAATCTGTCCGGTCCGATTAAGGAACATGGAGGAAGACACCCTCTTCCTGCGAAGGAAGACTTTATTGAAATAATGAAGTCCATCGGAATACATGAACAGACAGCCGTTATTGCTTATGATGGCGGCGAGGGAGCATTTGCCGGTCGCTTTCTATGGTTAGCCCAATTATTCGGGTATGAGCGTGTATATGTGCTGAATGGAGGATTGAAGGCTTGGCTGGAGAAAGGATATCCGGTAACCAAGGATATCCCTGTGCTGACATCAACAGATTATACCCCTGTCTTGAATAAGAATCTATTAGTCACTTACCCTGAGGTGAAAGATTGGACAGAGAATGATAGATCGGGTTATTTAATAGATTCCAGAGAATCAGACCGCTATAAAGGAATCCATGAGCCGATTGATCATAAAGCCGGGCATATACCAGGCGCTATAAATATGGTATGGACTGAAAATTTTAGGGATGGTAAATATTTGCCTGTACCAGAGTTGGAAAAACGTTTTAATCAATTGAACAAAGATGAGCCAATCATTGTCTATTGCGGTTCCGGTATTACAGCAACTCCTAATTATATTGCACTCAAGGAAGCAGGTTTTACGGATGTGAAAATCTATGCTGGCAGCTTTAGCGATTGGATCTCCTATCCGGAAAACAAAATAGAAACGGACCAGTAATTTGATTTGATGGGAAATTTTTAAGAAGAGAATAAGGTCCGGATATGGTACAATCTGATAACATAGAATCAGAACATCAGGGGGATTAGGATGAATCAAAATAACAATACATTATTATTAATAGATGGTTTTAACTTACTTAGCAGAGGGTATTTTGCGACCGCTTATGGGAAAACAGAAGATCAATTATATCGAAATAAAAATGGGATTTATACGAATGCACTGCGCGTGTTTTTTCAAAAAATGTTCAGCCTTATTAAAACTCACCAAGTAACGCATTTAGCTGTAGCTTGGGATGTAAAGCGTGAAGAGTCTTCTCGCAGACAAAAATTTGATTTTTACAAAGCGACACGCGGAGAATTACCGGCACCGCTCATTATGCAATATGAAACATTGCGTTCAAGTCTAGAGCGGATTGGTGTTAAGCAGCTGTCTGTGCCTTCCTATGAAGCAGATGATGTGATTGGTGCGATTTCTACGATGTGGAGTACGAATAACATGGGGAAATGCTTAATTTACAGTAATGACCGTGACCTGTTTCAATTGCTGAATGAGCATACGAGTCAAATTATCGCCAGTAAAACAGGAGATCGTGTTTATACTATTGAAGATTTTCGTGAGGATTATGGAATAGAATCAGCGCAATGGGTCGACGTGAAAGCACTGCTGGGCGATACAAGTGATAATATTCCGGGCTGCCCTGGTATTGGTGAAAAGACAGCTTTACCACTTATCCAGCATTACCAAACGCTGGAGGGGCTATATGAACAACTGGAATTATTAGATCCAAAATTCAATCGATGCAAGAAAAAGCTGGCGGCAGGACAGGAATCAGCCTTTATAAGCAAAGAATTGGCCCAAATTATTTGTCAAATAGATGTATTTGAGGATTGGACTCATGAACATCTCATGTATGAGATTAATCATGATATTCTAGCTGATGAACTGGAAGAATTAGAATTAAAAATTCGTGTCAGCTAAAAATATATTGATTAGCTATGATCGAGCTTTATGCCTGAAGGTTTAGGGCTCGATTTTTTTATTTGAGATTGATTCATATAAACATGCAAAATCTTCGCTGTTACATTTATTAGTATTATAGACCGGAAAATAAAAGGAGAGATGAGATTGGGCTATATTGAAGATTTAAGAGCTGTTGTGGGTCATCGTCCCTTAATATTAGTTGGATCAGTTGTCATTATTTCTGACCAGGAAGGCAGGCTGTTGTTACAGCAAAGAAAATTTCCGAAGGAGTCGTGGGGGCTTTCAGGAGGTTTAATGGAGCTGGGAGAAACGACCGAAGAAGTAGCCCGGCGTGAAGTGATAGAAGAAACCGGCCTTACACTCGGGAAGCTGCATTTTATTAATGTATATTCCGGACCGGAGTATTTTGTAAAGGCTGCTAATGGAGATGAGTTCTATTGTGTGACGATTGCGTATTATACAAATGAATACGAAGGTGAATTAATTGTAGATGAAAGAGAATCTATAAAGTTTGAATTCTTTTATCCTCATGAATTACCGGAAAGAATCGTTAAAAGCCATAAAAAAATCATTGATGAATATTTATTAAAATTGGATACCGATAAATAAGGAAAGGTTCCATTCATGTAGAAGTGCCCTGACTGATCAACCTTTTTCAGACAATTCGACAAAAACCTGTATTCAACTTTTTAAAAATGTTTTACAATAAAAGAGTAATTTTGTGAAGGAGTGTGTTTGGGGGATACATGGAAAAATTAGAAGACTATATTTGTAGATTATCTTCGAAAGGATTTCGTCTTGGAGAAGAGGCAATAGGATTTATCTATTTTGGAAAACAGTTGACTTCAGCACCAGACTGGATCGTAAACATTGCACTGGAAAATACATTAAAAGCTCAAAAGAGATTTGATGGAGGTTTTTATATATCGCTGCTGGAAACCTTGGTGAATGGTAAAGTTTCCAACAGAAAAGAAGCAGATCAATTAATGAAGGAACATGGCTTACAGGTATCTTGATTTCAATAAATCAAGGTATTTTTTTGTGGCTATTAAACCATATATAAACTAGTATTTCCAGCTTTATTGCAAAAAGATAGCTTTTTAGGCAGGATTTCTCCTAAAGATTGTCTAATAAATGGATGATTAGGAGGGATATCATGACGAAAAAGCCAAAATTAATGATTCTCGGAACTTTTCATTTGAGATATACACCGGATTTCCATCGCGGAGATTTCGATGAGTCTTTCATAACGGATCAGCAAAGGGAAATTGAAGCAGTCGTTAAATGTCTGAAAGAATTTAAACCGACTAAAATAGCCCTTGAAGTCGTAAAAGAAGAACATACTTCGCTAAATGACGAGTATGATAAATATCTGAATGGTGAGTTGAGAAATGAGGTCAACGAAATCCACCAATTTGGATTCAGGACTGCTGCTGAATTGGGCCATAAGGAGGTTTATGCGGTCGATTGGATGGAGTCAGTAGGAAATAGAGGGATTGGGCAAGTTTATGATTGGGCTAAAGAAGAACAGCCAGACAAATATAAACATATTACTGAGTATTACTGGCCAAAGCTACACATGAATTATGATCAGATAAATATTTATGATTCAATTAAGATGAGCAACACAGATTCAAGAATTAGACTTGAGCATGAAATGTACATGGCGGTCGCCCAAATTGGTAAAGGAAATGAATATATCGGGATTGATTGGCTTAGATGGTGGTATCAAAGGAATTTGATTATTTATTCTAATCTTACCCAAATAGTTTCATCGCCTGACGATAGAATTCTTTTAATCATAGGTGCAGCCCATATTCATTTGGTGACTCAGTTTATCAAAGAAAGTGGCACAATGGATGTAATGCCTGCTATAAACTATATAGAATAATCAATCTAAACTAATAAAAAGTTTTCGAGGTTATTAGTTTTTACATTAAACTGCCAGCAATATCTAGAATGGCTATGAAAAGACATTAAAATATCTTTTTTATTTTTTTTATCATACTGCAGCAATAAATGGTTCAAGGGGTTGAAAAAGCAAATAAATCGGGAAAAGTAACGAAGATGGTTGATTATTAACATAGCAAAACAAAAGACCCCACTATGAGGAGGTCATGGTGCCACTAATTCAACCTTAATTCGGTCCGGATCCTCAAAAAATACAGCGTAGTGATCTTCCCCACCTGCAAATGGATGTTGATCCTGATAAAGAATTTGTACTTTCTTTTCTTTTAATTTTTTAGTAACATCGTCTACCTGTTGCCTGGATTTGGCATGGAACGCCAAATGGTTTAAGCCCGTTCGACATCTGTGATATGGGATATCCATATATTTTTCCTCTGTCTGAACGAGGACTATATAGGTATCCCCGATTCTAAAGCTTTGACCGCTGTCCCAATCCTGGTATAGTTCATATCCTAGTTCAGCTAAAAGCCAGCCCCAAAAGTCAATAGATTTATCTAAATCTGATACATTAATTTCAATATGATGGATAAGCCCTTTTGACAATGATTTTTCCTCTTTTCTATTTTTATTCCATACTGTTTAAAACCGAATAATTATTTCTGCTCGTTCATTTGCACAGCCTGTCGGGATAACAGATCAGCTGATTTGTTTTGCGATTCTGGAATCCATTTGATGAAAAATAAGGAGAATTGAGACGAAAGCTCCAGTGCCTGATTGAGTAATTGTCTAAAGGGTTCTTTCTTTACAAACTCTTTTTCCATCGCGTCCGCCACATGCTTTGAATCGGTACGAACAGAGATCACGTCATACTTTTTATCCAGGCATATTTTTAAAGCATGGATCAAGGCTAAGTATTCAGCTTCATGATTATTATGAATGCCAAGGGGTATGGAATATCGGTGGACTTCACCATCTGCTTTTATAAAAATACCGGCACCGCTTGGACCTGGATTTCCTTTAGCTGCGCCATCTACATATACTTCTATCATATGAAAACATCCTTTCAAGTTAAAAAGTACATGAATTTTTATTAAATGTCTACTGTCATAGTTTTAGTGGTATCAGGATAATTTATATATAATGAATTAATTGTTTAAAGGATTGGGAAGGGAGAAAGAAATGAACGTAACAGTAAAGGGCATCTATAATAAATCGAAAATACCTCCTGTAACATTCACATCAGAAGAAATGGAAAGTCAATTTGCCTTAAAGCTTGTCAATGATCTCGAAAGCACGGGAAGATGGCGAGATTTCATTTTTATTGATGAACTGGGACAGGAATGGACAAAGAAACAGTTTCAGAAGCTGACAGAGGAAATAAAAGAATCTCCACAAAATGTAACGATATATTTTGATGGAAGTCATAGACCGGGTGAAACCTTTGCGGGAGCTGGCATCGCAATTTATTACACACAAAATAATAAAAAGTTTCGCGTACGGAGCAATGAAGTCTTTGATTATATAGAGGACAATAATGAAGCAGAATATTGTGCACTATTAGCAGCTGTCAAAAGGCTTGATGAACTGGGGGTTAAACATCAAAAAATTATGATAAAAGGAGATTCTCAGGTTGTATTGAAACAATTAACAGGAGAATGGCCTTGTTATGAAGAAAATTTAAATAAGTGGCTGGATCGAATCGAAGAACAGCTTAAGAATCTTGGCTTGCACTTTGAGACAATGGCAGTTCCAAGAAAAGAAAATGAAGAAGCACATCGGCTGGCATCACAGGCACTCGAGGGAATTGAGGTAGACAGTCAACTCGAATTACCAAAAATGGGGTGACATGATCAATGAATAAGAAAAAGGCGAAAAAAGAAGCGCTTAAACAGGTTGATTTTTTGTTAAGTACGTATTGTGAGGGCTGCTTTTTACACAAACAGCTTGTCCGCGATATTGGCCGCACTCATGCACACCGTTTTTGTATCAATCAGTGCACAGTTGGTGAATCATTGAAACATATAGGCGGAAATTTGAATAAGAAAACAGAAAAGCCGCCTATCCAATAGGCGGCTGTTAATTTTGGTCCATTATTAGGCTTTTTGTACGTTAGTAGCTTGAGGTCCTCTTTCACCATCTACGATTTCGAAAGTAACTTCTTGGCCTTCTTCTAAAGATTTGTATCCTTCACCTTGAATAGCTGTGAAGTGTACGAATACATCATCTCCGCCTTCAACTTCGATAAAACCAAAACCTTTTTCGTTGTTAAACCATTTTACTTTACCGTTTTGCATAGATTGATTCCTCCTAAAACTGTGGCTCATAAGCCAATTGCTATTTATCATAAACTTTAGATAAGTCATGATAATTTCAATATACAACATTCAAATATACAGTGTCAAAATGGATTTTAAAAAATATTAAAAATTTTTAAGAGCTTACTGGGAAATTGGGTTAATATGGTATAATTGTGAAGTGGAATAAAACATATGTCGGGGTGTCTGATGGATACACATCATACTGGTTTTTCTAATTATTTGTTGGAAAGTATTTATATGAATCAATTACAAAAAGAAATAAGAGAAAAGGTGGCGCGAAAAACACCTTCTATCAAAGATAATGGGGAATTCCGAATGATGACGACGGAAGAGGTTTCTTTATGCATGGATCAAGCATGCACGGATATACGGTATATATTTAAGGATATAAATAGAAGTGGAGAAATTTCCGTCAGTCGGGTGAAACAGGAGATTATCCCTGTGATCAAGAGTGCATCATCGAGTCCGCGAATTTTTGAATTACTTCATCAAACTAAACGTAAAGAGGAGTATACATACTGGCATTCCATTTGCGTGGGAATATTATCCGGCATTATTGGGAATTGGTTGAGATTACCTTTAGATCAGCTGGAAGACCTTATGATTTCTGCTGTTTTGCATGATATCGGCAAAGCCATGATTCCTGAAAATATCTTAAATAAATCAGGTAAACTTACCTCTCACGAATTCAATATAATGAAACAACATACCGTCTATGGACACGAACTTTTACGCAGTCTCGATCATCTCCCTGATTCGGCTGCCATTATTGCCTTGCAGCACCATGAAAGGGAAGATGGAATGGGGTATCCCCATGGATTAAAGGGAAATCAAATTCATTACTTTGCTAAGATTGTCACCATAGCAGATATTTATCATGCGATGTCCTCAGAAAGAGTTTATCATGAAGCAACACCATTTTATTTAATCATCAAACAAATGCAAAATGATGTATATGGAAAATTTGATGCCCATATTTTATTGGTATTCATGGAAAGATTACTCCAGGCGCTGGTGGGCAAAAAAGTTATGCTGAGTAATGGTGAATATGGTTGGATTCTTCTCATGAATCGATATAACCCACTTAAGTCTTTAGTAAAGACTGATAGAGGAATTATAGACTTAATGGCATTTAGGGATATTGAAATCGTTAAGATTATCAATGAAGTATAAGAGAATTTTAGATACTGGAAGAAAAAGACAGCTTGTAGGCTGTCTTTTATATTATATTTTATATAAAAACTTCTAACGCAAGCGTACTAATCATTATTTCCATTGATAAGGTGTAGTCTGATAGACATAATAATTCAGCCAATTAGAAAATAGAAGACTTGCGTGGCTTTTCCATGTATGAAATGGAAGCTGGAGCGGGTCGTCCTCAGGAAAATAATTTTGAGGAATAGGGGCACCTGAGCCCTTTGATAAGTCACGTTTATATTCCTGGGACAAGGTTGCCAAATCATATTCTGGATGGCCGGTTACCATAATTAAACGTTTATCCTTTGAAGCGACCAGAAACAAACCAGCTTCCTCTGATTCTGCTAAGACAATTAACTCCTCATGATTTCGGATCTCCTCTGCTTCAATATCCGTATATCTGGAATGCGGAGCGTAAAAAACATCATCAAATCCTCTCACAAGACTTTCGAATGGTTTCAATACTTTATGCTTATAAATGCCTGTACATTTTTTATTTAATAATTGCTTTGATATTCCGAAATGATGGTATAGGGCTGCTTGAGCTCCCCAGCAAATATGAAGGGATGAGGTTACATGCTCCCTTGACCAATCCATTATATTGATTAACTCATTCCAATAATGAACTTCCTCGAAGTCCAGCTTTTCAACCGGCGCACCAGTAATAATTAAGCCGTCGAAGCGCTTGGTTGATATTTCTGGGAAGGTTGAGTAGAATTGTTCCAAATGTGAATGGGGCGTGTTTTTACTTTCGTGCGTTTCCATTCGTAAAAAGGTTATTTTGACCTGAAGAGGAGTATTGCTAAGTAAACGAAGCAGCTGTGCTTCAGTTTTCTCTTTTTCAGGCATTAAATTTAAAATGAGAATATTTAAAGGTCGGATATCCTGACTGAGTGCTCTGTTATCATCCATTACGAAAATATTTTCTTCTTCTAAAATTTGTTTGACGGGTAGTTTATTTGGAATCGTAATCGGCAAGATACGGACCTCCCTGTTTTGTTTTAATTTTCAAAATATTAAATAATATTACCATTGTATTCATATTTTTGAGAGGTTGTAAATAATAATGTGTGTTTGATATATATTTTTTGTTAAACTAATTATGACTATTGATTTTTAGGGGGCTCAGCATGAATTTGGACACAATTGTAAAAAGTGACATCGAGATTGCTTTAAATGCAAAAATGAAACCCATAAAAGAAATTGCTGAAACGATTGGATTAAATGAAGAAGATTGGGAAGCTTATGGGAAATACAAGGCAAAAATCTCTCTTGATGTATTAAAATCCCGCAGCACTAAAAAGGATGGGAGATTAATACTTGTTACTTCCATCAATCCTACTAAAGCCGGGGAAGGGAAATCAACGGTAACCGTTGGTCTTGGAGATGCATTTTCTCTTCTTGGAAAAAAAGCAATGATTGCGATGAGAGAACCTTCTCTTGGACCAGTTATGGGGGTAAAGGGTGGTGCAACCGGCGGCGGTTATTCACAGGTACTCCCAATGGACGAAATTAACCTGCACTTTACTGGTGATTTACATGCGATCACGACAGCAAATAATGCATTGGCTGCTCTGATTGATAACCATATTCAGCAGGGAAATGAACTGCAGATAGACCCGCGGAAAATTATTTGGAAAAGGGTTCTTGATATGAATGACCGTGCCCTTCGGAATATTGTAATCGGGCTTGGCGGGGACAAGCATGGAATACCCCGTGAAGATGGCTTTGATATAACCGTAGCATCTGAAATCATGGCAATCCTTTGTCTCGCGACAGATTTAGATGACTTAAAAGATAAATTAGGGAAGATTGTGTTTGGATACACCTATCAGGGTACCCCTGTTTCTGTTTCTGACTTGGGTGTAGAGGGGGCTTTAACTTTATTGTTGAAGGATGCTTTAAAGCCTAATTTGGTTCAGACTATTGAACATACGCCTACACTTATCCATGGCGGTCCGTTTGCCAATATTGCACATGGATGTAACAGTGTGCTTGCTACAAAAACAGCCCTTAAGCTAGCTGACTATTGTGTAACAGAAGCAGGATTTGGTGCGGATCTTGGGGGAGAAAAATTCTTAAATATTAAGACAAACGCTGCGGATCTTACTCCGGATGCTGTCGTTATCGTGGCAACCCTGAGAGCCTTAAAGATGCATGGTGGCGTACAATCGGATAAATTAAAAGAGGAAAATGTAAATGCGATTGAATTGGGGTTCCAGAATTTAGTGAAGCATTGTGAAACGATTCAAGCTTTTGGATTGCCTTTTATCGTCGCTTTAAATAAATTTTCTGCAGATACTGCTGCAGAAGTGGAACGATTCAATACTTTATGTCAACAACATGGATTACCTTTCTCTTTAACAGAGGTGTGGGAAAAAGGTGGGCAGGGTGGATTGGACCTTGCAGCAAAACTTGATGATATTATGAAGGAGAACACCAATACATTTAAACGTCTATATGAATCAACGGATTCCATTCAAGAGAAGATTGAAAAAGTCGCAAAAACTGTATATGGGGCAAAAAAGATAGAATATTCTCCTGAAGCTCAGCAACAAATACATAAATATGAATCAGAAGGATGGGGGCAGCTCCCGGTTTGTATGGCTAAAACCCAGTATTCATTATCGGACAATCCAAGTCTGTTGGGAAGGCCTGAAGGATTTACACTATATATCAAAAAGCTAAAGCCTTCTGTAGGAGCAGGTTTTATTGTAGTACTTACCGGAGATATTATGACTATGCCTGGATTACCTAAAAAACCAGCTGCTCTAATGATGGATGTCGACGAGAATGGAAATGCGGCTGGATTGTTTTAATCGGGGTAGATAGATTTGTAAAACGGGGGTGATCTCATGTTTGATCCATCAGTTTTTGAAAACCTGAAAGTAGTAGTTGAAGGTGCCTTTTACGATCTGGACTTAGAAGGCGAGTTAGCTATTATAGATAGGCATGATTATGTCGACTTGGCCTATATGTCAAGGATTTTTGAGATTAGTTCAAGGCTAGATGCTTCAATGGAAAAAGCGGTTGAATGTACACTTACTTTAAGCGCAAGTTTACAAGCCTTCTCGTCAGAAAAGCTATCATCCATAACGAAACGCGAGCCGGGATGTGATCTTAAAATTAAATTTAGATATATTGATCCTGAGCATCCTCTGCGCAATATTCATATTTTGAAGCAGATTTGGGATAAAGGGTACCATTACCGGGTTTTTAAACATTCTCCGATTGGATTTAAACATGAAGATCCTTTCGTAACGATTGAAATTAAGCAGGATAAGCCAATTTATGAGGATGAAATTGATCAATTGCATACCTATGTCAGCCAAATCCATCATATACTGAAAGCAGAAGGTTAGATTTTTTCAGTAAGAAAGTAAAACTTGATCAGTCATGTATTTTTAGCGGGAGTGAAGATGATGAACATTTATGATTTTAAGGCAAACTTAATCAGTGGAGATGAAGTTTCCTTTGAAAGATATATGGGGAAGGTCCTGCTTATTGTGAATACTGCCAGTAAATGTGGGTTTACTCCTCAGTATAAAGAGTTAGAATTCTTTTACCAAAAATATAAGGAACAGGGATTGGTTATTCTTGGGTTTCCGTGCAATCAATTTATGAACCAGGAACCGGGCGATGAAATGGAAATCCATTCATTCTGCCGAACTAATTATGGAATTACCTTTCCCATGTTCGCAAAAGTGGATGTAAGAGGAGACCAAGCTCATCCATTATTTAAGTATTTAACAGAACAGGCACCTGGTGTGATGGGTTCCAAGGCAATTAAATGGAACTTTACAAAGTTTCTCATTGATCGAAATGGAAAGATTGTAAAACGTTTTGCACCCTCTACAAAACTTTCTGAAGTAGAGAAAAGTATTGTTGATTTATTATAGGACAGACCTCTCCTTTACTCGGAGGGGTTTTATATTTGTATCTTTTTAAAAATGCTTTTGGTTATAATAGGAGTAACGCCATTTATCGGTCATGTATTCCATGAGTTATGGGGGTTGGTTGCATTATGAAAAAAGTAGCGTGGGTAACAGACAGTTCTGCTGTATTGGATGATGAACTTAAAGCCAATAAAGATGTTTACGTTTTACCGGTCCACATTATGATTAATGGCAAGTCTTATTTGGATGGTGTAGATCTAACAACCGATGAATTAGTTGAACACATTGAAAAGGGATCCACTCTTACCTCATCGCAGCCATCGATTGGTAATTTTAAAAAGCTTTACGAAGAGCTGGCTGATACCTATGACTCCATTTTCTCCTTTCATATTTCTGATAAATTAAGCGGTACATATTCTACAAGTATTCAAGCTGCCGAGCTGGTGGATATCCCTGTTTTTAATGTGGATACTCATTATTTATCTTATCCATTGACGTTTTTAATAAAGAAAGCTATTAAAATATGGGAATTAACAACTGAACCCACAGAAGTTGTGGAAGCTATACATGCGCTTAAATCAAAGCTAAGAGTGTTTGTTTGGATCGGATCTCTCCAGCAGCTTCATAATAGCGGCAGACTTAACACTTCAAGCTATTATCTGGGAAGCCTTTTGAATATAAAGCCAATCGTGACCTTCCAGGAAGGAAGTTTGCAGATTAAAACCAAGGTTCGTACATGGAAAAAGGCAACAGAAAAAATTCAATCTTACTTAAAACAATCTCTGGGATCCTCCCAGATTGATGAAGTTTTTATGCTATATGGAAAACAAATCAGTCAAACAAACGATTGGACGCGGATGGTTGAAAGAATCAGTGAGGAAATATCAGTTACGATACATCCACTCGGGACTGCCCTTTGCCTTCATGCAGGCGTTGAGACAGTAGGTATCGGATGGATAGAAAAGTAAAGGAGTTTACTATGCACGAAGCAATTAAAGCAGCGGAAGAATTCGTGAAAAAACGTTTCATTAACGATACAACAGGGCATGACTGGCACCATATGGATCGTGTCAGAAAGCTATCCTTATTAATCTATCAAACCGAGCAAACAGGCGATCCTGAGCTAATTGAATTGATTGCCCTTCTGCATGATCTCTCCGACACCAAATTAAATGGGACAAAAAAAGAGGGAGAAGCCATACTTAGCGAATGGCTCGAATCTAATGTGAAAAATGAAGAAATAAGGGTGAAGATTAAAAGGGATGTGTCCAGTATCTCATTTAGTGAGGGTTTAAGAGAGGGCTTATCCTTAGAAGCAGCCATTGTGCAGGATGCAGACCGTCTGGATGCATTGGGGGCGATTGGTGTAGCCCGTGCTTTCGCATATGGCGGCCATAAGGGGCAGCCTATTTATAGACCGCAGGATGAATCTGCCCCTAGTACATTCACGCATTTTTATGATAAATTACTACTATTAAAAGCCATGATGAATACACGTACAGGTAAAAGGTTGGCAGAAGAACGTCATCAATTTATCTTGTTGTTTTTAGATCAGTTTAAAAAGGATATGATGGAATGAAAGTATTAAAAGGAATCGACATTAAAAAGGAATACGGAGAGAAGACTCTCTTTAAGGATATTAACTTTAGCATAAGTGAAAACGAAAAAATTGGTTTAATCGGCTTAAACGGAACAGGGAAATCTTCATTGTTAAAAATCATTGCCGGCATTGAAGAAATGGACGGGGGATTGATTGATAAGCCAAAGGATTACCGGATTTCTTATCTAGGACAGAATGTTGAAGTAAACGAAGATGAAATGGTATCTGCCTTTATTTATAGAAATGACTCACCTGTATTTCAGACTGTCCGAAAGTATGAAGAGCTATTGGAGCATATGAAGGAGTCCCCAAATGATTCAGCCCTTCTTGATAAAATGTTTCATTTGCAGGCTGAAATGGATGCAAATGGTGGCTGGGAGATTCATTCAAATGCACAAATAATGTTAAATAAGCTAGGGATCAAAGACCTTAATGTTAGAATGGGATCCTTATCCGGAGGGCAAAAAAAGCGTTGCGCTTTAGCTAAAGCATTAATGGAAAAAGCAGATTTGCTTATTTTAGACGAGCCGACAAACCATTTGGATTATGATAGTATCGAGTGGCTGCAGGAGTATATCCAAGGATATCAAGGCTCGGTTTTATTTGTGACTCATGATCGATATTTCTTAGATGCCGTGACTAAAAAGATTTGGGAGCTTGATAAGGGGCAATTGCATTCTTATGACGGCAACTATGAGAAATTTTTAGAAATCAAAGCGATCAGAGACGAGATGGAAGCGAAATCAGCTCATAAGGTTTCAAGGCTGTTCCAACAGGAATTGGCCTGGATGCGGAAAGGGGCAAAAGCGAGAACGACGAAACAAAAAGCGAGAATTCAGCGCTTTGAATCCTTGCAGGAGGAAGCGAATGCTGGAAATGCTAGCGATGACTTAAGTTTGGATGTTGCCTCAACCAGACTTGGGAAAAAGGTATTGGAGCTGGTTAATCTATCAAAATCCTATGAAGATAAACAGCTAATCGATCAGTTTTCTGTCATTTTGCAAAAAGGGGATCGTATTGGTATCCTTGGACCCAATGGCAGTGGAAAAACAACCATATTAAGAATGCTTGCCGGTTCCGAGTCTTTAAGCGGAGGCTCAATCGACCGAGGCTCTACGGTATTGATCGGCTATTATACTCAGGAAAATGAAGATTTACCTCTCAATAAGCGAATGATTGAATATATTCGGGAAACGAGCGAAGCGGTCACGCTTGCAGATGGTGAGCGAATTTCGGCGGCGCAAATGCTGGAACGTTTCCTTTTTGAGCCACATACGCACGGAACAATGATCGGGAAGCTTTCAGGCGGAGAGAGAAGAAGGCTTTATTTATTGAAGATATTGATGGAGTCTCCAAATGTACTATTATTGGACGAACCGACAAATGATTTGGACATTCAGACATTAACTGTTTTGGAAGAGTATCTTCAACATTTTCCAGGTGTTGTCATAACCGTATCGCATGATCGATACTTCTTGGATAAAACATGTGATAAATTATGGGTATTTACAGGAAATGGGCAGATTCAGCAATATTATGGTCAGGCAAGCGACTACTTGGAATGGAAACAGGAGCAGGATCGGCTTGCAACTGCCGTTGAGAAAGAGGCAACTCCTAAAATAAAACGTGCAGAAGAGACCAAAACAAAAAAACGTCTTTCCTATCATGAGATGAGAGAGTGGGAAGGAATCGATGCAAAAATAGAAGCGGTTGAAAAACGTTTGGAGGAAGTTGCCTCTGAATTAAATGAGGCCGGCAGCGATTTTGAAATGGCGAATAAATTGTCTGAGGAAGAAATTCAATTAAATGAAGAACTGGAGCATTTGATTGAACGTTGGTCCTATCTTTCAGAAATACAAGAAGGATAAATCGTAAGTATGTAAATATTTTGATAGATATGCTACAATCCCCCTAGATAAATAGATCAGGGGGATTTTATGATGAGGATTGTCTCAATTGAGCCGACGCCGAGCCCGAATACGATGAAGGTTATCTTAAATGAAGAATTGCCGGCTGGAAAAAGTACAAATTATAAAAAAGATACGATTGATACAGCACCATCATTTATAAAAGATATTTTACATATTGAAGGTGTAAAAGGTGTATACCATGTAGCAGACTTCCTGGCGGTTGAAAGGAATGCTAAATATGATTGGCCTGGTATATTGGCACAGGTTCGAACCATTTTTGGTGAGTCAGTTGAAGACACTGGAACTAATCCAATTGATTCTGGCAAAGGATTTGGAGAGGTGAAGGTCCAAATTCAAGTTTTTAAAGGAATACCTATTCAGATTAAAGCAAATAGTGACCTAGAAGAAAAACGATGGGCTATGCCGAAAATATTTATGGATGCATTCCAAAAATCTCAGCTTGAGGATGATAATGCTGTGTTAATCCGAAAATGGAGTGATTTTGGAAATCGTTACGGGGAACTAGAGCAGATTGGGAAAGAGGTGATGGATGAGATCATCGCCTTATATCCAGAAGAACGCTTAGCGCAGCTTGTTGCAGACGCACAGGATACCACCATCAAGAAGGCCGAGCCCGTTAAGGTGAAAAGAAGAAAGCTTACGGAAGCCGATCTGGATCAGGAAGACTGGAGGGCGAGATTTCAAGCATTGGATCAAATGGAGGATCCGGAAATTACAGATCTGCCACTGCTCAATAAAGCGTTGGAGGATGAAAAAGCATCTATCAGAAGGCTTGCTGTGGTCTATTTAGGAATGATTGAAGACCCGATCGTTTTGCCATACTTATATAAGGGGCTAAAGGATAAGAGTGTCACGGTCAGACGAACAGCGGGGGACTGCTTATCCGATTTAGGCTTCCCGGATGCAGAGCAGGCTATGATTGAAGCTTTAGCTGATAAAAGTAAGCTAGTACGCTGGAGAGCGGCCATGTACTTGTATGAGGTTGGCGGGGAAAATGCTTTGCCAGCGCTTCGTAAAGCGGAAAATGATGAAGAATTTGAGGTGGCTCTGCAGGCGAAAATGGCCAGTGAGCGTATTAAAAATGGTGATGAAGCCCTTGGCTCTGTATGGAAACAAATGACTGAAGCCAGAAAAAATAACAAGGTTCAATAATAATAGAGCATATCAGGAAGGCAGCTGTCGGAATCACCTGGCAGCTGCTTTAGTTGAGTACAGGGCCTTCCATTGAATTGGGAGGTTTACTTCTTTAAGAGTAATATTATATACAATATTAGGGAATACATGGATTGCACATGTAAGCTATCTAATGTATCCTACATATGTAAGACTTTGAATGGGGGAATTATAAATGTCTATGGCATATGAAGAATATATGAGACAAATGGTTAAACCAATGAGAGCGGAGTTGACTGAAGCAGGCTTTGAAGAACTAACGACTCCGGAACAAGTGGATGAATTTATGGAAAAGGCAGAAGGTACTACATTGGTTGTAGTTAACTCTGTATGCGGATGTGCGGGCGGCTTGGCAAGACCTGCTGCAGCAGAAGCAGTAAATGCTGAGATTAAACCGAATCATTTTGTAACAGTCTTTGCCGGTCAGGATAAAGAAGCAACAGCCAGAATGAGAGAATATCTTGGGGAAGTTCCATCTTCACCTTCGATGGCATTGTTAAAAGGAAATGAAGTTGTTCACTTTATTCCAAGACATGAGATTGAAGGACATACCTTAGAAGACGTTAAAGAGAATTTATTAAATGCTTTTTCAGAGTATTGTAAATAAACATTAGGGAATGCTCACATGAGTATTCCCTTTTTTTAATAAGAGCTTGAGGGTAAATAAGTATCTATCGGTTTAGATTTAAAGTAGCCTGCTCAACAAGAAATCTAGCAGATTTTAAAGGAGTTATTCATGTGTTTGTCACAACGATTGAAAAAACGAATAATGTGCTGAATCAAAAAGCATTAAGAACAGCTGAACAGTTAGGAATCCCATATATTGAACGCAATAAAAGAACGATTAAACAGCTGCAATCTTACTATAACCAGCCATGCCTAGTAGTGGGGAAGATGAAAACAGAATTATATGACCTGCATGGAATAGATCCTTTATTTTTTCATCCGAATATGGCCGCAGTCCGGTTGAAAAGAATTGAGAAAGGCGAAGTGGATCCTTTTGTCAGGGCAGCCGGATTAAATCAAGGGATGTCCATCCTGGATTGTACACTTGGTATGGGAGCTGATGCCTTGATTGCCTCTTATATGATAGGGAGCAGCGGGAAAATAACTGCTTTAGAGTTAAATCCGTTTGTTTACTTTGTTATTAAGGAGGGACTGCAAAATTATCCATTTAAGAATGAGAAATTTAGCGAAGCTGCCCAGAGGATTGAAGCTGTGAACCTAGACTATTTAACATTTCTTAAACAAGCTGAGGATCGCTCGTATGATGTCGTTTATTTTGATCCAATGTTTACAGAAAGAGTCATTGAAAGTACTGGAATTCAGTCTTTGAGTTCATTTGCTTCCTATAAGGATTTAACAGAAGAAGCAATCGTGGAAGCCAAGAGAGTCGCCAAAAAGAGGATTATTCTTAAGGATCATTTCAGGAGTGATCGATTTTCCCGGTTTGGATTTAGCGTTGAAAAAAGAAAAACTGCAAAATTTCATTTTGGTGTGATAGAATTAGAATAGTAAAAAAAATCAAAATTCGCTCTTCCAATATTAATAAAACGGGGTGAAAAATAGTCCGTTTTGCTGAATAGGCAGGTGATTTTAATTTGAAAAATTGGTCAAGTATTCTTAAGAAATCCTTGGTAGTTGGGCTTTCTGTTTTAAGCTTTGGAATTATATCTCCCTCTCAGTATCAGGATTGGTATGAAGGAAGTACGGTTAAAGAAGCCAAAAACAATCCTGTTATTGGTCAAACTAATTATGTAAGCAGCGAATCACCTGAGGCGGTATTTAGTCAAAGTGACTTTTTGTCGTATGCCATGGTTCGCGCTGAGGAACAATCCTTTGAAAAGTTTGGGAGTAGAATTGGTCCCCATATAAAAGATGAATTTTATACGAGCGTATTACCGAACATTGAATCTGCATTGCAGGAATTCTCATCTGATGTACCGGAAGAGAAGCTGTTGAATATGGCGATATCTGAAAAGCCAAGCGGGGGTTTAAGCGAAAAAATATTTCATGTTTATGATCGAGAAACTAATGAAGACCTCATCAGATTTCATGTCAGGAGAGAGAACCCGCCTGGAGAAGGCCATTGGTTTGAATTTCATTACCATACATACAAAGATAACTTTGACGCCCATCACTCGATGGCGAGGATTTATTGGAGTCAAAACACTCCTCCTAAGTGGATTAGCTAAGCAGATCATTAATTGATAGGTTACTATTTTAAGGTTAATACGTTGTAATCAACGTATTTTCTTTTTTTGTGTTAAAGAAAATAATCAGGAGATGAAGACAATCATGAATGAATTCTTTTCACAGTTAATAGAAACATACGCTATGTTTTTTGATTGGCAGATGTGGATAGAGGTATTATCTGACCCAGTCAGCTGGGGGTTAATTGGTACACTGGTTCTGATGGAGGGCTTGCTATCATCCGATAATGCTCTTGTCCTTGCTGTAATGGTAAAAGATCTTCCGGAAAAACAACGAAAGAAAGCTTTGTTTTATGGGTTAATTGGAGCTTATTTATTCCGTTTCCTAGCTATAGGAGTCGGGGTCTATTTAATTGAGATTTTGTGGGTGAAACTGCTTGGTGGAGGTTATCTTGCATGGCTATCCATTCAGTATTTTTACAAAAAGTATAAACATTTTGAAACAACTCCTGATGTTCCAGACGTAAAAAAATCTGGCTTGCTCAAACGATTGTTCGGTACCTTTTGGGGGACAGTTGCATCCGTAGAGTTGATGGATATCGCATTCTCTGTAGACAGTATACTGGCTGCCTTTGGTGTAAGTAATCAAGTCTGGGTTTTATTTGTTGGAGGCATATTGGGTGTTTTAATGATGAGAGGTGTGGCAGGTGTATTCTTAAAGTTAATTGATAGAATACCAGAGCTTGAAAGTGCTGCTTATATCTTGATTGCCTTTATCGCTGTTAAAATGGTTGGTTCCAATTTTGGTCTGCATATCGATCATACTATGTTCTTTTTCATTATCATTGTGATTTTTGGCGCAACCATTCTGTTGCACTTTTATAAGAAAAGAAAGCATCAGTCGGCATAGCATATGTTAAAAGAATTCCTGATCATATCCTGATCAGGAATTCTTTTAGGAGAGATGAATGAAAATAAAGACTAAGCAAAATCCAAGAGCAATTAGACTATCGAATATGACTAATCTCCAATCTGTCATAGCAGAATACAAATCTTCCATTAATTCGTCATCAAGATTATATTTATCAGGATGGAACCGTATCTTAACCACCTCTCCCTGGATACTTTATTGTAAAAGGGGATTGCTGGAATGCTGTGATGGTGCTGTTTAGCTGCAAACGGTCAGATGAACTTCCATAATTTTTATGACCACTCGTTCACTTCGAAACTCTCATCATATGGTATAATTTTTAATGATTTGTCGAAATGGATATATGCCATTGTTGATAAATAGTTAAACCATACATATACGCCTATCTGGATTTCTTCACGAAGTTTTATACATAACCCTATATATTCTTAAATGACTGGTAATAGGGTTTTTATGATATAAAAATTAATCTTCGGAGTGAATTGTGATGAAGGCGAGAAATTTACTTGTATTCATTTTTATATTCATTATGGTAGCCACTCTTATATTATTTCCATTAGGGCAAAATTATGCACAGTCAGTTTATTTAAAGAATTTATCTGGCATTGAGAATAAATCATCGGTATCAACTATAATTGTTTTGCCTGATGATCAAGATCAATGGGATGAGGCTGAGGTTATTATAGAAAGAATAAGTGGGTTACCTGAAGGCTTACTTCAAGTATTAAAAAAGAATAGAATTAAGATTAAGTTATTTACGGGATCATTGACGGATCAACGGGAGGCTGCCCATTTAAAAGGAGTTCAGCCAAGAGGGTATTCCTCGAAAAATTGGGATGAAGTACCCGGAATGGGTGGCAGTAAAACAGTCTTAGTAAAAATCGGGCACAGTGAAAAAGGAGCGGGCCATGGTTCAACTAATCTAGAACTACATGAGCTTGGACATTCAGTCGATCAAATTATATTGAATAATATTAGTGAAACGGGCTACTTTCAAGATGCTTGGTTAAAAGAAGTGCAACAACTATTCCCGAATCAAGCCTACTTTATTGATTATCCAGAGGAGTACTTTGCTGAGGTTTTTGCGATGTATTATTTCAATAAAGAAACTAAAGCAGAATGTTTGGAAAAGGCCCCGCTCACGTACGAAATCATAAAAAACATTGAAAAGAATGGCTACACAGTAAAAGAACAATAAAATAGGAGGATCAACATATGGTGAAAAATGAACAAGCCTATTTAAATCTTTGCCAGCATGTCCTAACTAACGGGACAAAGAAAGAAGACCGTACAGGGACAGGTACAATCTCTGTATTCGGCCACCAAATGAGATTTAATCTGAAGGATGGTTTTCCATTATTAACAACCAAAAGAGTACCATTTCGCTTGATTGCCAGTGAATTGCTGTGGTTTATAAATGGAGATACGAATATCAAGTTTTTGCTTCAGCATAATAATAATATTTGGAATGAATGGGCATTTAAAAAATGGGTTGAAAGCTCAGAGTATAAAGGTCCTGATATGACTGATTTCGGCATCCGTTCCTTGCAGGATGAAAAGTTTAATCAATTATATTTGGAACAAATGGATTTATTTAAAGAGAAAATCTTAAATGATGATGCCTTTGCAGCGAAGTATGGAGAGCTTGGCAATGTATACGGGAAACAATGGAGAGAATGGAAGACATCAACAGGTGAAACGATTGACCAACTTAAAGATGTGGTAGAACAAATTAAAAGGAACCCATCATCCAGAAGATTGATTGTATCTGCATGGAATCCGGAGGATGTACCAACTATGGCTCTGCCGCCATGTCACAGCCTATTCCAATTTCATGTGGCAGATGGCAAGCTATCTTGCCAGTTGTATCAAAGAAGCGCAGACATCTTCCTTGGTGTACCATTTAATATTGCCAGCTATGCATTGCTGACTCATTTAATTGCAGCTGAGTGTGATCTGGAGGTTGGTGAATTTGTCCATACCCTTGGGGACGCCCATATCTATTTAAACCATGTAGAACAAGTGAAGACTCAATTGGAAAGAGAACCAAAATCGCTTCCTGAGCTAGTGATTGACTCTTCATTTACAAGTATTTTTCATATGAATCTAGATCAAATAAAAATTGAAGGATATGACCCACATCCAACGATTAAAGCACCGATTGCTGTTTAATTTAGGGTGCTTACGGACAGCCCCATAACAGATATCTAGCAAAAAGGCGTATAGAATAGTGATATTCTGTACGCCTTTTTTATGTAAAATTTCTAGGATATGGCCTGATGTGTACCCTAATCATATCTTCCCAATTTATAGGGTGAAAAAAGGAGATTGTAATTATATAAGTCTTAAGATTCAGAAGGATGCAATGGATTAGACTTAAGGGTTACTAAGTTACTTAATGAAGTGGATATGGTGAAACGAACGCTGGATTTCAATCCAATATTCTGGATAGGTATCCGTAAATTTTTGAAATGCTTCATGAAGATTTATTACTAAATAATCGTAAGTGATTTTAGGATGTTTTTTTGTTTTTCTTAAATCAAAATATAAGGCAAACGGGCGTGTGTAATAGCTGGTAAGCTGATGAGGGTTCAAAATCGCTATTTCTATATTCTTTTTATCTATAAAATCGTTAACAGATCTTATCGGACAATTCTTCTCAAAGAGTGGCTCCTTTATGAACGGGGACATCTCATCCAATAATATAATACCTCTATACATAAATTTCTCCTTTGAAAATCAAACAAAGTTAAGCATAGTATGGCCAATTTTCAAAAAAATATACGTTTGCTAGTGTTTAAAAAGCCCATAACATAAACAAATACATGGCAACTAATGAATATAAAATATGAATCTAAACAGGTACTTTTAATATAGAATGTCAGTATTTTTTTAGGGCATGAAAGGATGTGAAGAATTTATTGAGCATTCTGATTGACCAATTACCCATAGGGGTATACGATGAGCATATCGATATAATACAACTGAGAGGGGAAATGATGAATGAATTATGATGATAAAACGAAAGTGAGATTAAGAAGAATGGAAGGTCAGCTTCGTGGCATACAACGTATGATGGATGAAGGACAGGATTGTAAGGATGTGATCACCCAGCTTTCAGCGGTACGTTCCGGAATAGAGCGGACAATTGGTATCGTCGTCAGTGAAAACTTAATTGAATGTGTACGTGCGATTGATGGAGATGAGGAACAGATGAATGAATTAATTGGACAGGCGGTAAACTTGCTCGTTAAAAGCAGATAACAGGAAAAGATTATATTTTTTTACAACAATAAATACCTATAGGGGTATATGTATTCTAAGGAGGAGCAATGGAACAGAAATCAACTAATATCATTTTATTCAGCGGGGATTATGATAAGGCGATGGCCGCCTATATTATTGCAAACGGAGCGGCAGCCTACGACCATCAGGTGACAATCTTCCACACATTTTGGGGAATCAACACATTGCGCAAGCAGGAGGAAATGAATGTAAAGAAAGGTATTCTCGAGAAAATGTTTGGGCGCATGATGCCAAGGGGTGCTGAAAAATTGGCGCTTTCTAATATGAATATGATGGGTATGGGACCAAAAATGATTAAGCATGTCATGAAGAAGCATAACGCACTTACATTGACTCAACTCATTGAAATGGCACAGGAGCAAGACATCAATCTCGTTTCTTGTACGATGACGATGGACCTTTTGGGACTACAGAAGGAAGAATTGCTTGATGACGTTCAATACGCCGGAGTTGCCGCCTACTTGGCCGGTGCCGAAAATGGCGCAGTAAACCTGTTTATCTAAGGAGGAGCTTATGGAATGGATCATTGTGGCGGCCGTACTTGTTGCCTTTTATATCCTTAGAATGAGGGGGACAAAAGGAGTCAATATGATTACGACCGCAGAGCTAAAGAATAGGTTGAATGATAGGAATGTATTCTTCCTCGATGTACGTACACAAGGCGAATATAAAGGCCGCAGCATTCGCGGTTTTAAGAATATCCCGCTTGGCAGCGATTTTACCAAGCTTCCGCGTGATAAGGAAATCATCATCATTTGCCAAAGCGGTATGAGAAGCCAGACAGCCTGCAAGCAAATAAAGAAATTAGGCTATGCCAATGTCACGAATGTACGCGGCGGCATGAATAGCTGGAGAGGATGATTGATATGAAAGCATAAGAAGTGCAGCAAAAACTAGAAGCCGGAGAAATACTGAATATCATCGATGTCAGAGAGCCAACAGAAGTGGAAGAAGGGCACATCAAAGGTATCACTCACATCCCGCTAGGCGAATTAGAGGAACGGATTGGTGAAATGGATAAGAATACCGAGTATATCATGGTTTGCCGCTCGGGAGCGCGCAGCGGGAAGGCGACAGCCTATCTGCAGGAGCATGGCTATAAAGCGATCAACATGGCAGGCGGCATGCTGTCATGGGAAGGCGAAACCATCTAAAAAAATTTAACCAAAAATATACCCTACGGTGTATAGGAGGATCAGAATGGCAATAAAAGCAGATGTTCAATTAGATACGAAAGGATTGGCTTGCCCAATGCCAATCGTCAAAACGAAGAAAGCAATCAAGGACATTGAGGAAGGTCAAGTCCTCGAGGTCCAAGCGACTGACAAAGGGTCAAAGGCAGATCTTGCTGCATGGGCGGAATCAACCGGCCATCAATACATCGGCACAAACGAGGAAGACGGTGTTCTCTATCATTACATCCGTAAGTGCTTGGATGGAGATGTGGCGGAGAAATCCTTCGAGCCAACCATATCTAATGAGGAAATCCTGAATAAAGACGGTCTTATCCTGGATGTGCGTGAAGAGGCAGAATATGCATTCGGCCATATCGAGAAGGCGAAATCCATACCAATGGGCGACCTGGAGGCACGTCTTGACGAGCTTGACCCGGAACAAGAAATCTACGTAATCTGCCGCACCGGCAAACGCAGTGATTTTGCTGCTCAAAAGCTTGCGGCTAATGGGTTTAAAAAGGTATATAACGTCCTACCTGGCATGAAGGATTGGAACGGCCCGGTCGTAAAAGAAACAGAATAACCATCATCTATTCGGAGGGTAAATCTATGCCCTCCTTTCAAAAAAACAAAAATATACCTATGGGGGTAATGAAAACATGACAGTATCTAAGTGGACAGCGGCAGATGTTGCCCGCTACGTAATCGAAGACAAGAAATTATTTATTCTGGACGTTCGGAATAAGGACGCATTCGAGGATTGGAAAATTGACGGACATCGATTTGACTATCTGAATATTCCTTACTTTGAATTGCTTGACGGAGTAGAAGAAATTCTTCCGCAAATACCAGAAGATCAAGAGCTTCTCGTTGTCTGTGCGAAAGAAGGCTCATCCATTATGGTAGCGGATATGTTGTCTGACGCTGGCCATGATGCTGCGTATCTTGAAGGTGGCATGAAATCATGGAGCATGTATCTTGAGCCGGTTAAGGTTGGCGACCTGAAGAATGGCGGAGAATTGTATCAGTTTGTCCGTCTTGGTAAAGGATGCCTCTCTTATATGGTTATCTTGGGCGGAGAAGCAGCCATCATCGATGCGGTCCGCTTCACAGATACTTTTGTTGATTTCGCCAAAGAAAAGGGCGTAGAGATTAAGCATGTATTTGATACACATTTACATGCAGACCATATTTCCGGAGGACGTCATATCGCGGCGAAAATCGGCGCGACGTACTATCTGCCGCCCAAGGATGCGGAAGGGGTTGTATTCGAGTACACGGCACCTGAGGATAGGCTTACGGTAATCCTTGGTGAATCCAAGATTGAAGTAGGAGCCTTATATTCTCCTGGCCACACGATCGGCTCGACATCCTTCGTGATTGATTCAAGCTACTTGCTGACAGGGGATATCCTCTTCATCGACTCCATCGGAAGACCGGACTTAGCTGGTCTGGCGGAGGATTGGGTGTCGGATCTTCGCGTCACATTATACAAACGCTACCGTGAGCTGGCTGATGACTTGATTGTGCTTCCGGCACATTTCATGATTATTGCCGAGCTGAACGAGAACGGCTCGGTTGCCAAACGCTTAGGCGATTTGTTCGCAGAGAATCACGGCTTGAACATGACTGATGAGGAAGAGTTCCGCAAGACCGTTACCGAGAACCTGCCTCCACAGCCAAATGCCTATCAGCAAATCCGCCAGGTCAATCTGGGGAAGATCACGCCTGATAATGATGAGCAAATCGAGATGGAAATCGGCCCGAACCGTTGTGCCGTACGCTAATCGACCTATAAATAAATGCAAACATAAAGGAGAATGATTCATGAATATCACGAAAACATTAGATGCAAAAGGGCTGGCTTGCCCAATGCCAATTGTTAGAACAAAGAAGGCAATGGGAGCAATTCAATCCGGAGAGGTACTAGAGGTACTTGTCACAGATAAGGGTGCATTGAACGACTTTACCGCATGGTCTAAATCTGGCGGCCACACTATCTTGGAGCAAACAGAAGTTGCTGGAGTATTAAAATTCTATATTCAGAAGGCATAAATATATGGCGGACGTCCGGAACTTTGGAAGTCCGCTTCTTATATTGGAAAGGAGTGCAACGTATGTGGATATTTTATTTTTAGTAGTTATTTTTATGATAGGTTTCGTAGGTTCTTTTATCTCAGGGATGCTGGGAGTTGGCGGTTCAATCATCAAATACCCAATGCTCTTATATATTCCACCTTTATTCGGTCTTGTCGCATTTAGTCCGCATGAAGTTTCCGGTATTAGTGCAGTCCAAGTATTATTTGCCTCCATTTCGGGTGTCTGGGCTTATCGAAAGGGCGGTTACTTAAACAAGTCACTTATTCTTTGTATGGGGGGATCCATTCTAGCGGGAAGTTTTATAGGAAGCTATGGTTCTCTTTTTTTATCAGAGAGCGCTGTCAATATTGTATATGCTTTGTTGGCCGTTGTCGCGGCAATTATGATGTTTATTCCTAAAAAACAAATCGATGGTCAGCCGCTTAATGAAGTTACGTTTAACAAGCCGCTCGCCGCCATTCTTGCCTTTATTGTCGGGATTGCTTCAGGAATTGTAGGTGCAGCAGGAGGATTTATGCTTGTGCCAATCATGCTCGTTGTACTGAAAATACCAACAAGAATGACAATCGCGACAAGCCTTGCGGTTACATTCATTTCTTCGGTCGGTGGAAGCGCTGGTAAGATTCTGACAGGACAAGTTGATTATGGACCAGCCTTAATCATGATAATCGCAAGTATCATTGCTGCACCACTTGGAGCAAGGATGAGCAAATCAATGAACACAAAAGTTTTGCAGTGGATCCTTGCTGTCATGATTGCAGCTACAGCGGTTAAGCTTTGGATGGATATCCTTATATAATTAAAGTGCTCAATCAGTATATATGTATTATGTTAAAATCAAATCAATTTTTGAAGCTTTATCAGGAATCTTTGGTGGGGAGCAAGAAGCTCATAAAGGATTCTTGCTTTTATTACGATAGCACATTTTATTTTATGAAGAAGTTTTTATAAATGAAAAACTAAGCAAGCTATTAAAAATGTAAGCGTATTAGTTTATTAATAAATAGTTTATTGTTAAAATATAGTTGAATAAGAAAATAAAGGGGAGATTGTTATGGGGAAACTTCAAGAAAAAGTTGTCATTATTACAGGTGGTGCAGGGGGTATTGGGCTTGGTATGGCGAAAGCAATGGCCAAGGAAGGTGCTATCCTCGCGATTGTCGATGTAAATGAAGAAACAGGCAAAGCGGCGGAAAAAATTCTGCAGGACATCTCTCCAAACTCCATGTTTGTGAAAGCTAATTTAATGGATCGTGAAAACTTACCAAATATTATTCAAACAGTTGTTGATAAGTATGGCAAACTGGATGTGTTAGTCAATAATGCACATGCATCTAAACAAAAATTATTTGAAGAGATTACACATGAGGACTTAGAGCTGTCACTTGGAACAGGATTCTATCCAACATTCTACTTGATGCAGGCAGCTCTTCCTTATTTGAAGGAAACGAAAGGTAACATTATTAACTTTGCTTCCGGAGCAGGTATCAATGGTGACCAAACACAAGCTGCCTATGCAGCTGCGAAAGAAGCTATTCGGGGAATCACTCGTGTTGCCGCTAATGAATGGGGACGCTATGGCATTAATGTTAACCTGATTAGTCCGATTGCCGATTCTGAAGGCGTACGTGCCTGGGCAAAGGCGCAGCCGGAATACTACCAGGCTGTTGTGAATAAAATTCCGCTTGGCCGCTTTGGCGATGTAGAGGAAGATATCGGCCGTGTAGCAGTCTTTTTGGCAAGCGCAGACTCTCAGTATATTACTGGACAAACCATTATGGTCGATGGTGGAGCAACAATGCTTCGTTAAGAAGTGATTATGATGGAACAAGATAATCTATTTGATTTAATTCATTCCATTGAACAAGTTTCCAATGAGCACATTGTGGATTTTACGTCCCGTTACTCTTATCCAATCGGTGTATCGGCAGTACTTGTTCTGGCTGAACTTAGAGATGGCAAGGCATTAAGGCAAAGCGAACTTGCTGATATGCTTGGTTACACAAAAGGAGCAGTCACGCATATTGCCTCAAAACTCGTTCTTTTTGAGCTTGCCGAGCGGGAATATGATGAAGAAGATCGGCGCTCTGTTTATTTGAAGATTACTGAAAAGGGTTGTACAGCTTTAAACGAGGCTCAAAGGATTGGTGAATCGATTTTCTTAGAGTTGTTTGAGGTACTTTCTAAAGAAGAACTGCATGAATATTTGCGCCTTCAGCAAAAATTGCTTGAGGGGATGAAAAACAGGCGGTTATCTGGGAATAAGTGAAAAAAATAAAGAGATAAAAGGCCGATTGCGAATTTAAGCAATCGGCTTTTCTGTGTAATTAAGTATCATACGGATGAGTTTCTATCATTTTCATAAGGGCAATATTGTAAGTTTTCCCTGTATTTAAGTATCAAAGCTTTTTTACCATTAAGTCTGTCGTTTAATATAAAGGTGTTCCTTCTGAGATGTTAATGTCAAAAAAGTATAAGAAGGTGAGGATACCATTGTTATAACAAGAAAAAGACGTAAGCCAATTCACACCTCACTTCTTGTCTCAAAAAATGTGTCCTTTAGGCTAAATGATAAGGCTTGTTTGTTACAACTAATTTGTCAAAGGACAAAGGCCATATGCATACATATAAAAATGACCCATTAAGGAAAGGAAGAAAAACAATGAATGATAATGAAATGGAAAATAATTATAAAGAACCGATATTTTATATTATCCAACCAGTGAATAAAGGTAAATTGATTGCTCAGTATATGCAGGAAGTTTATCACAGTAAGGGGATTATCAAAGAAAAGGAGGATAATAAATTACAAGAAGAATATAGTTTACAAGAGGACGAAGCAGCTGTAAAAAATGAACTTACAGAGAAGTTGCATGAAGAAGCATTAAAAGAAAATAACGATATAATCACAGAAAATTTATTGACAGGAAAAACAAGCCAAAGTGAAGATGAAAATATTGAAGTTCAAGTCGAAAGTGATACTCTAAAAGATGATCTTCGGATGAAATTAATACGGTTAGCAAGGTATCCATCAGTAGTGGAGAAACCTTTCTGTGAAATAAAAATTGAGGGAGAATCCATTGTTGGGCAAATAGAGAGTAAACGTGGAGAATTTTTAAAGGTAAAAGTAGATGGGAAAAATAGATTAATTGCCATAAATGATGTTGATGAACTTTCTATTTTATAAATTAAACATAACAATGACCTTATTTTTCGTAAAAACTGAAAAATAGGTCATCTTTTTATTAATATAATAGCTTTCGCCTAATCAAAAAAAGGTAAATTTCATAAGATGTATCAGAAGGAAAGGATAAGCCTAAAAAGGATAAGCCTGAAGATAATAACTCGCAATTGAAGGTGATAAAAATAAAAGAGTACAGAAAGAAAACCTGGGAGATACCCCCAGGCTGTAAATATATGAAAGTAAATTATAACCTGCCAGTTTATTTACAATCATGATGGATAGCTACAGGACAAAGGCAAGTAACTGCACCAAACATATTCAAATCAACAGTAATATAAGCATCAGTACCTTCGAGTTCCTCAAAATAATAATCATCTTTATGATTCTCTTTATAATCATCTTTATAATCATCTTTATGATTTTCATAATGATGGTCATCTGAGTCTATGCCTTTTGGAAAATAATCTTTTTTCTTTAATAATTCTAAGGTTGCACAACAAGAATCAGAATCAACATTATCGATGCGGAAAATTTTGGATTCAACAAAATAACATTTATTCTTCTTTTTAGTTGTTCCATGCCCTGTAAATAGTTCTCCAGTGTTAAATACAGTAAGCATAATTGGAATCGTGTTATATTTGTACCCTCCAAAAAGTTTACCATTATTTAATTCGTTAATTGCTCTTTCGCAACCTTTTCCAAGAGTTTCTTCATCGGGCTTTACTAAATCTTGAGCCTCCGCAATAGCTAGTAAAGTATCACAAATACAACTGGATGTTTCAAAATCAGAACCGCAGCTCATATCTTCTCCTCCTTGATGAAATCATTTCTCTAACAGGTTATGAAAATAAGAGTATAGTTGTTTGAGTATATAGCCTATTTTTCAATGTATTTATAAAAATGAAGAGAAAGGAGAGTAATAATGGAGCTGGATATTGTGAAAATATTTATAATAGGATTAGCAGCTTTTCGATTAACACGCCTATTTGTATTTGATAAAATCACTGAATTTATCAGGAAGCCATTTTTTAATGAAATCAGTGAAGTTGATGAAGAAGGTAATGAAATTGTTTTATATATGGTTAAAGAAAAGGGAATCAAACATTTTTTTGGAGAATTACTAAGTTGTCATTGGTGCACTGGACTATGGGTTAGTATTGGCTTAGTAATGATCGATTATTATATTCCAGTAGTTAGCTATTTTTTATTGATGGTTTTGTCTGTAGCTGGGATTGGTTCAATAATTGAAACAATTATCGGAAAGTTAAATTCAGAAGAATAAATATTACTTCAGTTAAGAAGTTGCGTAAAGCTTCGGTAAAAGTTTAATTTTCTAATGATTCAAAAGGTGACCTCTAAAAGTTAGATTTCAACTCTAACTTTTAGGGTGAAGTACATCATCAATAAAAATGGTCATTTTTACATAATAAATTCTTTATAAGTTATAGGACAAGCAAACAAGCTATCATAGAAAATCTCCATATAATTAAATTACGGCTAATTATAGCTGAAACATATGTGAGGTGAACAAAAATGGCAGAGGGGAACCCTGAATCTAAGCAGACTCCATCTGGAGCTATTACAAGTGCTTCCTTAAAACAACTGTTAACAGAGTATTTAACAACGACTCAAGAAATGGCCAGGAATAATTCTGAATCGACCCTATCAAGGTCTATTGCAAGAGTATCCTTTAGACAGCTACTACGACATTATTTAAGAACGGGTCAAGAAATTGCAGAAGTTCATGTCAATAGATCACAATTTAATGGAGAACCTGATTTAACTAATGTACAAGTTGTTAATGTAGGCAATGATTATGCTGAATTTAGACAAGTTGATTCTTCATTTGGAGGAAGGACATTTATCGTAAGATTTAATCAAATCACTTCTCTTGAACTTCCTTAAGTTATTTAAAGATAATGTGGCTTTATGTGGTTTTTATAAACACATGAAGCCGCTTTAAGGAGGATATGCGTTTGATTAAACAACCAACTATTTTATTTATTACAAAAAGATTCCATAATCGGATTAATAAAAGTACAGAATACTTTATCTCAGAACTTCAAAAACAATGTAACTTATATATATGGGAAAATGATGGTGATTTAAGCGGAATACTTAGTAGATTGCCGCAGTCACCTTCATTTATTCTTTTAAATGATTTTAAGCCGGATTATACACCTACAATACGTGGTATAAGGGATACCTCTATACCTGTAGGGGCTATATTACATGAAATTAAATATAAACCTTACCGTCGTAGACTGTTTTATGAGCGGGAGTACATTCAGCATATTTTTACACATTATAGGGATGCAAGCAACCGTATCCTTCCCGAATTAAAGGAACGGTACATTTGGATGCCCCATTTTGTTCCACTTGATATTTTCAGAGACTATGGGCAAGAGCGGGATATTGACTGTTTAATGATGGGGATTCTAATCAAAAGGGTATATCCAAAACGATTTGCTATGTATGAGCAGTTGTTATATTATCCAGGCTTTAAGTATTTCGATCATCCAGGTTATGGAGAATTACCAACAAATTCAAATCATTTAACAGGAATAACATATGCCAAAGAATTATCAAGAGCAAAAATATTTGTAACATGTGATTCTGTTGAAAAGCTGCCTCTTATGAAATATTACGAATGCCTGGCCTGCAAAACATTATTGATGGGAACGGGATCAGATGAGTTAAAAGAATTGGGGTTTATTGATGGGGAAACATTTGTTGAAGTAGATGAATATAATGTACTTGAAAAAGTAACTTATTATTTAGAGCATGAAGAGGAAAGAAAACAAATAATTGATAAAGGCTATAAATTAGTTGCAGAAAGACACTCTGTGGAAAAGAGAGTAGAGGAATTTCTGTTTACGGTAAATGAAATTATTTCGAATAGAAGAGATAGATAAGGATATGAACACCTTATCTATATTTGTGGCTGTCGACAAAATCGGCAGCTTTTTTTTAGAAATAATTTAAAAAAATTAGTTTAGCAGTTCTAAATACACGATTTGGGTATTTATAGTTACCTTTTGCGAAGTTATTCATAGTATGAAAAGACAAGTTGTAATTTCCAATATTTTTAAGGAGGGAAACAGGTGCGAAAAATAAACCTTCTTGTGACGACTGGTGATTTCAGCAAATATATATCACCAGAGTTTCACTATTTATTGATGGAGGTAGCTAAGCTAACAAATTTAACTGTTTGGCATGAGTCAGGCGATATTAAGGAAATTCTGAAAAAAGTAGAAGTTCAACCGGATTTTATTTTCATAAATGAATTTGGAGAAAGTAACTCTCCAAAAATTACAGGCCTCAGCACTTTGGAAATTCCTTTTGCAGTTAATTTATATGATATTCATTACCATATTAAGGATAGGAAAGAAGCTCTCCATGCTGAAAATGTAAAGCATATATTTGTGTATTATCGCGATAAGTTCCTCGAGTGGTATCCGGAGTTTGCGCATATGATGAAATGGCTGCCCAAACATATTAATCCAGCTATTTTTAAAGATTATAAGTTAGAAAAAGAAATAGATTATTTGTTAATGGGGGCGGTACATCATCGGGTCTATCCCATTAGACATAAAGTTGTACAAGCTATGAAAGATGAGCCTGGATTTGTTTATCATGAGCATCCTGGTTATCGAAATATAGATGATGACGAAGAGAATGTATTTGCTGGTGAAAAATATGCACAAGAAATAAACCGCTCCAAAATGTTTTTTACATGTAATTCAAGATATGAATATGTTCTTACAAAATATTTAGAAGTACCGGCCTCCAGGACTTTGTTACTAGCTCCCTCATCGAACGAGTTAGAAGACATGGGATTTGTACCAGGAGTGCATTTTGTAGAGATCAATGAAGATAATTTCCAGGAAAAGGCGCAGTATTATCTGGAGAATGAATCAGAAAGGTATAAGATTTCTAAACAAGGCTATTTAATGGTTCATGAACACCATACGACGAAAAAGCGTGCAAAACAATTTGTCGAGTTGATTCAGGAAATAATAACAAATGAACAGAAGTAGGGAAGATAGATTAATCATAAATGCTTGTGCTTATTATGAGAGGGAGGAAATGAATGTCTGAACTTAACTCTGATGAGATTGCAAAGATTCTGAGCTTGGATTCGTTTGAGATTTTGGAAAGAGAGTTGATACTTGATGCCTCAAAGAGAATAGAGCGTATCAAATGGCGGGAAAATAAAAATGCTCAACCTGAACAAGTATTGATTAAATATGGGAGAGATTCAGCGATACTGGTTGAGGTATTTTTTTATAGCAAATTATCTAATTTTGTGAAAGAACATATCCCCAAAATCATAGCTTATGATGTCCATAATAATGTAAAGGTCATGATTCTGGAATGGATAGAAGGAGTAAACCCAGACTTTAGTGACCAAAAAAACGTTAAAAGGGTTTTTAAAGATTACGGGAAGTTTGCAGCTAAGTTGGGAAATCAAATAAATGAGTTTGATAATGATAAGATTGATAAATTGATAAATATCGATAAAGATTTTAAAGGGAAGTTAGATCACTTTATTGACAAAATATCTGTTCGTAACCATATTGATGAGATTTATGAGGGTATAAAATTCCGTGAAATCAGAGAAGACCTTCTGAGAGAGATTGGTGGATCTGAATTTTTAGATTTAATTAAAAGAATGGATCAAAAATGGATATTGCAAATAATCCATAAATTATATGGAGTACCATGTACATTACATCCTGGTGATGTATCGAAGTTTAATACGTTAATTAGACATTCCAATGACCAGGTTTTAATCATTGATTTTGAGAATATGAAAATTGGACCGATGACTTTATTGATGGAATATATTGGTGAGGAGGATATTCATGTTCCTTCAAGTCAGTTAAATGAAACAGCTTTGAGGTCCTATGTTGACGGATGGAATAAATACAGTTCACAGTCAGTTAAGTGGGAACCATTTTATGATAGTTATCTCGCAGCACGAATCCTTTATAAATGTTATTTAATTCAATGGTATTTAAATAAATTTGAGAATAATAGTCGGAGAACTCCTGAGCAATCATGGGTTACAAAGCATGTAAATGATTTACTAAGCTACTGTAAATGGATAGAAAAATAATCTAATATATGTGATTTTTTTAGCGAAGGGAGAGAGAAATTTGTCAAACCAATTATCAAGCGGTGAGATAATGGACCGTATTTTAAGAAGTTTGAAAAAACAAAGGCCTCTATCGATTGTATCAGTCGGTCAAACCGAAGCCGTTGTGATGGGACAAGATCAATTCGATAAGGATCCTATTTTAAATAAATTTCAAGGCCATTACAGAAAGGAAAAAAAGATAGCCAATAAAGATGTGAAAGAAGGCTTTTATCATCGTGGAATAAGGTTTCCAAACCCCATTGCTCAAATGGAAGGGATTGCCGCGGTGAATAGTGCTGATATTGTGGGATATAACACAATTGAAGAAAATTCCAAGGAAATTACGGAGCGTGTTTTTTCAATCTATAATATTGAACCAAAAGAGTATTTTGAAGCGAATATTAGAAGAGTTTTTATGAAGTCACAAAAAGATAAATTTGAAGATATATTACGTAATAGAAAAGTATTATTAATTGGATCACTTGCAGAAAAAGCAAAAAAAGGTTTGGAAGATAGATATGGAAAAACATTGGGTGTACAAGTAGTAGGTGCACTCCCTGTTTATTCGTATGAAGATATACCAACGGTAAAAGATCAGCTTAAAAAGATCGATTTTGATATATGCTTTTTAGGAGCGGGAATAAATGCGCTTATCCTTGCCCCATATATAGCATCCAGGTATGGAAAAGTAGCATTCGATATAGGTTCAGGAATGCAGACATTTATTACGGATGAAATTGTTACAGATTCTTGGATCAATGAAATAATCGGGATAGATCGATTAATGAAAATGTAGATGTGCTGTTTCTGGCTTATATTGATGGGCTTGAAGAATGAAAATTGGATTGATATCGGAAAATATGATTAGGTAAGTGAGTTGAAAAATCGTGAAAGTATCAATTGTCATTCCGAGTCACAATCGGTATGAACAGCTTACAAATACAATTGAAGCATTACGGAAACAAAGTTATGATAATTATGAAGTGATGATTGTGGATGATGCATCAGATGATCGCACCAGTACAATTGATCTTCCGAATCATTTCCGTATAATTCGAAATGATAAAAAAATGGGACTTGCAGAAACGAGGAATCGAGGGATTGCCAATACAGATGGGGATTTAATCATTTTTCTTGATGCGGAGATGCTGGTTTATCCTGACTATATTGAAAATCATGTTAAAAGGCATGAGAAATGTGAAAACTTGGTTTTAACTGGTGCCATGTATTATTATTTTATAACTCAAAGAGCCCAAAAAAAAATCGTGGACCAGAATATAAACTTCTTAAGTGAAGAATTTCAAAAATTAATCCGTTTTAAAGATTATTATTATTCGAATATCATTGTCCCTTATGGGGATGAATTGGACAAATTCCTGATTCCTTGGGTTGCCTGCATGGGTGGTAATCTTTCTGTGAAGCGTACTCTTTTAGACCAAGCGGGATGGTTTGATCCAAAGTTTATTGGCTATGGATGGGAAGACTGGGAATTAGGGTACAGGCTCCACCAGTGTGGTGCTACATTTAAAGTGGATCGTGCTGTGGGGACAATTCATCAAGAACATGAAGTTAACAAGAAAAGATTACAGGAATCCTTACTAAATTATCGCTATTTCATGGATAAACATCCTTCAATTGAAGTGTATGCTATGAGTTTAGAGCTGATTAGCGAGCAAGTAACAATAAGAGATATTGATCAATTACTCCATAAATATGACCATTTTTACAGCAAGGACCTGAGGTTAGCATTTTACGAAATTATAAAATATAATGCCCGTTATGTAACAAAGGAATTCCAAAAACCTTTTATTTCTAAAGACACAATAAACCTAAATCATCTATCTGAGGGGATTTTGAAAGAAGTTTATATCATGTTACTGAATAAACATGTATAGATTGTTAGAAATTTGACCTTGCAAATCCGTTATTTAAATGGTTAAATAGGTCCATTGACGATTAAGAAGTCAGTAATATTTAATTGTTTCGTATATCAAGTAGTAAATGAATTTTAGTAGTCTGTTAGACGTAAATATCCAAGTCAATATAACCGTTCCCGACTGTGGTTCGGTTTTTCTATCTTATATGATACTCGATATATGAGATAAAATGATATTCGCAATGATTTTTCGAAGATGGATATTTAAAATTTAATAAGAGAAAATTAAACAAAAGGGGGATTAAGATGTTTTCAATCGTTGTAGCACATGATCGAAATCGCGTTATCGGTATCAATAATAATCTTCCATGGCGTATTCCTGCGGATATGGCCCATGTGAAACAAACCACGATGGGTAAAATTTTAATTATGGGTCGAAAAACGTTTGAGTCTATAGGAAAGCCACTTCCTGGCAGAACGAATGTCGTTTTAACGAAAGATCCATCTTGGGTCGTTGAAGGAGTAAAAGTCGTACACTCAGTGGATGAAATTCTTCAAATAGAAAAAGATACCGATACTGAATGTGTCATATTCGGTGGGCAAGTATTATTTGAACAGCTTCTTCCATATGTATCAAAAATCTATTTGACATATATCGATCATCATTTTGAAGGAGATACATTCTTCCCAGTCCAAAATTATGATGAAGAGTGGAAATTACTTTCATCTGTAAAAGGACCAAAAGACGAAAAAAATCCATACGATTATTATTTTAAAGAATACATACGCAAGTAGGGTTCAATACAGGAGGCTTATTACATTGCTACGGTTAATTTATATGGTTATTTATTTATGCGGCTTTTTATTGTACAGCTTACCAGGACTGTCTAAAATGAAAAAGATTTATGAGAAAAATAATGCTCGTGACGATGTGGAAATTCAGCAAATTCCAAAAAAGTGGGCAAAAGGATTTTTAAAGAATTCCGGCTGTGAGTTGGAAGTCGAAGGAATCGAAAATATTCCGGATGGACCAGTATTGTTTGTAGGAAATCATGAAGGGAATTTTGATATACCCGTATTAATGGCTGGTATCTCCAAGCCGTTTGGCTTTATTTCAAAAATTGAAGTGAAAAAACTTCCGATTATTGCTGGCTGGATGGAGGTAATGGGCTGCGTGTTTATGGATCGTAAGGATCGCCGTGCCTCTATACAGGCTATTAGAGAAGGGGCCCAGAAATTAAAGGATGGTCACTCTATCCTTATTTTTCCAGAGGGTACTCGCAACAGAGGTAAGGAGATTGGTGAATTCAAAGCAGGCTCCTTGCGTCTTGCAAAAGATACAAAGGTGCCGATTGTACCTTTTATGATTACAGGTACTGCAGATTTGTTTGAGAATAACAATAATAAGATAAAGCCAGGCAAGGTTAAACTTGTTATATTGCCCGCGATTACCTCTGAACAATACGAAGAAGAGGGAATGACAGTAGTGGCTGAACATATTCATACTAGAATCAAAGAGGAAAGAAGCCATCTTTTAAAGGGTGCATAAATCAAAATCAAAGGTATACGTACGTATCATTAGTGCTTGAACGCCAAAGCAGGTGGAGAAAATCCATCTGTTTTGGCGTTTTTTTTAAGGCTTGAAAAATCTGTTGATGAACAAAGTTCCATCAATTCATCAAGTTAGCCAATTTATCACACTGTATTAATTTACGAAATGTTAACAGCAAATCAATTATATTAATTTTTCTAAAAATTCTGTTGATTTATTATTCGTACCTGCTATAATTTATAAATTAATAAAAGTAATGGAGGAGAGCATATGAGGCATCTGGTGAAAACAAATGAAGGAGTATCGCCTGAACAAATTTTAATCGCGTATCAGCAATTAAAAAACAAGGTTGCTCACACTCCTTTGCAAAGAAATAATCGATTGTCAGAAAAGTACCATTGTAATGTTTATTTGAAAAGAGAAGACCTTCAATATGTACGTTCTTTTAAATTACGTGGGGCATTTTATGCGATGCTAAATCTATCGAAAGAGGAATTGCAAAATGGCATAGTATGCGCCAGTGCCGGCAATCATGCTCAGGGAGTAGCTTACGCATGTAATGAATTAAAGGTGATGGGTAAAATCTACATGCCTACAACCACTCCAAGACAAAAAGTTAATCAAGTGGAGTTATTTGGAAAAGAATATGTGGAAATTATCCTGATTGGTGATACGTTTGATGATTCATTTATAGAAGCAAGGAAGTGCGAGGAAGCAGAAAATAGAGCATTCATTCATCCGTTTAATGATCAAAATGTCATTTCTGGACAAGGTACGGTAGCTGTAGAGATATTTCATGATATAGACGTACCTGTTGACTATATTTTTGGTAGCGTTGGCGGCGGCGGATTGATGTCAGGTGTAGCTGCATACAGTGCGAGTATCTCTCCCACTACTGCCTGTATTGGCGTAGAGCCGGTTGGGGCACCATCTATGCAAACAGCAATCAAAGAGGGGCGGGTGGTTAAACTTCCGCAAATTGATTCCTTTGTTGATGGAGCTGCCGTAAAAGAGGTTGGAGAGAAAACATTTGCTATTTGCCGCGATTTGCTTAAGGATGTTGTTACTGTGCCGGAAGGAAAGGTATGTACCACGATTCTGGAATTATATAATGAGCACGCGATTGTGGCTGAACCGGCCGGAGCTATGTCCGTTGCAGCACTGGAATTGTATCAAGAGCAATTGGTAGGAAGAACGGTCGTGTGCATCATTAGCGGAGGCAATAATGATATTGGGAGAATGCAGGATATCAAAGACCGATCTCTTCAATATGAAGGTCTCCTGCATCATTTCATTGTTCATTTTCCACAGCGGGCGGGTGCTCTGAGAGAATTTCTCGATGAGGTGCTTGGACCGAATGATGACATAACCAGGTTTGAATATACGAAGAAGAATAATAAAGACAATGGTCCTGCACTTGTTGGCATCGAATTGCAAAAAAGAGAGGATTATAATGGACTGATGCAGCGAATGGAGACTAAAGGATTCCAATTTGTTGAAGTAAAGAAAGGAAGCAGCCTTCATCAATTTTTAATATAAGTTAGAATGGTAGATTTATTTAACAAAACGAATTACTAAATAAGTAAAAGTTAGTATATTCTGTTTGTATATGAAATTATTACTTTTCTTTACCTTTAAAACAATTATAATAGAATTAGATTCATTTCAGCTTGGGAGGGAGAAAAGAATGTTTTCAAATATTGGTGTACCAGGATTGCTGTTAATCCTTTTGCTTGTCCTGATTATCTTTGGACCTAAAAAGCTACCTGAAATCGGCAGAGCTTTCGGTCAAACATTACGTGAATTTAAAAATTCTACAAAAGATTTAACCAGTGATGTAGTGGATGATATAAAGGATGTTAAAAAAGAGATCAATAAATAATTTAATAGTTTATTTAAAAGAGGTGTGAGAATTTATTCTTGCACCTCTTTAAAGGGATTCAGAAAGGCGTGACTCTAGTTTGGAAGAGAAAGAATTAAATATGATAGAGCACCTTGATGAATTGAGAACAAGGTTAATCATCACAGTAACTGCTTTCCTACTTTTTTTATGTGTATCTTTTTTCTTTGTTAAAGACATATATAAATTCTTTACTCGTAATGTAGATGAGAAGCTTATTGTACTTGGCCCTAGTGATGTTATGTGGATTTACTTTACAATAGCCTCCATAGTGGCTATTGCCTGTACAATACCTGTTCTAGCAATTCAGCTCTGGCTGTTTATTAAACCTGCGCTTTTGAAACACGAACAAAAAATTGCTTTATCCTATATACCTGCATTATTTCTTCTATTTATAGCAGGATTATCCTTTGGCTATTTTGTCATTTTTCCAATCGTTATGAGTTTCTTGACAGATTTGGGTAATGATGTGATGACGACATCCTATACGGCAGATAAATATTTGAAATTTATTATTCATATGTCATTGCCGTTTGCATTTCTCTTTGAATTGCCAGTCGTCATGATGTTTTTGACGTCCTTGGGGATCCTGAACCCTTATTTGATGGCGAAGTATCGGAAATACGCATATTTTGTATTAATTGTAGTAGCGATTATCATTACACCGCCTGAATTCTTATCTGATTTTGTTGTTTCAGTTCCGTTATTGCTGTTATATGAAATTAGCATTTCGCTATCAAAATTTGTATATAAACGAAAGCTAAAAAAAGCAGAACAGTACGAACTAGAACAGGATTTAGATTAAGAATGTAATTTGAATGAAAAGGCTGGGACATAAGTATTTCAGTCAATGATAAATCCGACCTACTAGGTGATATTTTAATAAATATTTCACCTAATAGTTCGGATTTTTATTTGTTTTCAATAGATTGGTTACTTCTGTATACCATTATTAAACTAGTGGAATGGAGCGGAAGCCACCGACTCCTGCGGGAAGTAGAGGAAAGGCTGAGACCTGAGCAAGGCACAGCCGAGGAGGCTAAAGCCTTCCTCCTCGCGGAAAGCGAGTGGCTGCAGCGCAATGGAACGGGCTTTTTTCTCCAACTTAACTCTTTAAGAAGAAACAGATATCGTTCGTTTTTCAGCATTGTTTATAAGTTATGTCCCAACCTCTTTTTATTTTTCATGATAGTAATAAATGATGAGGGGAGATATTAAATAGCTGTAATTTATGAAATATATATAGAGCGTTCACTTGTATATCTGTTATGGTTTTGAGAATCTTTATAGCTTAAATCGATTAACAAATTCCATGGTAGTATTTGCAGGAATTGAGTATTCTTATTGTAAGAATTTTTCATTAACTTATATTAGATAAAATGAAATTCATTTAAATTTAATTTTCTACCATGTATAATATGATTAGTCATACATATAGGATGTGAAACTATGCCAAATATTAAAATTGTTACTGATTCCACGCTTGATCTGCCAAAGGAGGTCATCGCAGATAATGACATAACGGTTGTACCACTCTCAATAACAATAAATGGCGAAACATACATTGATGGAGTAGATATTACATCTAAAGAATTTATTACCAAAATGCAGCAATCAGAAGAATTGCCAAAAAGTTCACAGCCGCCAGCGGGTGAATTTCTGGAAGTATATAATAAACTTACAGAAGATGGAAGTGAAGTGTTATCCATTCATATGACTGCTCAAATGAGCGGTACAGTGCAATCGGCTCAAACTGCTGCCAGAATGGCTGATGGGAAAGTTACTGTAGTTAATTCCAAGTATATATCCAATGCATTGGGATTTCAGGTACTAGCAGCTTCTGAAATGGCAAGAGAAGGTAAAACGATGGATGAGATTGTTGAACGATTGGATCATATTAGGGAAAATACTCGTCTTTTTGTAGTGGTGGATACCCTTGAGAATTTAGTTAAGGGCGGCCGAATTGGAAAAGGGAAAGCTATGTTAAGTTCTCTCTTAAATATCAAACCGATTGCTTCACTTGATACAGGAGAATATACTCCTGTAGCGAAGGTGAGAAGTCAAGGTCAAATCGTAAAATTCTTAGTGAAGCAGCTTGTGCAGGATATTGAGGGGAAAGTTCTAAAGGGGATTGGCATAACCCACGCGGATGCCATGGAACTTGCAATGAAATTGAAAGAAATGGTAATTAGTGAACTTGGCATTGACGATGTACCAATTTATGAAACGACACCGATTATTAGTACGCATACAGGAATTGGGGCAATCGGCTTTATGTATTATTCCGACTAATTTAAACAGTAAAAGAAATGCACTATCCAAGATGGAGATAGTGTATTTTTTTTTATGATTTTGCTATTAATTTCTATTTATTACAGGAAAACTGCCTAATTTTGTCTAATTATTGATAGATACTATGAAATTGTGTGAGGGATCTATGAAGAATATAAAAAAGCCGATGTCAATCAAACGTAAAATTTTGACGAGAACAGCCTTGTTAATGCTTATTACTATCATTCTTATCTCAATAATTGGGTGTAAATTAATTAATGCTTATACAGAAGATATATTGTATGAAAGAGGTAAGGGGATGGTTATGATTGGCTCATCGATGATTCCCTCCCAATTAATAAATGAAGCTTCAGTTAATACTGATTCTTCAATAGGTGCAAGATCTAAACTAAAAACGTATCTAAACGAAATGAATAAACAGAGTAATCACATATATTCCGGACATATTATTATATATAACAAAAATAAAAAGCAGTATGAAATCATCAGTGCATCAGACGGTACTCAACCTAAGGGTATAAAGGAAGGCACACCCTTTGTGCCAAGTAAACGAACACTACCTTATATTCAAAAGGTCATACATGGTGAAAATCCGCAGATAACAGAAATATATAAGGAATCTTCGGAAAAATGGGTCAATGTCTATGCTGGAATTGATGGATTGGAAGAGCCCAATAAAGCTATATTAGCGGTGACAATCAATGCAGAAGAAGCGCTCACGAAAAACTTGTATTGGATACTCCTATTCATTGGATGTATTTTAATCATTTTTTGTATGGCATATGGTGTCCTTCGTCATTATTTAAATAAATTAATGAGCCCTGTTCATAAGCTGATTAAAGGAATAACGAAGGTAAGTCAGGGTGAGTTTAATGTTAACTTAACCGAAGATTCCTCAACAGATTTTGAGGAGCTTTTTGAACAATTCAACCATATGGTTCATCAACTTCATATTTTATTTAAAAAGCTTTCAATTACTTCGGTACAGATTGGTTCCAAATCTGATAATGAAATGTTAATCAATAATTTTGATGAAGCCATCAAAGAAATTGATAATATTGTATATAGGACGAGTATTCAAAAAGAGCTGCAACAGGCTGAAAAAATGAACGCCATTGGACAATTGGCAGCATCGGTTGCTCATGAGATTCGAAATCCTATGACCGTTGTAAAAGGGTTTCTTCAAATCTTTCAAAATAAAAGCAAGTTATCTGAAGAGGAATTATCTTATATAAAATTAATGGTAGATGAAATCAATCGGGCTGAAGGAATTATTAACGATTATTTATCTCTTGCCAAGCCGGATTTAGGATCGAAGGAACATGTGATGTTATCAGAGTTCTCCGCTCATATTGTTGATTTAATGAACGGATACGCCTTAATGGTCAGTAATATTCATTTACGTTTCGAATTGGATTTTGACTTGGAAATATACATAAATACAAACGAAGTGAAGCAGGTATTAATCAATATTATGAAAAATGGGATTGAGGCAATGAAGGATGGCGGCGAACTGACTTTATCCATTCAAAAAGAAGGAGATTATATAGTCTTTTCGATATCAGATACAGGTATTGGTATGAGTGAGGAACAATTGAAACGTTTAGGCACAGCCTTCTACTCATTAAAAGATAAAGGGACGGGTATTGGATTGATGGTTTGTTATCAAGTTATTGAGAGAATGAAAGGGAAGATTGAAGTCGATAGTGGGAAAAATAAAGGTACAACATTTAAAGTGTATGTCCCTTTTAGTTGATATGAAATAAAATAGGTAAATCAAATAAATTAACAATCAAGTATAGGTAGGTCATAATAAAGTAGGATGTTATCTTATTAAACTAAACGATAAAAATCATGCGAAAAGGAGTCTTTCGGAATACATATGTTCATACTTATTCTGATTATTGCACTGCTGCTTTATGGCGGGCTCGTCTACTATATAGGCTGGCGCGGATATCGTTGGCTACGGCCGGAATCTTCAAGTCGGCGATTTAAGATCCTATACAGCCTCATCATTGTACTTGCGGCTAGCTCATTTATAATTGGCCGCTTTTCAGGGTTAACATTTTTAAATATTGTTGGTGCTTATTGGATGGCATGCTTTTACTTGCTGTTAATGCTAGTTCCGCTTGCACATATTACAGTTATCCTCCTACGCCTCACACGGCTGCATCGTCCCAAAACACAGTTATGGGCAGGAATCATCACGGTAGGACTGTTGATTACATTTATGATATTTGGTACATATAATGCCTACAGCCCAGTTGTACGCAACTATGAAATTAAGATGGATAAAGGTTCCTCTTCTCTTGAAAACCTACATATCGTAATGGCTGCAGATACACACTTTGGGCTGCTATCGGGTAAAAACCATGCGGAGCGTTTGGTAAAGAAAGTAAACGAACTGAATCCTGATCTAATCCTTTTGCCTGGAGATCTATTTGATGATGATGTTCAGCCATTCCTTGATCAGAAGATTGATCAGATATTATCTAAGCTTCAGGCGCCATACGGGGTGTATGCATCACTTGGCAATCATGACAAGCATGATGGTACGATGCAGGAACTGATTAAAGCATTAGAACACAGTGGAATTCACGTGCTGTACGATGAAACTGTAGAGGTTAAAGAAGAGTTCACCCTTATTGGACGAAAGGATCGAACAGAACAAGATAGGTTGCCATTAGATAAATTAATGAGTGGTGTAAATCTTGAAAAGCCAGCCATTTTATTGGAACATCAGCCCTATGAACTTGATGTTGCGCAGCAAGAAGGGATTGACTTAATGGTTTCAGGACATACCCATCGCGGTCAGATTTTTCCGGGGAACCTAATTACTGATGCGATATATGAAAATGATTGGGGTTATTTAAAAAAGGATCAGATGCACTCGATCGTGACATCCGGTTTTGGTTTTTGGGGACCGCCTATTCGGATTGGCACACGCTCTGAAATTGTTACGATTGAAATTCAGTTCGAGTAGGGTTTTATAACGAGTCAAAGAAATTCTAACGAACTTACCAGTATTTCAATCTCAAAATATAATAGAGCTCCAAGGGATGTTATAGTAAGATTTAAAGCACCTTGTTCATAATACTGAGCATTTGATTGATTTTAATTGAAATAAAAATGATAAGACAATCCGCCAATCAAAGGCAAAATACTTTTGTGAAAATACAGATTTTGATAAAATTAACAGTATTAGAGATTAAATACAGGGTGGGTAATTCATGAATTATTTTGGCAAAATAGCAATGGTGTTTTTTCTGATTTTAATTGTAAATGGTTGCTCTCAACAAGAAATACCCAATGCGGTAAATTGGAAGGTAGATGATTTTACCTTTACAGACCAAAATGAAAAAAAAGTATCAAAAGGTGATTTAAAAGGAAAAGTATGGATCGCTGATTTTATTTTTACAAATTGCACTACAGTATGTTTGCCGATGACTTCCAATATGAAAAAACTTCAAAATATGATTACTGAAGAAGGCCTTGAAGATGTACATTTTGTTTCCTTTAGTATCGATCCGGAAGTTGACAATCCTGCTATTTTGAAAAAATACGGGGAAAGCTTTCAGGCGGATTTCGATAATTGGAGCTTTTTAACAGGGTATGACCAAGATACGATTGAAAGTCTGGCACAGGATAGCTTTAAAGTATTGGTGCAGAAGCCTGCAGAAGGGGACCAGGTAATTCATGGAACCAGCTTTTCGTTGGTTGATCAAGATGGCACAGTTGTTCAGCAATATTCCGGGGTTGAAGGTATTCCATTCGAGGATATTATTAAACATATAAAAATACTACAGTCAAATTAGGGGCAGGGGAAACCTGTCTTTTTTTATATCATAAGGATATTTCTTGTAAATATAATGAATATAATAAAGAGTAAGCTTTAGGCAGGTGACAGCTATGTGTTGGAAAACCTTGATAACTGTGATTATGATATTTATGCTTGCAGGATGCAGTCCTTATCAATATATTTTTGGAAAGCAAGTGGAAGAACATTCGGCCTCTTCTATAACAAAAGCATTAAAGCGGGAAATTCCGGATGATTTTTTTCCTACCGATGTAAAGGTAGTTTCACTGGGGGATTCCTTGACCCAGGGGGTTGGGGATAGCAGTGATCAAGGGGGGTATATTCCTTATTTAGTCTCCTATTTAGAACAAAATAAGGGGATAAGAGAAGCGGAATTTACTAATCATGGTATCCGTGGCAATCGAACTGCAGATCTTTTAAGGCGGTTGAATACGCCGCAATTAATATCTGATATACAAACTTCAGATGCCATTATTATTACAATTGGCGGAAACGATATCATGAGAGTTGTAAAAGAGCAATTTACAAACTTGACCATGCAGGATTTTAATTTAGAGGCTATTCGTTATGAAGAGCGACTGAAAGAAATCTTTAGTATAATTAGGCAATATAATAAAGAGGCAGAAATTTATTTTGTTGGCTTGTATAATCCGTTCGGAAAATGGATATCTGCATTTCAGGAACTGGATATTATCATGGATGATTGGAATAGCGTCAGTGAGGGAATAGTTTCTGAGGACCCGAATGCTTTTTTCATACGAATTGACGATGCATTCTCAAAATCAAATGAAAATCTTTTATACAAAGAGGATTATTTTCATCCGAATGACAGGGGATATGAGATTATTGCTTCACGTATATATGAGAAAATGAAAGAGAGTACTGTTAAAGATATAAATACGATGAGGATGGTACAAGAGGGGGAGAAGAATGAGGAGAATCTTCAAAATAGATAATAAGTGGAAAGGGTTGTTTTTGGGGCTTTTAGCAATCAACCTAATTGCTGCCTGTATCCTGATCTATTGGACGACTCGTCCAATAAAGGATGAAGAATCATTAAATAAACTATCTACTAACGATGAAAAAGTAGAGATACCGTTTAGATCCAATAAGGAAGATCTTAATCGGATTATTAATTATTATATTGAGGAAGAAAGCTCAGATAGTCCAATTAAATATGAGGTGCTTTTAAAGGAAAGCCTGGAATTGTACGGTACATTATCTGCGTTTGGCAGAAATGTCGAGATCAAGGTGTTATTTGAACCGGTTACACTCAAAAATGGGGATTTGCTTTTAAAGCATGAAGCTATTCAAATTGGCGGTATGAGTTTGCCGGCAACATTTGTATTGAATTACATTAACGAAAAATATGATACACCTGAATGGGTTATGATACGACCTAAAGAAAAAACTATATATTTGGCTTTAAGCCAAATGGATCTTAAGAGTGGAATCACTGTTAAAGCAAAGGCTTTTGATCTCAAAAATGATGATATTGAGTTAAGCTTGTTAGTTCCGGTGGAATAATTGTAAAAAGAGGAATTGTACCATGAATCCATGGATGCAATTCCTCTCATTTTTATATAAACAAAATTTCTGTATCTTTATGGTCGGTTCCTGAGCTTAAAATCAGCATCGTGTATATTTGGTCGGGATGAAGGGTGACGGAAAAAGGATCAAGAATCATTTCTTTCGATCTTGAACACTTCACTAAAATTTCTATTGTCATCGGAGTCAATCCCAGATACGAGCTGGGCTTTTTATAGGTTAAATTAGAAAATATGGTATCTCCACCTGTTACAGCGATATCGATACCAGCTGAATCAGGATTTAGATTTAGAGAGTTTAACTTTGTCTCCCTGGTCGGAAGAGTAAGATTATCCTCGATTGAAAAGAGAGAAAATCCTACTCGCTTTGCTGCAGCAATCATGGTATAAGGAGTTCCTTCTTTAATGTCTACTTTTCTGCTTAATAAAGCGGAATGTGATTGGCCGCTCGGATAAACATCAAATTCATATTTCCCTTCAGGCAGTGATAAATAATGACTAACAGATTTAGAGGGGATGTTCTTGAAAATCCGTGTTCCGTTTATATATAAATCTATGCTTTTTACAGATGGAAGGGCGTGAAAAAACCTTACCTTTCCAAGCATAGTCCGCTCATTGCCTGCCCCTTGGTGAAGTAACTGATTCATATAATGCAGGTGTCGATAGTAATACTTGATATACAAATCAGGATTCGTATATTTATAATACTGGGACAGTAAATCGTATTCCTTCGCCTTCTGATAATAGCTTTGTCCATTCATAGAGGACATTGGTCTCACTCCTAGCACTTCCAAATTATATTCTAGCTATATGCAAGAGAGCTTAGGCATGTGTCTTTGTATGAAAAAAGTCATAAGCAAACCATTTTCTTAATTTACAAAAAAAGGGTAGAATATCTATACGTTTATAAATATAAACTCAAAAGGAGGTAGGATGATGGAAAAAGCAATATTTGCCGGTGGGTGTTTTTGGTGCATGGTAAAACCGTTTGACACATTTCCAGGAGTAAAAAGTGTTATTTCGGGATATACAGGCGGACATAAAGAAAATCCTACTTACGAGGAAGTATGTTCTGGAAGTACTGGGCATGTAGAAGCAGTGGAAATTACATTTGATCCAGCTATTATAAAATATAAATCAATTATGGAGCTATTCTGGCAGCAAATTGACCCGACAGATGCAGGCGGACAATTTTGTGATCGAGGAGACTCCTATAAGACAGCCATTTTCTATACAACTGAGGAACAAAAGGAAATTGCAGAGCAATCCAAAAAAGAGTTGGGTAACAGCGGCAGATTTACAAAGGAAATTGTAACACCGATTCTTCCTGCAAAAACTTTTTATCCAGCTGAGGAGTACCACCAGCATTTCTATAAGAAGAATAAAGATCATTATGAATCCTATCAAGTAGGTTCTGGGCGTGCTGGTTTTATTAAAGAGCATTGGGGTGAAAATAAATGACCAATTATTCTGAGCGTCTAAAAGAATTAACACCGATGCAATATGACGTAACCCAGCGAAATGGTACAGAGCCATCTTTTCGAAATGAATATTGGGACAACCAACAAGAAGGAATCTACGTGGATATCGTTTCGGGAAAACCGCTCTTCAGATCAAAGGATAAATATGATGCGGGATGTGGCTGGCCAAGTTTCACCAAGCCTATTGATGAGTCTGAAGTAATCGAAAAGGACGATTTTTCACACGGCATGCGTCGTATAGAGGTCAGGAGTAACGAAGCGGATTCCCATTTAGGACATGTATTTCCCGACGGTCCTGGTCCTGCAGGAATAAGATACTGCATTAATTCTGCCGCATTAAAGTTTATTCCAAAAGAGGATTTAGAAAAAGAAGGTTACGGGTTATATAAAAAGTTGTTTAGCTGATAAAGCGTAAGGATAATCTCTCTGAGTTAGGGTAATATTGCCCCGCTCGGGTGATTATCCTTTTTGTTATGTAAACCGTATTCGTAATAGAGCAAATGGGGTTTGGAAAATGTGAATCTGTTATTTTTTCTTTATGATATATTTTTACATCATTATACTGACGGGTTCTCGTTTCATTTTAAGAGCTTTTACAGCCTTAAATTCTCTTGCAAAACACGAGATGTTAAAAAGAAAACTCCTGCAATTTGGAATTTTAATATGAAATATAATGTAAATGATATACTTTACTTACGGAGAATGGAGGAGGGGAAGGGTGGTTAAACAAATAAATTTTCAGTGGTGTGTCACAAAGTATAATCCAGATTTTAGGGATGAGAATGGGTACTATACCATAGCGGAGGAATGGACTTGTCCTTCTGAAATAGGGAAATTTATTAATGGGAAAGAATTCACTTTTAATGAATATCTCCAGGTTGAGGCAGCTTATATAAATTCCATGATTAAATTCATGGGGGAAAGTAATATTGATTCACTAAGAATTTTACAATTGGAAAAGAAGATTTCTGAAGAAGACCTTACATCACCTTTATACGAACAGGAATTTGAAAAGCTGGTTATCAAAGAAGACCTGATGGTAAACAAAAATGAATTGCGCTTGATTTGCAAAATGATTTTGCGAAATTTTATATGGTGTAAGCTATATAGTAAAGATCAATTCTTCATACACTTTGGCTATGATTACTATATGTATATTGGGTCCAATGTAAATTGTCAATCTGCTATTCGATTTGCTGAAAGTAATGGACTGTTTGTCGAACAATGAACGTCGCCATATTTTTTCTCTGAGGAAGAAACAACTAGGCTGATTCAATGGAACGGAATTGATGATGAAGATAAGATCGTTATTGGTGAAGAGGAACTAGTATCTATTCCATTAGATGAATATCGCAGGATTTTTAACTTATCAGCAGAACATCCAGTTACTGGCTATTTTGAAATAGGAAAAGAACAAATGGGATTTTTTCAAACCTTTTTAGAGCACAGGATGAATTTTGATAAATATGAGTATAGTTTTTGGGGTGAAAAATGAAGTAATTGAAAAGAGGAAGCATATTCGCTTCCTCTTTTGCTGTTTTACGTGTTATTTTTTTAATGATTCGAAATGGAAAATTTCCTACAAGAAGAGAAGCGTAACTAACAGGCAGTTCCTTATTAGTCTCTATTCTTTTTCAATGATTCCCGAAATCCGAATATAGGATTCGTTCGTTGAATTGTGTTTACTTTGAAGGCTGATAGGAACAATCTTTAGTTCATGTGTTCCTTCCCCGAGGTTATTGGCCAGATAAATATATCGTTCTTTTTGAAAGGGCCACCAAGTACTGATGGTACTATGAAATTGATCGTCTATATAAATATCAGCCGTACCACCATCTGGACCGCGCAGTAAAACGGCACCAATGATTGGTCCTTTAAATTGATAGATTAATTGACTCTTTTCTTTATTTGAATGCAGGTATCCATCATGTTTCGTAAACCCGTAATTATGAGTGTATCGATTATTCATTTTTAATTGATAATCGTTTTGAATATATTTGGCTTCAGGCAGAGTCACTGGTTTTTGTGCATGATCCAATGTACTAAGGATGTTAAAAATTTCATTCGCATATAAAGAGTACCCTTTTCCATTTGGATGAACGGAGTCCTTTGTTAACTCGGAAATCGATAATGGCGACTGTTTAAAGACTGGTCGCATGTCTACTGAGACAGCTCCATAATGCTTGCTGATATCCTTAATTGTTTGGGCAAACCCCTCATCCGGCAAGCTGCTCTCGATCACAGTTATTACGTTTGCTTGTGGTGCATTGATTTTAGCGTGTCTGATTAGATTCTCATACAATTCGGCAAAATCATCTTTCAGCATGTATTTCCTGTCGTTTTCACCAAAAACAATGAAGATTAAATCTGTGTATGGAGAAACCTTTGTTTCTTGCAATTTATAGATACCTTCAAATGAAGTGGCACCGCTTTGAACAATATATTGACCGCTCATTTTGCTTCGATATTTCTCATGGATCATGTTTTCTAATTGGGAGAACCAAGTAAGTTCAGGCTTTTCTGCTCCCGATCCACGACCAATGCTATCACCTAATACTAAATAGCGGATTTTTTGTCCATTCTCTAATTTATCTATTAAGCCCTGTGTTTGGCTTTTGCTGTAAAACACATTCATACTGAAAAAAGCCAATAAACCCGTGGCAACCATCACAACAAGTAATACCCCTTGCTTGCGTTTGAAAATACGATTAACCCCCATTTTTCTCTCTATAATCTAGTCTGATGTTACAATAATGTTACAATATTTACATAAAAAAGGCAATCAAATTAGGCGAATGCACATACCTAAAGGGCGGATAACACATATAGTAAAAATGTAATGATGAACTTCTAAAGGAGTGAAACAAATGTATTACGGTGGTCAAGATGGATGTTTCAGCGGTTGCGGTGGATATGGTTACGGTGGAGGTTACGGACACGGAGGCGGTTTTGGTTCCGGGTTCGCATTGATTGTTGTGTTATTTATCCTCCTTATTATTATAGGTGCTTCTTTCTGCAGCCCTTGCTGATTAAAAAGGAAATGGGACGGTTATCCGTCCTTTTTTGCGTAATCGGTGAAAAAAGTCCATTTTTTGGTTAAAATCTACATATTATCACTTTAAAAACGAACGAAATAATTGATTAATATATTAATGTTCGTATTTTCTGTTGACGGTATAGGTTTGCTTTGGTATGATTTTTAGTGCGGAGCAGACCTATAAATGGAGGAGATCCTCATATGAAAACGAATTATGATGTAATTATCGTGGGTGCCGGTCCTGCCGGAATATTTGCTGCCTACGAATTTACTCTAAAATTACCACAGGCGAAGGTACTTTTAATTGATAAAGGTCATGATATATATAGACGGAACTGTCCCATATTGCAAAAGAGAATCGAAAAATGCCCGCCACCTACTAATCGAAAGAGCTTTGCAGGTTGTTTGCCTGCTTGTTCCATTACGAATGGTTTTGGTGGAGCAGGGGCATATTCTGATGGCAAATTTAATATTACAAGCGAATTTGGTGGATGGATGACAGATTATTTGTCAAAAAATCAAGTCATCGAACTGATAAAATATGTAGATGCAATTAACTTAAAGCATGGTGCTACCGATACGATTACAAATCCGATGAGTGAAGAAGTGCGCCGAATTGAGAAGTCAGGCTATGCAGCTGGGTTAAAGCTTTTGCGAGCATATGTACGTCACTTAGGAACGGAACAGAATCTGGAAATATTAAAAAGTATATATGAATATTTAAAAGACAAAATTGATATGGTTTTTAAGGCTGAAGTAGAAGATGTAGTAACTGAAAAGCAGGATAACCAATATGTAGCCAAAGGAATTGTTCTTAAAAATGGTGAAAAGCTATACTCTGATTATGTCGTTGCTGCACCTGGGAGAGACGGTTCCAAATGGTTAACGGAGATTCTTAAAAAACGTAAATTTAAAATGACGAGTAACCAGGTTGACATTGGTGTAAGGGTTGAAACATCCAATGTGGTAATGGAAGAAATCAATAAACATTTATATGAAGGTAAATTTATCTACAATACCTCTGTTGGTACGCAGGTTCGCACATTCTGCTCCAATCCTTCCGGGCATGTTGTAGTTGAAAATCATTCTGGAATAATGCTGGCGAATGGTCATGCCTATAAAGATCCTGAGCTTGGCAGTGAGAATACAAACTTTGCATTACTGGTATCCCATAAATTTTCTGAGCCGTTTGATAAGCCTACGGAATATGCCCATGAGATATCCAAACTGGCAAATGCCCTTTCAAATGGCGGTTTAATTATTCAAAAGTATGGAGATATCTTAAAAGGAAGACGTTCTACTGTTAAGAGAATAAAAGAAGGCTTTATCGAGCCTACAATGAAAGAAGCGGTTCCTGGAGATTTAGGCTTAGTTTTACCCTACAATACAATGAAAAGTTTAATAGAAATGACCGAAGCTTTAAATAAAGTAACGCCAGGTTTAGCATCTGAGCACACATTGTTTTATGGAGTAGAAGCAAAATTCTATTCAGCAAGACCAAATTTAGATGAGCACTTCCAGTCAGACATATTAAATTTATATGTAGGTGGAGACGGAGGCGGTATTACAAGGGGATTAGCGCAGGCAAGTGCCTGCGGAGTCTGGGTAGCACGTGATATTATCCGCAAAGCTCAGAAAGTTAAAGTAGAACCGGTTTTAGTATAATCAAAATCCTCGGATCATTCCGAGGTTTTTTTGTGAATAAGTATATTTCTGAAACATTTAAATGGTTTATAATATATGGAAATGTATTGTATTCATGTATACTTGTTACAGAATAGAATGAAGAATTATCCGCAATATACATAGTATGCTATAGAATGAAGTTGCATCCCTATCATCCTCCCACTTAAAGTGGTCTGATTAACAAGGTAAATAATAGCATTGCGTAGTTTTTTTAGGTATTATGTATAATGCATAATTAATGTTAAATGAGTGGAGCGAAAGCAAGTGAAATCTTTTTATCAATTTTTAAACACATATAGGCATGCCCTGGAGAAAAGTGAGATGTCCATGTTTGCTGAAAATGTTTTTCATGATCCCGGGTTCCCTAAGAATTCGGCTGATTATCATGAAATTAGCCTGTATCTAGAAATGAATGTAGACTATATATTGGACATGAGCCTATTTGACGATGCCTGGAATCTTTACCTTCAGCATATTGGTGAGTTATAGTTTGGAGAAAATCAGATTAATCATATCGAAGCTTTATAAATTTTTAGTAGGATTCTGAGCTTTTTAGCAATTGAATTTAACGGAAAGAAACAGGTGTTCTTATGCCAGTTCGATTACAAACCCGTTTGTTAAGTTATTCTCTTATTATTTCAACGGTTCCTTTACTATGTCTTGGGATTATCTCGTATTCGACCCAGCGATCGTTGATTGAAAATCAAGTGAAAATGACATTAAGAACGGCTGCATACCATGCGGCAGATACAACAGATCGTTTTATAGATGAGAGAATCAGCGATCTAGCTTATTTAAGTCGGCATTCCGAAATAGAAAGCGAAAATAAAACGCATTCATTGAATTTTTTAAAGGAATATGTTGAATCAAAGTCGATTTACTCCGGATATATCTATGTTAATAAGGACGGGGATGTAATTCCCTCGGAAAAGTACAATGATATTACTCCTTATTTTATAAATAGTGAATCCTTTGAAAAATCAAGCGCAGGCATTCAGTACTTGTCTAAAGTGTATAAATTAGATCGTGAAAAGCCGTTTTTTTTGATCAGCACACCAATATATACGAATGATAATGAAATAAATGGAGTATTTGCTCCAACTTTTAATTTATTTCATCTTTGGAAAACGATCGAGTCCAATTTAACACTTGAGCGTGAAAAATTTCCTTATACAGCGTTTATGATTAATCACGAGGGCTGGATTGTATCAGAACAAAATGAAGATAATATTATGAAAACAAACTTTTTGGAAGAAAATAATCTTTCACTGGATGAATTGATTGCCTCTGATAAACAAAATGAATTAATCCAGTCTAAGAATGGCAAGCAGCTATTTGCTGTGAAACCAATCAAGGAAAGAGCGGATGCTCAGGAACAGTGGTATGTAATTACCGCAGCTAGTAAAAAAGTGGTATATGCTCCATTGCAGCAATTAATTGATCGTTATCTAATGATAGGGTTGATACTGCTGATTGGTATTTTACTATTTGTCTTTTATTTATCCAAAACGGTAGTTAAGCCTGTTGTCAGGATGGCGGAAGGTGTGGAGAGATATACGAATGGGAAAAAATATAACCAAATAGAAAGTACATATCATGAGCTAAATGTACTTAATAGGGCTTTTATTTCCATGATAGAAACCTTGGAACAACGGGAAAAGGAGATACTCAGAACGGAGAAACTTAAATATGTTGGCCAATTAGCGGCCGGAGTAGCCCATGAGATCAGAAACCCTATTACGACGATTCGAGGGCTTTTCCAGCTATTAAGAGATCACCCCTATGATGAAAAGATATTTAAAAATTATATTGATATTATTATAGAAGAATTAAATCGTATGAATAGAATAGTCGGTGAATTGTTGAATCTATCAAAACCATATCAGTTAATCATGAAAAAATATTCAGTTACTGAGTTGATTGAAGAAATTATTTTACTGCAAAGAGCGGAGTTAAATAAAAACAATATTACGATATTAAAAGATATTCATTACGATGGAATCATTTATACAGATCGAAACCGTCTTTATCAAGTGATTTTAAATATAATCCAAAATTCTCGAGATGCTATGAAAGATGGCGGAACAATCAGTATTTTAACAGATTGTTTTGAGGATAAAATGAAATTAATCATTAAGGATAATGGACCGGGTATTCGTGCAGAAACGTTATCCAAGCTTGGTACCCCATTCTTTACAACAAAAGAAAATGGTACTGGATTGGGACTGGCCACAAGCATGAAAATCATGGAAGAGTTAAAGGGTACATTTGAAGTAACAAGCGTAGAAGGAGAAGGAACGAGCATTATTCTAACCATTCCTTCCGATGGAGATATTTCTATTTAACTATCATATGAAAATTTATTGAGCAATCTACTTATTCATATTAACGTGTGAATAAGTGGATTGCTTTTTTTCAAAAAAGGGCATTAGTTGAATTTGAAACGTATGACTCAATCCGACGTCATAAAATGGATAGCAAATGTTAATATACTGTATATACAGTAGGGTACAGTAAGAAAGCAGCCGATTCTGTCACAAATCCAGTCTAGATCGGTGAATTAAGCCAAAGTCAAAAATATAAATCTTTCCCCAATTTAATCCTTTTATTGGATCAAGTCTTGTTTTTTCGGGAAGATCGCTAAAAGAGTTTAAATAATAGGCTTCCCCTCAATAAAAGAGCTGCATATACTGATAAAAATTCTACCCGAACTGCGAGGGGTGGCAGCAATGGGCAAGCGTAATAAACCGAAGTTTGCAATTGGTAATTCAGTAGTCATACTTGTGAATGGAATTGTCGGTAAAGTGAAATCCGTTCAGGAATTTAATCAAACATATGTATATGAAGTCCAAGGTGCTGATGGAGTATTTACGGAATCATCCTTAATGCTTGTAGAGGATTTTGAAGGGCTGTTATTTGAAGCAGAACATGTAAACATTGATTACAAGTATTTTTTTGGAGATTTAGTGCAAGTGAAAGGGTATGGAAAGGAAATCTTTAAAGTCATTGGGTTTCGAACTGAAATTTGGAGATATAAAGAAGAATCGTGGGAAGATATTATTTATGAATTATCTAGAATCACTGACAATGAATGGCTAGAATGCAATGAGGATGATTTGATTTTTCTGGCAGATGCGAAAGATGCAGAACAATTTTTGAAGAAACATGCTCTTAATCAAAAATTGAAATCAAATCAGTATAAGAAACTAACAGAGCCCTCACCGCTCGCACATTTAAATAAAAATGGTAACCAGGAGTATGATCATCAAGAGAAAATTAACCATCTTCTCGATATTTATAATGATTATCGAATTTTACGTGACATGTTTGGTGATGAAACCTATGGGAAAGTGATGAAAACAGCTATAAAAAAACTAGAAAAATTAGTGGTCGATCAAACAACAAGAGAGAAAAAAGAGCCTCACTAAGTAAAAAACAGACTTCTCTTGGTCTGTTTTTTTGAATTCAAAAGTATAGGCAGATTGTAAATGGTTCTCTAGCCACTGAAGTTGTAAATATTTAACGGTATAATTTATAAAAAAGACTAGGCCAAAACTCATAAATTTAGGATTCGACAAAACTAGAAGATTTTCAATGCAGGAATTTGTTATAGGAGGGTGTAATTTTAAATAGCAAACGGATGAGGAGGGAAAGTATGCTTAAACAAAGAATTTTAAAGTGGTCGGCTTTGCGAAGAAGAGAGTATGAAATCGCCATTTTTCAAACAGAACACCCTCGGGAGAAGAAAGGTTATAAACAGGTATATCAAGGCTATATAGACGGAGAAAATCATACGGAAGTCATCAATAAATTGTTTAGAAAGTTTAATATAAGGGATTTAATACCTGAGAATTATAAAGGAAGAACCATATCAAGTGGTGATATCATTATGATTGGGGACAATTACGAGAAAAAGAGTTACTACCAGCTTCAATCTGGTGGCTGGGCTGTTGTAAATCGAATTCATGTTTGTTGAAGTCTGAATTATCGGTAATTTTATTTTCTTTGAAAGCCTATGGTATAGTTATATTGAATATAGACAGTTTTGTCTTTACATAAAGGAGGAAATATTCAAACATGAGTGTACATATAGGCGCTAAAGAAAACGAAATCGCAGAAGCTGTGCTATTGCCGGGAGATCCATTAAGAGCAAAATATATAGCTGAAACATTTTTAGAAAATCCTGTTTGTTATAATGAAGTTAGAAACATGTTTGGTTATACAGGAACTTATAAAGGGAAAAAAGTGTCTGTTCAAGGGACAGGTATGGGAGTTCCGTCCATCTCTATTTATGTAAATGAATTGATGCAAAGCTATGGTGTACAAAAATTAATTCGTGTAGGAACATGCGGTGCGATTCAAAAAGATGTAAAAGTGAGAGATGTTATTTTAGCCATGACATCATCAACTGATTCCAATATGAATAAATTACTTTTTGATGGAATCGACTTTGCCCCTACAGCTGATTTTGGCTTATTAAAAAAAGCATATGACACAGGTGTGGAAAAAGGACTCCAATTAAAAGTTGGTAATGTATTTACTGCAGACCAATTTTACAATGATAAAGCAGACCATGAAAAATGGGCACAATATGGCATCTTAGCTATTGAGATGGAAACCACTGCATTATACACTTTAGCTGCTAAATATGGCAGACAAGCATTATCAATTCTTACTGTCAGTGACCATATCCTTACAGGTGAAGAAACGACAGCTGAAGAGAGACAAACGACATTTAATGATATGATCGAAGTTGCTTTGGATACTGCTATTGAATCTTAATATTATAAAAACAAAAAAGCTCTGGTGAAAACCAGAGCTTTTTTTTATAATTGTACTATTGATAATTTATTTGAATTTTTGTATTGGATTATCCACCAGGATTTTTTGAAAAAATCAAGCAGGTTGGGAACTTTTCAGATATACTTGAAAAGGATTAGAGGAAACATCCATATATCGCTATCTAAAGCAAATGCATTCGAGTGATAAAATATTACACTCATTGGATTAGCGGTTTGTTTGAATTTTTTGGAAACTAAGTATAATACGAACAAAACTTAAAAACATATCAATTTAACAAGTTTACAAAATAGTAATTAACATATGCTGATTTAATGGTTTTTTGAAACAATAAACAGCTAGAGAGAGAGAATTGTGAGGGAAGAGAAATGAGAAAGATACTTCTTAGGATGATGATGGCAACGGTTTTATTACTCACAGCATGTAATGATTTGTCCATTGGCACGGATCAATCAAAAAAAGAAGAGAATGAGAACCATACACAGGAAACAGCAGGGAACGGACAAGGTAATCAAGGGGCGGAAGAGGGTGAAAATAGTGTGGAATTGGCGGCTGAATTCTTAAATGATATTAAGGTCGAGGATGGAGTAAACGTTATCCAAAATCCTGATAATATACTTGTGTTGGTAAATAAGGAGAATAGTCTTCCGATTGGTTACCGAGCAGATGATTTGGTGAAACCGAATGTTACTTTTTCATTCGTAGGAGAGCATGAAAAACAGCTGATGAGAAAGGAAGCTGCAGAGGCACTCGAGAAGATGTTTTCTGCGGCCGATGAAGATGGAGTACAATTAGCAGCTGTGTCCGGTTTCCGTTCATATGAAAGACAGGTACAGCTATATAATGCAGAAATTGAAGCATCTGGTTTAGAGTATGCCCAACAATCGGTAGCTGAGCCTGGTAAGAGTGAGCATCAAACTGGTCTAACAATGGATGTATCGAGTGTTGAAAATAACTATCAGCTTAACGAAGATTTTGGCTCCACAACGGCCGGACAATGGCTTGCTCAAAATTCTGCTGAATATGGATTTATCATCCGCTATCCGAAGGGTGACGAGAAAACAACTGGATATATGTATGAGCCCTGGCATATTAGATATGTAGGAAAAACCTATGCCCGTGATATAAAAAAACGAGGCTTGACCTTGGAGGAATACATTCAGCTGGCAACAGAGTAGGATATCATTTGGAGTTCTGATATAATATAGTTAATTTTAAGGCAGTATAGTTCAGTGAAAGTGGTGAACCAGTTGGATTCAGAACAAGATCAAGAACAAGCAAACAAGCCGAAGGGCTATATTAAAGTAAGCTGGATTTATCTCCTATTAGGATCAGTATTACTTATTATCCTTAGTGTTTTTGCAACAAGGTACATAATGGATAACACGCAACAATCAACATCAGGAATCAAGATTCCACTTAGCGGATCTAAAAACGATATGGAAAAAATCAAAAGTGCTATGGACACCTTGGAAAATAGTTATTTCCAGGAAGTGGACCGCGATAAATTAATTGATGGTGCCATTAACGGAATGGTAGAATCACTTGATGATCCATATTCAGATTTTATGACACAGGAAGAAGCTGCCAGCTTTCATGAAAGTATTTCCTCTTCTTTTGAGGGAATTGGGGCAGAAATAATGTCAGAAAATGAACAAATTGTAATTGTTTCACCGATAAAAGGTGCACCTGCAGAGAAGGCTGGTTTAAAAGCGGGTGATATTATTTTAAAAGTGAATGATAAAAGCCTGCAAGGGATGTCGTCCAGCGATGCAGTGCTCTTAATCCGTGGAAAAAAAGGGACGGAGGTAAATTTAGTAATCCAGCGTCCTGGTGCAAGCAAAACAATGAACGTTAAAATAATACGTGATACAATTCCTGTTAATACAGTTTATAAAGAAAACTTAACGGATGATATTGCAAACATACAAATAACCAGTTTTTCTGAGAATACAGCTGAAGAGCTTGAAAAAGCATTGCGTGAAGTGGAAGAGCAAGGGATGAAGGGAATTGTGCTTGATTTAAGACAGAACCCGGGTGGATTGCTTGACCAAGCTGAAAAAATAGCGAATATGTTTGTTCCAGCTGGGGAAAATCTCGTGCAGATTGAAGACCGCAGCGGAAATAAACAAGTAGCAAAAGCGACAGATACCGGTTATAAATTTAAATTGTCTACGGCTGTACTAATTGACGAAGGCAGTGCCAGTGCTTCTGAAATAGTGGCTGCAGCGTTAAATGAATCTGCTGATATTCCGATTATTGGTGTGAAGTCATATGGGAAGGGAACTGCTCAATCAGCAATGGACTTCACAGATGGATCCAATTTGAAGTTTACGTATGCAAAATGGCTGACACCGGATGGCAACTGGATTCATAAAAAAGGCATCAAGCCGGACATTACTGTCAAAATGCCTGATTATGCAAATTTATCGTTTATTGATCCTGAGGAAAAGCTAGAGCTTTCAAAAATGTCGCCAGAAGTTGAGAATGCTGAAAAAATGCTTAAGGCGCTTGGATATGATCCAGGTAAAGCTGATGGATATTTTGATGAGAACACCGTAACAGCGGTTAAAAAGTTTCAAAAGGATCATGATTTAAAAGAAACAGGTGTGATCCAGGGAGACACCACAAATAAATTAATGAATGAATTAAGAAATAAAATTACTGAAGAAGATCCACAGCTAGAAGCAGCTGAGAAAAAATTGGCTGAGGATATAAAATAAAAAAATCGCTTCTCCATTCCAGGAGAGGCGATTTTTTTGGCTAATGATTCAGGAAAGAATATGAATGTGCTATTAATCAATATTATTTAAACGAGCGTTCGCCAAATGCAATAAATGTTTTCTCATCTTCAATTAAACCACAGGCAGCGCACTGGATTCTTCTGACAGGACCATTATAGGGTAAATGAAAGGCGTCTAGTTCATCGTCTGCGTACATTTGAATAACAGTGCCTGATTGGGGATCAAGCTTCACGTAAATGGGATTTTGTTCAATCACATTAAAACGTGACCGGTTTGTTTTACAGTTTGGACAACAATATGGATGGCTCACATGCCTAACCTCCTTTTAGTATAGGTTTTGTAACCTCATCCAGAAATATACAAGTAGGGAATAAAGAAAAAATAAGATAGAGAAGACCTGTCTATTTGGTGAATTTTTCAATTAATTACTGGTCTCTAATTCCAGTTTTGGAGTATGATTAGAATTAGGGGATTCCGAGAATGATAAGGGGTTGGAATTAAGTTGTTTAAAAAGAATGTATTGTTTTTAAGTCTATGTATGATCACAGTATTAATCCTGTTCGGATGTCAGGACAAAGCAGCAGATGAAGAAATGCCAGCGATCATTGATGTCCAAGTAAAACTTTCTCCCGAGGCTGCCAAGGTGAATGAAAATGTGCTTTTTGAGGTGACCGTAACACAGGGGAATGAAAAGGTAACGGATGCTGAAACTGTCGAATTTGAATTTGGCAAACAGGATGGTTCGGATAAAGAGAAAATTGCCGTTAAGCATAAAAAGGATGGTATATACAGCCTTGAAAAGTCATTCTCTCAGGAAGGGGATTATTATATGATCCCTCACGTGACAGCAAGAGGAATGCATGCAATGCCAAAGAAAGAATTTACTGTTGCTAATTAACGAATAATGGATAATCACAGGATGATTACTCTTTCGTAAATATGATTGCTTATAGCTTGAAATAGAGGAGCAGCTTCTTTGCTGGCTCCTTTTCTGTTTACATACTAGATAGTTTGAGTGCAATTTTCACAAAGATATCTTATGAAGGTTATATCTATTTTTGGTAACGAAAAATGAAGATAGCTTATTCGACAAACGGAGCAGGTGTGCGGAAGAAGGAGAACCATCATAAAGTTGTATAACACAAACCTGCAAATAAGGAGAAATCATGCCACTAATGGGTTATTAAGCCTATATCTAGTGTTCTGATCAGCACTATCTTGTTATACAGCTGGGCATAGTTTAGTGAAAGAAGGATAAAGCCTATTTAAGTTGAATTAATATCGGAAATAGAAATATGGATAACGGGAGGTCACTATGAAAAAACGGTTGCTATTATGGGTTCCTTTTATTTTATTGATTGTTGGATGTAATGATAAAACTATATTTTTCTCAGGAGAAAGTGACACCTCGAAAGTATATATTTGGTTATAAAAAAGAAACGAGTGACACAACTTTTGAAAACTTGGAGATTGTAATCAATGATGGCGAGACCAAATGGAATGAAAATAACTATAAAGGAACTACAATCTCTATCTCAGCATCCTGTACAAGCTGTGCTGTAACACAGGAAGATCAGCCAATCGATGTTACCATTAAATGGGATGATGGAGAAGAAGAATCCTTTAAGTTAGAGACTAAGTGATTATATAAATTCCCGGTAGGATTAATGCTCATTTATTTGTTGAACTCCTTATAATACATGTTTAGAACAGTTATAGTATAAAAACAATGGGTTTTCTACAGGAGAGTGATAACATTGTATAAAAAAATGAGTGACATAAATTTTAATTATTTTATAGGTCAAAAAGTTATAGAAGTAGACACTGATAAGAATCTACCTCTGGGTCTGACTTTAGAAATGGGTCATTTAAATATTGAATGCCCTTGGAGGTTACAAGTATCGAATGAAGTTGCGATTAGATATTCAGACTGCATCCAATCTCCTGAAAACTATTCACATAAAAAAGTTGCAAAGATTCTATGTGGGAAAAAATTATAAAAATCCTACATTTCGAAATGATATCTGATTTAGTGGTGGAATTTGAAGGTGATATTTATCTCGAATTGTTCCACGATAGTAATTATTTTGAGGGATGGCAGTTACAAGGGAACAATGGATCTTATTTATTTACATTACCTGGAGGTTCATATTCAGATTAGTGAAGCTTCTTCTATATAACCAACAACCAGACGTAGTATATCCATATTTATTGAAATGTAAAAATAGCTTCATAATTTTTTTATCCCTTCTTTTCGGAATGATTGATGCATACACATATAGTTAATTACGTTATGCATCGATAGAAAGGAAGGGTCTATCTTGACAATTCAGGAGAATGATAAAAAGGTAATTGAACCATCTCAGGTGTACAAATTACATAGGGAAGAAAAACAATATACCGCTGAAACGCATAATCAAACAGAATTCAGGATAAAAGAGATTGCAGGATTGGATGTTGGAGAGTTTAATAATAATGCGCATATAAAAAGGGAAAATCATGAATTTGTTAATATAAAAAAAGAGTTGTTTTTTAAATCAAATGGCAATGCACATATCATTTTTGATGTCCACAAATTCAGGTATTTTACGGTTGCAACTGCAAATCCAAATGATAAAGGAATCCATGTTTCCTTATCAGTAAGCCCTGATAACACGATTTATGCCTCTTTGATTGAAAAGCGATTGGTTAACCAGGGTAAATTAGAAATATTGGATTGCCATAACAGGCTTAAATATATGAAGGTGGAATTCAATGGGAAACCGGGAGATAAAGTTCTTGTATTTTTACAGGGAGAAAAATAAAGGATAGTAAAAACTGGCCCTGTCATCCAAGCCAGTTTTTTTACCATTCAGGAATAGAAATTTCTGAATAGTTTGATTCATTCACCTTAAAGAGAATGATTTCCAGGATTTCATCCCGATATGAAGATTTCGCTCCCTTTTTTTTTACCGGAGCAGGTAGATGAAAAGAGTGTTTCTCCTCTGGATCCGGGGGTAAACCGGATAGGAGAAGCTTTGTAGAAGTATGGTATAACTTAACGTTAGGTAAATGATCCTCTTTTATTGGGATTCTAATGAAAAGATAATCATGTGTTTCCAGAATATCTACGGAATGTTTTGAATGGACCACCGTTTGCTCATCTGGTTCTGGACTTGATTTAAATTGTTGGTTGATCATTCCTCCTAATTGATCAGGTGATAGCATGGAGAATAATTGTTCCATCTGCTTTTCCATACCTGGCTGATTAAGGAACTTCATCCAATCTGGCATTTGGTTTTGATTTTTGGGAAAAAGGTTCCACGGAAACAATTGATCACCTCGACTTTCAAGAGACATATTAGGTTAACTTACTATATGCGATAAGGGTAATTGTCGTTAATGCAGAAGTCAGCTTTTGATTAACGGAAATGTCATCTTTCAATGTATAATACAGATAGTAAATACTGCCTGTAGGGGGAGAAGAAGTTGACTCGGAAAACGGCTTTAATTACTGGTTCAGCAAGAGGACTGGGCAGAGCTACAGCAAGGCAATTAGCTATGGATGGGATAAATGTCATTACGACCTATCGTACTAATCAAGACAGTTCCATCCGTGATATGCAGGAATTAGCTCAAAACTACAACGTGCAAGCTTATGCTTTGCCATATGATGTAACAGTTCAAGATCATCATCGCAAACTAATTCATCAATGCTATGAATTATGTGGTGGAATTGATATTCTGATACATAATGCTGGTCCATATATACAGGAACGTAAACCAATGATGGAATATACGGAAGAAGAATGGGAATATCTTATTAATGGGAATTTATCGAGTATGTTTTACTTAGCCAGATTGGTTATTCCCTATATGCGAGTGAATAAATGGGGAAGAATTATTACCATGGGGTTTGATCAGTCAGACCACGCTCCGGGCTGGAAATACCGTTCTGCTTTTGCTGCTTCCAAAACGGGATTAACCTCCTTGACAAAAACGCTGGCTTTGGAAGAGGCGGAGTATGGAATCACAGCCAATATGGTTTGTCCAGGGGATATTGTGGATCCTTGGAAGGAAAGCTTTCGTGTAGAAGAAGGTATAGTATCAGAAAATGTTCCGGTTGGAAGGCCTGGAACTGGCGGTGATATCGCACGTGTCATTTCGTTTCTATGTGCAGAAGAAGCTGACTTTATTACAGGAACGGTTATTCCAGTAACAGGTGGGCAGGATGTTTTATCAAAAACCAGATAAGCAGCTTTACCTTGAAAATTTAGTATGTGTAAGTTTATCTGAAAAATCATCGTATAGATAGTAAATAAAAAAGTTCGCTTGGTTTATTCAAGCGAACTTTTTGTATGGTTAGCTATTTGAAGTGTGCACAAATTTTCTTTTTTGAACGTACAACAATCTCAATGTTAAACCAGTTGCCCCAACAGCTAGGCCGGAGATTAATCCAATCCAATAACCAAATGCTCCAAGGTCGGTATAATTAGCAAGGAATATGCCAAGTGGCAGCCCTATAATCCAATAGGATAAAAGGGACATAAAGAACGTGATATTCACATCCTTATAGCCTCTCAAAGCACCCTGGATTGGTGCCTGAAGAGCATCGGAAAGCTGGAAGAAGATGGCGTAAATTAAGAACTGAGCTGTTAATGAAGCTACCACAGGATCGTTAGTGTATAGAAGAGCAATATAATCTCTGAAAATAAATAAGAAGATAGCACTAATGCCTGCAAAACCAATCGCACAAAAAACACCAAGTATTGAATATTCTTTAGCTGCTTTATAGTTCTTGGCACCTGCCTCATGGCCGACAATGATGGTCAATGCCATCGCAAAGCTAAGTGGTACCATATACAAGAAGGATGAGAAGTTCATGGCAGCCTGATGTGATGCAATCGTAATCGTATCATATGAGCTCATAGCCAGCGTAACTGCTGCAAAGATACTGGTTTCAAAAAAGATGGACATACCTATTGGGAATCCAATTTTCATTAATTCAACCCATTCCTTAAAAACGGGCAATGGCCATGATTTTAAAATGCCAAAACCGGAGAAAGGCTGTAATCTAATGATAATCACTGCTGCAACCAGAGTGATAACCCAATAAGTAATTGAAGCAGCGATTCCTGCACCAATACCGCCAAATGCCGGAACACCTAACTCTCCATAGATAAACATATAGTTAAGTACTACATTGACTGGGATCGCAATAAGGGTGATTAGCATGGAGACGGTAGTTTTCCCTAGTGCGTCAATAAATGAACGAAGTACATTGTAAATCATAATTGGTAAGATTCCGAATGCCAAAGCAACTAAATAACCATAGGCTATTTGATAAACATCCGGCTCAAGATTCATGCCTGTTAATATCGGTTTAAGCACTAAAGCACCGGCGCCAATTAGAATAATGGACATTGCGACAGCTACATAAATCGCCTGCATAACAGAAAAGCGAATTTTATCTGCTTTTTCTTTAGCCCCAATTAAGTGGGCGACGATTGGTGTTACTCCCAGTAAAATGCCGGCAAGTCCATTATAGAAAGGACTCCATATAGACGTGCCTATGGCTACTCCAGCTAGGTCTTCAGGACTTGCTTGCCCGGACATAAACGTATCAAAAAAGCTGATAGCGAATAGTCCCAGCTGTGTAATTAATATCGGGAGGAATACCGAAATTATTCTTGAAAAGTTACTCTTTGTAAAAATAGATAAATTCATATCCATGCCCCCCGTATAAAGTAAGTATGACAATAAAAAATTATACCACAAAATAATTCTGCTTTTTAAACTTTAATTTTTACTTAAATTGGCTGGATTATGTTTATTCAGTTATGTGTCATATTAGTTAGAATCACTCATATATTGTATAACGAATAAAACAGAGTGGAGTGAGGAGAGAATGGCATACATAGGTTCGAAGGGTTGGTATGTGGCCAAGCTAAAAGAAAATGGTATAAGAAGGCATCCTGTTGAACGGAGAAAGCTGGAGTTGTACAAAACATATATCTTGAGAAAATTATACGAACAGCAAAAGATAACAAAAGAATAAGGGGCGCTATTACGAAAAAAGGTGTATGCACAGTCTATTAGGCAGACTATGCATAACACCTTTTTTAAGCTTCTTTTATATCAAATACAGACACCTCTGCTGGTTGTCGCATTTGTGATAAAGTGAAGTGGTCCTTTGTTATCTCGAATAAATCAAATGAATACTCCCCTGAGTTGATTTCTTCATATAAGGCTTTTCGACTTTCGTTTGCAAGCATAGTATAGGGCATCTTTTGAGCTGCTTTAAAAGAACGAATATTTTCTTTCTTTATTCTCAGAAAGACCGTTTCAATCTCAAGCTCAAAAAACAATTCTTCAAAGAAATGCTGTTTAGCCAATTGGTTATATCCTTTCCCATGATAGGGTTTCCCTAACCAAGTACCTAAAAAGCCAGCCTGATTGGATACATCATAAAGCGTTATCGTGCCAATTGGATTTCCCCACTCATCGAGAATGGTACGTGAAATCAGTTCGCCACGCTCCTCAGCTTCAATCATTTGTTTAGTAAGAAAGAGATATTCTTCATATTGATGCGTTTTATGGCGCACAAAAGGGAAGACATCGGGGTGAATCATTAAATCAAACAATACAGGACAATCAGATAATTCACGTTTTTTCAACATACAGATCCCTCCGTATGAGGGCAGCCGCTAACTGCGATTTCCCCTCGAAATTTTTTAATGTAATATCAAAAAATTTCGGGGTGGGAATCGAACCCACTAGGACCATTACTGGTGGCGCACCATTTGCCTTCCCTAATTTTCGCTTATACAATTTTCAAAAATAAACTATTTCTGAAAGTATCATACAAGATTTTTTAGTAAAATGAAATAGTTTTTTTTCGTCATTTTTTGTACATTTTTTTAACAAAATTTAATGCCTATTTATCGTAAAAATAAAGTTAGAATATATTTAGGTGCTGAAGTATTAATATGACAGCTCCCAATAGTATGACATAGATAGCAAAAGGCTTTAAGGAATGATTTTTAATATATTTAATCATCCAGGAAACAGCAAGATAACCGAATATAGCAGAAAAAATTGTACCGAGAAATAAACCTTGGAATGAAATCGCTTCGACGGGTCCTGTTAATAAATCTCTACTCTTAAATAATATTCCTCCGAATATGACCGGTATGGAGAGGAGGAAGGAAAAGTAAGCCGCCGTTTCACGGTTAAGACCGCTGAAGAGGCCCGCTGCCATCGTAAAACCGGATCGAGAGATGGCCGGAAAAATGGCGGCCGCTTGGAAAGTACCAATAAATAACGCTTGTTTATAGGTAATGCTCTCTAAATTTTTATTTTGTTTGGGCATAATATCCGCATACCATAGAACAATTCCAGTTATAAGAAATTCCCAGCCAATTGTAATTCCGGATTTAGAAATACCTTCAAAATAATCATTGAATAGTACACCTGCTAAAACTGCAGGGATTGTCCCGATTATCAAAAGGAATGTCATTTTCGAAAATGGTTTTTTAAGAAGTTTTATAATTTCATGCCAATAAAAAATCAGCAATGCAATAAGTGTCCCTGTATGCAGCAGGGTATCCAGTAATAATCCTGCTTCATCGAGACCGAATAAATGTCTCCCTAAATATAAATGACCCGTACTGGAGATAGGGAGAAATTCAGTAAGTCCCTGAATGATCCCCAGTACTATTGCTTTCCATTCTTCAAACAAATTAGTCAGCCTCCTCATGCAGGTTACAAAACCAAATTTTTATACTTGTCTATAGTTTCTGTATAGAGTGTATGAAGAACAGAAAGAAATCATGAAAGCTTTGAAACCTAAATGAGGAATGAATCGTATAAATTTATATAGAAATACAGGAGGTTGTAAATAATGAAAAATACAAATGATAAATTATGGGCAGTAGCCATCTATATCAGCAGTTTTTTCTTAGTGCTGGTTGGGCCGCTTGTTATATGGTTAATTAAAAAGAATGACTCCGATTTTATCGATTACCATGGTAAGGAATATTTAAACTTTTTAATCAGCTATACGATTTACTCCTTTATAGCATTTATATTGGCGTTCATCGGTATTGGTTTTATCCTTGCTTGGCTGATTGGAATATATGTATTGGTATTTACAATAGTGGCTGCTGTAAAGGCATATTCCGGAGAATATTATCAAATCCCATTAACACTTCGAATATTGAAATAGCAATAGGTGAAGACCTCGGCATAATTTTTGCCGGGTCTTTTTTATATACTATTTTGGACATGTTCATCATAGAATGTATAGATGATTGTCAGGTTTAAAAAATTGGCGGTGAAAAATCTTTGACTACTAAGCATTATTACCAAAAAATTCATAGCATATATACAGCAGAATTAGTCGCATACTTTGTAGTCGGTCTCCTCTGTTTTTTGTTTGCCTGGTTGATTGGATTGGATATCATATTAGCTGCGTGTGTTACCATCCCTTTTATAGTGCTGGTTCTTTTTTCTATTAATCGCAATTTCAGACTGAAAAACAGAATGAGAGAACTTCCGGAAGCAAAAGAGGCTGATGAGGAAGGATCGCCGCTGTCGAACAGCCAGTATTTCCTTGGATTTTTACCAGCCCCGACCCTGCATATGGCTATTTTCTCAACAGAAGGAAAGTTGGTTGGATCTCTTAAAGATAAACGGGAAAATATTTGGATGTGGCTCATTCCAGCTTTTTTACTTATTTTTTTACCGAGAAGATATGTCCTTTCAGACAGCAACGGCCATGTATTATGTGAGTATCGAAGCCATTTTGGGTTAAATGGGGATATTGAAATTTTAACGGCTAAGCAAGAACAAATAGGCAGGTATAAACAAACTAAACAACTGCGGAAAAAAAGTACAAGCAATGTGGCAAATCCATATGGAATCCGGCAATATGGCGGTGAAATCCTTCATGGATCTGAATTTATTGTTAAACAAACATATGATGAGCGGAAAATTGTGCATTATTCCTGTGGATGGATGCCGGCATACTACAGTAAACATTTTCTGGATCCCAATACACCTCTCCTGACATTTACGGAAGGAGCAACAGAGGATGAAAAGAGAATAGGCTATTGTTTTTGCCTGGATTACCTTCAGCAGCAAAACCACTGACCACTCCTATAAACATCGCTAAACTTTAGCTTGTTGCACAATATGTTTTATAATGGTGAAATAGTGAAGAGAAGTTGTTTGAAGGGAGCAGGAGAATGGATATAAAGATAATTAAAGTACATGGTTCCAACAATGATTTTTATTTAATTGATGAAATGGATACCGAGTTACCATTAACAGATGAAGAACGAGGCCAATTGGCTATAAATATGTGCAAGCGGACGGGCACTGAGGGAGCAGATGGAATTCTCTTTGTGTTGAACAGTGAGGCCTCAGATGCAAGAATGAGAGTCTTTAATGCAGATGGTTCTGAAGCATCCATGTGCGGGAATGGCCTCCGTTGTGTAGGCCGGTATGTTCAAGAAAAATTGAAGAAAAATAATCTGCTGATCGAAACGATGAAAGCTATCCTGCAGGTCGCAAAAGAGCCGGACATGTATAAGGATATCCCTACATACCGCGTCGAAATATCTCCGGTTATCAAGGCAACGAGTGCATTGCCAATGAATACTGAAATGGACGAAATCATCAATCAAAGCCTGCCGTTTATAGACGAGGATCTTACGTTCACAACTCTGTCAGTTCCAAATCCACATCTGATCAGTCTCGTTGATAAAGAGGTAATCCATTCGGATAAACAAGAGAAAATTGCAACTATGCTGAATGGAAAGAATGACTGGTTTACAGATGGTGTGAATGTCAGCTTCGTTTCCCGTCTGGAGGAAGAATCCATTTTTGTTCGCACATATGAACGAGGAGTTGGCTTTACGGATGCATGCGGAACGGCAATGTCAGCTTCAAGTCTAGTTACAAAATGGATTGATGAGTTGGCTGATGAAGCAGTTCTGCACGTCTATAATCCAGGCGGAATGGTCTTGTGCCAGGTTCATGATTTGCCAGATAAAACGTGGATTGATTTGATTGGCAATGCAACGTATGAGTATGAAACAGTTATTCAATTAAATTTGGAACCACTACATGTTAGCTTTGGAGAAAGGAAAGTCTATAGAGAAGAAGCAGAGGCTTATTCAGCATTCCAACAACATGCTAAAGCATATGTAGAATCTAAATTAGGCTGAGCCATTATCATATCGGGATAGGAGGGCAAAATGAAGAAGCAGACAAATACCTTTTTAAATGTTCATGTAATCACCTTTTTCGTATTAATCGCCCTCTTTATTGTGTGTACCATCCTTTTCGTAGATATTGCAGAGGACATAAATGGGAATGAGCTTTATCATTTTGATATGACCATCATCCAGGCTGTGCAGGGGAGTATTAATGACTTAAGCACAAAAGTCCTTACCTTTATAACTAATCTTGGATCAGTGGATGGGAATATTCTATTGGTTATCCTTTTCTCTGTGTTTTTATTATTTAAAAAACGTGTAGTAAGTGTCATATTCTTAATCATCACGACATTATCAGGCGGTTATGTTAACCATTACTTAAAATGGATTTTTCAGCGGGAGAGACCAACATTAAATCCATTGATCGAGGTAAATGGCTTCAGCTTTCCGAGCGGTCATGCTATGTCATCCTTTATCCTTTACGGCGCACTTATGATCATAACTACCAGAATCACGAAGAATCGGCCTATCAGATTGGCTGTCTATGCGATTTGTATATTTATGATTTTAACGATTGGTTACAGCCGAATCTACTTGGGTGTCCATTATCCGAGCGATGTCATTGCAGGGTATATTGCAGGATGTGCATGGCTTGCTATCATTGCAACTGTATTTACATTTGGGGAATATCGAAAAACAAAAGGTTCGAAATCGTAATAGGGGCTGTCGGTAAGCCATAATGGCTTATGGACGGCTTTTTTTTCTGGAAATCCTGGCGGTCTGTGGCAAAAGGTTATTTAAGGAAATATGTGTTGTGATAATTTATAAAGTAAAATATTCTGGCATAAGTAAGCAAGGGGAGTAAATAAAAGGGATTCATTAGCAAGGATTAAGGATATTTAATTCCCTTAAAAAGACCAACAGGGTCATTATGTTATCAATAACATATATGGTATAATTTTCATACAACTACTTGGTGCGGGTGGTATGCACCTTCTTTTCCTTATATAAAGGAGAAGGGAGGTGATATACGTATGGATTTTCTAATAGCTCTGGCAAAAGATGTAGCAATGATCTTTTTCACGACCCTTGCTGCCGGCATCGCCACGCGATTCGCCAATCTTCGGCTTAAGGGCAAACGAAAAACCACCCCGCGCCGACCAAAGCATAAGGGTGGTTCCTCTAAGAATTAAGCTATTTGCATACCACTCGCTATTAGTTGTACCAGGGAGTATCCAGCTCTCTGGTTTTTAATATATGTCTATATGTTTATAATATACCCTAAATAATAGAAATTCAATCAAAACTGATGGAGCAGCTTATGGTTTTTATTGGTTCAAAAGGGTCAGATAGAAAGAGTGGCATAGGCTTGATTGGAACTTCTAATACTCACAAAAAAGTCTATTTGATGGCTGTGACATTAATAGATAAGCACGGTTTGAGCGGTTTTGTTTGAACCTTAATAGATTTAAAGCCTGTTTTGTTTAGAACCTCTTTAATCTCATCAGCAAAGGCATAAGCCTGTTCTTCAGTTGCTTCTTCCTGCCTTGGCTGTACGGTTATAGTCAGTTTTCCATTCTCTTTTAATAAAGAATGTATTTTTTGAATACAAGCCTCTTGATTTTCCCATAATGGATAACTATTTACACTGAATATTTTATCGTACACCATTGGACTCTGAATCTCGAGAACAGTTCCATTGAATAAACGAAGCTGATTGCGTTTGAGTTGTTCTTGATTACGCTTGCTCGCATTGTTCACCATTTCTTCTGATGGATCGACACCATCAATTTGAACGGTAGGGTGCTTCTTAAAAAGCATATGCATTCCTTCACCCGGGCCAAAACCAACTTCAAGCAGTGTGTCATTTGGGGTAATAGACAATTGATCAAATGTCCATTCATATAATTCCTCATTTTCGTAGGCCATTATTTTACCTGCAATCTTTCCGAGGACACCAGTTGGATTTTTAAACTGATTCGTTATTATTTCCTTCATTTAACATCACTCCTACCCCATACATACCCAAAATACTAAATCGTTAACTCTTTTGGATTAATTATCAAAATAGATTGAAATAACTGAAAATTTATAGTAAATTAAGTAAATATATAATTTCATATTCTTATCTAGAGAGATGGAGGGACTGGCCCGTTGAAATCTCAGCAACCTGGATGGTAATCCAAGGTGCTAATTCCAGCAAGCAATGCTTGAGAGATGAGAGACCTTAGGAAAGAGGGCTTTCATGATGAAAGCTCTTTTCTATTAGTCTGTTTTCCTCATCAGAGAGATTAACCAACTAATTAGGGGGAAAGACAGTGAAACTCTTGGAAACGTTAAATGAAAAAATTCTCGTCGCAGATGGAGCGAGTGGAACACTTTTATATTCATTTGGAATTGATAGTTGCTTTGAAGAGCTTAATTTGACAAACCCCAATCAGATCAAAAAGATGCATAGAAGTTATATTGAGGCTGGTGCTGATGTGATTCAATCGAATACATTCGGTGCAAATTTTCATAAATTAAAGCGCTATGGCCTTGAAAGGGAAGTTTCTCAAATTAATAGAGCCGGAATGAAAATAGCGAAAGCTGCAGCTGATCCAAATACATTTGTTATCGGGACAATTGGCGGCTTGCGGAGCTTCAGGAAATCAGAATTAATATTGACTGAAATTAAGGGATATTTCGAAGAACAGCTGACCGCTTTATTGGATGAAAAGCCGGATGGCATTTTACTTGAAACCTATTATGATTTAGACGAATTATTAACGGTGATAGAGTCGGCTAGAAAAATGAGTGATCTTCCTCTTATCGCGAATATATCTCTGCATGAAACAGGCCTTTTGCAAAATGGAATGCATGTCAGTGAGGCGTTTTCTCTAATGAAAAAAACAGGCGCAAATGTGGTAGGCATCAATTGTCGGATGGGTCCTTATCATATGATTCGCTCTTACGAAGAAGTACCTGTGTTAGAAGATACCTATTATGCAGCATATCCAAACGCCAGCTTACCTGATTTATCAGATGGAAGATATGTCTATTCGACAGAAGCGGATTATTTCATTAATAGTTCAAGGCAGCTTGTGAAGCAGGGGGTCCGGCTGTTAGGTGGATGCTGTGGTACAACTCCTGCCCATATTCAGGCCATTCGTAAAGGAATCGAAGATCTTCACCCTGTAAAGGTGAAAGATTTTGTAGCCAAGCCGAAGCATCAGCCTATATCATATGAAATCATTCAATATAAACGAAAAGGTCCAGATACAATTTTAGGTAAGGCAAAAAAACAAACGACGGTGATCGTGGAGCTGGATCCGCCAAAGACGTTCGGCCTGGAGGATTTTTTAATAGGAAGTCGCTATCTATTAGATTCAGGTGCCGATGCGATTACACTTGCGGATAATTCATTGGCGTCACCGAGAATATCCAATCTTGCGGTAGCGTCGATTTTACAATCAAAATTAAATACGGTGCCTCTTGTTCACTTAACTTGTCGGGATCATAATCTGATTGGCTTACAGTCTCATTTAATGGGCATGCATTCCCTTGGATTATCAGAGGTGTTGGTAGTGACTGGGGATCCTTCGAAAATTGGTGATTTTCCGGGCGCAACTTCAGTATATGATCTTTCTTCCATGGACCTGATTTCATTGATTAAGCAATTGAATGAGGGGCGCTCTTATTCTGGAAAATCGTTGGGTAGCCGGGCAAATTTCGATATCGCAGCTGCCTTTAATCCAAATGTAAAGTACATAGATAAAGCCGTACAGCGAATGGAAAAGAAAATTCAGGCTGGAGCTGATTATTTCTTAACCCAGCCCGTGTTTAGTATTGAAAAATTAGAGGAAGTATACGCGGCAACCAGGCATATAACAAAGCCGATATTTATTGGCATTATGCCTTTAACGAGTCACCGAAATGCAGAGTTTTTACATAATGAAGTGCCGGGTATTTCCTTGCCGGTTCATGTTAGAGAGGCGATGGAAAGAGCCGGAGCGGATAAGGAAGCCTGTGCTCGCGAAAGCTTTGCCATTTCAAAAGAATTAGTGGACGCGGCAAGTGAACTATTTAACGGGATCTATATTATTACACCTTTTATGAAATATGAATTAAGCGGGAATTTGGTTCGGTACATCAAAGAACAGAAATCAGTTGTAAATAAGGAAGTGCATCTATCATGAGAACAGAAAAATTGAAAGAGTTATTGGCTGAAAGAATAGTTATTCTAGATGGAGCAATGGGAACCATGATTCAGGCACATCAATTAACAGAGGATGATTTTGGCGGGGAACAATACGATGGGTGTAATGAGTACTTAACTCTAACCCGCCCGGATGTAATCCAATTGATTCATGAAGAGTACTTGGCAGCTGGGGCGGATATTATTGAAACAAACACATTCGGGGCAACGCCAATTGTACTGGATGAATATGATCTTGGTCACCTGGCATATCAGCTGAATAAAGAATCAGCTCAATTGGCTCGAAAAGCAGCTGAACAATTTGACAGTCCTGACAGCCCTCGCTTTGTCGCAGGCTCAATGGGACCCACCACCAAGACCTTATCCGTAACAGGCGGAGCTACTTTTGAACAATTGGCAGATTCATATAAAGAGCAAACGAAGGGTCTGCTTGATGGGGGAGTTGATTTGCTACTCTTGGAAACATCGCAGGATTTATTAAATGTGAAAGCAGCTTATATTGGAATGCAAAGAGCATTCTCATCTTTAGGCAGAAAAGTACCATTGATTATCTCAGGAACAATTGAACCAATGGGAACTACTCTAGCCGGTCAAACCATTGAAGCTTTTTATATATCGTGCGAGCATATGAATCCTCTAGCAATCGGGCTTAATTGCGCAACCGGTCCCGAGTTCATGGCTGACCATATCAGGTCTTTATCTGAATTAAGCACTGCAGCAGTTAGCTGTTACCCTAATGCAGGATTACCGGATGAAAATGGCCAATATAATGAATCACCATCTTCACTAAGCAAGAAGATTAAACAATTTGCCGAAAAAGGATGGATTAATCTAGTTGGGGGCTGCTGTGGAACGACACCTGATCATATCCGAGCTATTAAAGAAGCTGTTACCGGAATTGAAGCGAGACAAATTAATGATAAACAGGGTAATCATGCTGTCTCTGGTATTGATGCCTTAATCTATGATGATTCAATGAGACCTTTATTTGTAGGTGAACGGACGAATGTAATCGGGTCCAGAAAGTTTAAGAATTTGATTAAGGACAGGAAATTTGAAGAAGCGTCTGAGATTGCCAGACAGCAAGTCAAAAAAGGAGCCCATGTAATAGATGTTTGCCTGGCTGATCCAGATAGCGATGAAGTGTCTGATATGGAAGCATTCATGAAAGAAGCAGCTAAGAAAATCAAGGTCCCTTTTGTCATCGATTCAACCGATGAACTGGTTATTGAAAAGGCACTCCGCCATTCTCAGGGTAAAGCAATCATTAATTCAATTAATTTAGAGGATGGGGAAGAACGTTTTGAGAAAATTGTTCCATTAGCCAAAGAGTATGGGGCAGCCTTGGTTGTTGGTACGATTGATGAAAAAGGGATGGCCGTAACAGAAGAACGGAAACTGGAGGTTGCCCGCAGATCGTATCAGCTATTAACAGAAAAGTATGGAATCGTACCAGAGGATATTATTTTTGATCCGCTTGTTTTTCCAGTTGGTACTGGTGATGAACAATACCGGGAAGGCGCAGCGGAAACGGTAAAGGGACTGGCGGCCATAAAAAAAGAGCTTCCGAGAACATTAACAATTTTAGGCATCAGTAATGTATCGTTTGGATTGCCGAATGAGGGAAGAGAGGTCCTGAATGCCGTTTATTTATACCACTGTACAAAGGCTGGCTTGGACTATGCAATTGTCAATACAGAAAAATTAACCCGATTTGCTTTAATCCCTGAGGAGGAAGTTAAATTATCAGAGAATCTTTTGTTTTATAACTCTGAAGAATCTCTTGCTGAGTTTGTTGCTTTTTATAGGACGAAAAAGCCAGTTCAAAAGGAGACAAAAGAAAAACTGCCATTATTGGAGCGGTTGCCTGAATATATTATCGAAGGGACAAAGGATGGGTTGAAGGAGGATATTGATGAAGCTCTTGCACAAGGGATGGAGCCACTTGATATCATCAACGGTCCATTAATGGCCGGTATGTCGAAGGTTGGGGAACTATTTAATGATAACCAGTTAATCGTAGCTGAAGTATTGCAAAGTGCGGAAGCTATGAAAGCAGCCGTTTCGCAGCTTGAACCATTGATGACTAAATCAGGTACAACGTCTACAAAAGGAAAAATGGTGCTGGCAACCGTTAAAGGGGACGTACATGATATCGGGAAGAATCTCGTTGATATCATCATGAGTAATAATGGCTATGAAGTGGTTGACTTAGGAATTAAGGTAGCTCCGCAAACCTTGATTGAATCCGTCCGAAAGGAGAACCCAACTATTATTGGCTTGTCAGGCTTGTTAGTAAAATCAGCCCAACAGATGGTTATTACCGCTCAGGATTTAAGAGAAGCGGAAATTGATGTTCCGATTGTAGTAGGAGGAGCAGCTCTTACCAGGAAATTTACAAGGGGACGAATAGCTCCTGAATATAATGGACCAGTCTTTTATGCAAAGGATGCCATGAATGGACTTGATTTAATCAATCAGCTCCATGACGAAGAGAAAAGACCATCCTTTCTAGCTCAGCTGGAGGCAGAAGCGAATAAGCAAGCAGAAGTGATTTCGATTGAAACAAAAAGGGATATTCAAGTGGCAGAAAAACGTGAAAAAACAGTGAAGGATCAAGAGAATATACCAGTCCCCGAGGACTTAAACCGGCATATTCTCCAGGATTACCCGCTATCTTTGGTATACCCATATGTGAATAAACAAATGTTATTTGGCCATCACCTTGGAATGAAGGGGAAAGTGGATCGATTGTTTGAGGAAGAGAATCCAAAATTATTAGAACTTGCAGCCATAGTTGATGAAATTCTCGAAAATAATCAGATTAAATTGTCAGCTATGTATCAATATTTCCCTGCTAAAAGTGATGGAGAAATTCTAAAAATCTGTTCTCCAGCTAATCCGGACGAAGTGCTCGAAACGTTTAATTTCCCGCGCCAAGCCAAAAAGCCGTATCTATGTTTATCTGATTATGTAAAGGACCAGGAGTCAGGTGTACAGGATTATGTAGGATTAATGATTGTTACAGCCGGTAAAGGTATAAAGGATATAGCAGAAGAGTGGAAAAAGGAAGGACAGTATTTAAAAAGCCATGTCATCCAAGCACTGGCGCTCGAATGTGCGGAAGGTCTGGCAGAACGAGTCCACCATCTTATGAGAGATGCCTGGGGAATCCATGACTCTATCGATATGACCATGAAAGAACGATTGAGTGCTAAGTACTTGGGTCAGCGTTATTCGTTCGGATATCCAGCCTGCCCGAATCTTGAAGATCAGGAAAAGCTGTTCAGGTTGCTGAAACCAGAGGATATCGGAATTCAATTGACGGAAGGGTTTATGATGAATCCTGAAGCATCTGTTTCGGCAATAGTTTTTTCGCATCCGGAGGCTAGGTATTTTAATGTGGGGCGGGAAGAGTAACGAGATAACGTAAAGGCATAGATAAACGGCCTTCTAAGCCATCGGTCGGGAGTTCGAATCTCTCTTCGGATGTAATAGTTATCATGAATAAGTCCATATGAATAGTAAATTTCAATATTATGGGGTACAAACGGAGATTAGCACCAAGCGTTTGTGCCCCTTTTTAGTTATCTATAAGTAAACTACTGTAAAGCTTAAATGCAGGAATAAAAAGACAAGCTATAATTCTCCTATTTAAGGTTTAAAGTATATACAATCGGGAAATTAAATTATATTAATATAATATTTTTGAAATAACTTTTTTAAAACGGTCAAAAAATCTTTCTATAGAAAGTATTTAAACAAGAAAAGGGAGAGAAGCTAGTATGTTTGAAATCAAAGGAAAAGTAGCAATCGTAACAGGTGGAGCAAATGGAATTGGTAAAGAAGCGGTAAAAGCTATTCTAAACAAAGGTGGAATCCCTGTTATTGCAGACTTCAATGAGGAGTTGGGAAATCAAACTGCCAAAGAGTTAAATGTTGAATTCTTGAAAGTAGATGTATCAGACGAAAAACAAGTAAAAGATATGGTGTCACACGTGGTTGGAAAATATGGACACCTTGACATAATGGTAGCAAACGCAGGTATTGGCGGGGGAGGTAGCACACTAGACCTTTCAACACAAGATTATGAAAAATATATCGGAGTTAATCAGAACGGCGTATTCTTTTGTAGCCGTGAAGCGATTCGTCAAATGGTTGCTCAAGGTACGGGTGGTGCGGTCATTAACGTTTCTTCAATTCTAGGCTTAGTAGGTTCTGCAGGTGCTTGTTTCTACAACGCTAGTAAAGGCGCAGTAAGATTAATGACAAAATCAATGGCCTTGGAATTTGCTCCTTTTAACATTCGAGTAAACAGTATCCATCCCGGATATGTTATTACAGGTATGGTAAATGAGGATGTTGCAGGAACAGAAGGAATTGAAATGTTAAAATCTCTTCATCCGCTATCAAAAGGAATCGAGCGTTTAGGAAAACCAGAAGAAATTGCACATGCAATTATTTTTGGGATTGAAAATACTTTTATGACAGGAGCGGAAATTGTCGTAGACGGCGGATACACTGCTCAATAAAGGAATACATAAAGAGATTTAAGAACACCCACTAATGAAAAAGTAGGTGTTCTTTTCTAAGTCAATGATCAATTGAAGTATGCTAATAATGGCACTAAGCTGGAAGTATTCGATAAATTCGAGCATAAATAAGACAACTTGATGGTCTCGGTGGAAGAGCATTTAAAAGAAGGACAAACAAATAAAAAACTGCATCTTTATTGAGAGAAATCTCAATAAAGATGCAGCGGATATAAGGATAAAAAATAAAATAGAATACTAGAATTTATGACTATGCAGCGTTTTCTTTTCTTTTTTCTTGTTCGTTGATCATGACAGCACAGGCTGCATCACCTGTAATATTGACAGATGTTCGTGCCATGTCAAGAATACGGTCGATTCCGAGGATTAGCCCAATGCCTTCTACAGGTAAATTAACTGAGCTTAGTACCATTGCAAGCATAATCAGGCCTACACCAGGTACACCTGCTGTGCCGATACTGGCAAGAACTGCCGTTATCACGACTGTAACTAAGGCAGTGAATGATAAATCTACACTATAGACTTGAGCGATAAAGATGGTGGCAACACCCTGCATAATGGCAGTTCCGTCCATATTGATTGTCGCACCCAGAGGCTGAACAAAGCTTGATATTTCTTTTTTAACACCTAAATTGTCCTGTGCCGCTTCCATGGATAGAGGTAAAGTTGCATTACTGCTGGAAGTACTGAAGCCTACTGTCATGGCCGGTGCAAAGCCTTTAAAGAACCATATTGGACTTTTACGTGCCAAGAAGAAAATGGTTCCTCCATAAACCAGAAGAGTATGAATGATTAGTCCAATTACAACGACTATCATATATAATGCCATCGCTTTCATTGCACTGTAGCCTTGTTCTCCAATTGCCGAAGCAATCAGACCAAAAGTTCCATAAGGGGCTAATTTCATAACCCAGGTTACTAGAAACATAACCAACTCATTACCTTGTTCGACTAATTTTACAATTCCTTCTGTCTTTTTTCCTAAAGCAGTTAACGCAAATCCAATTAAGGCAGCCATGAAAATGATTTGAAGCATATCACCTTCAGCCATAGCCATGATTGGATTATCAGGAATAATGTTAAGGAACGTTTCTCCGACTGAAGGGGCCTTTTCAGCCTCAAAAGTCGCATTTTCTGTATCAAATTTACCTTTGGTCCCCGGTGAGATTACCATAGCAAGAACGATGGCCAAGATAATGGCTATGGCTGTAGTACATAGGAAGTAGAAAACGGTTTTAAAACCGATGGATCCGAGCTTTTTAGGATCTCCCAGGCCCGCTACACCTAAAATAATAGAAAATAATACAATTGGAACTACTAACAATTTAATCAGATTGATAAAGATGGTACCTAAAGGATCGAATAGAAATTTGTTGAGTGTTTCAAATAAAGATGGGGAGAAAATATTTAGGGAAAGACCTACAAGGGCACCTAGTATCAGTGCAATGATTATCTTCTTTGTTAAGTTCATATGATTCCTCCTAGCTCTCAGCCATAAATTCTGACACTAAACTATCATATTTATCCTTATATTCCAAATCACGGGAATTAATGGATATTTTACCACGGAATTTGAAATTACTCATCTAATATAACTTTTAGAGCATATTAATCTTCTTTATAGTGAAATAAGGAGTATTAAGTCCTAGAATAATGTGAGGATATTTCTATTGATTTTTATTACTAAAAGCAATCAAGGCAAGGTGAAGGGACCATCAAGAAAATTTGGGGAGATACAAAGTGAAAAATAAAAGGAAGAGGAGCGTTAGGCTTCTCTTCCTTTATCTTTAACATCTTCTTTATTATGGTTGATCTGCATTTGCTGATTAATTGCCTCATCAACACCCTGATAATAGATTTTACTATAAAAGTTGGCTACAGCTTTAGTCCATGTCCCAGTCTTTCTGCCTTCTGAACGCTCTGACAGATAATCTGAGTATGTTTGATTATATGCTTCAATTTCTTCTTTTATATCATGCTGATAGGTTTCGTTATGATAGACCGCTTTAACTGGCAGGCGTGGTTTTAAGCCGGGATCCTCTGCAGGATAGCCGATACATAAACCAGAAATAGGTAAAACAAATGGAGGAAGGTTGAGTTCCTTTATGACTTTATCTAAATTTCTGCGTATACCGCCAATGCAGACTGTACCAAGGCCCAGTGATTCGGATGCAGTAATGGCTGCTTCAAGAGCAATCCCAACATCTGTAGCCCCGACCAATAATGTATCAATATTTTCTGGGACTGCAAATGGAGTTTTTTCGATTTCACTGGATACATATGCTCTATAAAAGTCTGAGCAGAATACGAGGAATACAGGGGCCTCTTCAATATGCTTCTGCCCGCCGCATAGCTCTGCAAACTTCTTCTTCCTGACAGGATCTTTCACAGCAATAATGGAAACCTGTTGTCCATTTATCCAGCTTGGGGCAGATTGGACAGCTTTAATGATTTGTTCCAGCTGTTCATCCTCGACTGGTTTGTCTTTATAAGATCGGATGGAACGGTGAGATAATAAGGTTTGCATGATTTCGTTCATGTTGAGGTCTCCTCCTTCGGTATATGGTTTCGTTATTAGTATAGTACAAACGGGTTTATTGTTCATAATAGAACCATACGGTCGGTCAATTATCTAAGTGTTAGATTGGGTTGTAGTGCTTCAATGAAAGAATGAGTTACTTCTATTAGGAGGTCAAGTAATCTGGATAGACTTCGAGATGTAAATTTTTCTATGGGATGACACCCTATATGACTTTTTTGGAGTGTGGAAAAAAGTGGATGAAAAAATAAGCTGGGTGTCCGCGAGGTATCTAATTCTTTCTCAGACTCTCCAGCTTAATTGAGATACTCTTTATTATAACGGTACTGCTTTTTTGTTTCGTGATACCATTTGAAGGTAGCGATAAACACTCGATTCGGACATTCCCATTATCTCTGCCACTTCACTTATTGTGCCTTTTATATCAAATACTCCATATTCTTTTAATTTGGATATAGCAAGTTTCTTTTGGTCAGGTGATAATTGGGCTCCAGATTCCAGGATATCTCTATCTATTACTGAATAAATGATATTACTTACATTATCTTGAAGCTTTTCTACAGGTTGCTCTTGTTCAGTTTTCATATCAATATGTTTAATATCAAAGCTTAGATTGGCTAAATTTAATATATCTTTGGCAACTTTTCGATAAGCGTCTGCATCAAAATTTATACATAAAAGTCCCTGTAACTGACCTTCATTATCTTTTATAAACAAAGTAGATGAACGAAATTTTTTACCCCGCGGTCCTTCTCCAACATATCCAACAACATAATCATTGTCTAAATAAACCTTATCGTTGATTAACCTTTTTGCATAGTTAGTTAATGGGCTATCTAAAGACCTTTCGCTTAAGTCCTCATTGACGATGTGACCGATATGAGAACCGCCATTAGGATTTAAAATATGTAATACAAATTCATAATTAGGTCCCGAAATTTCTCCAAAATAATTCATTATAGTTTGATAATGTCGAAATAGTTCGTTATCCAATTAGATATTCCTCCTTTTAGGAAACGCTTTTAAGTAAATCTTTGACGACCAAATATGTTGGATCAATCGATAAGCATATTTAGTAAAAATTCCTTAATGTAAGCTATCGTTTCTGAGCTTGCTCAGTTCACGTCTGTTGGGGGATTCTAGTGATTATCAAGACTATTAAGTGTAACCTTTGATAATAAAACCAATTTAGTCATAATCTACTAATGATTATAGCAGAATGTAAACGCATTCTAATAATTAATTTTTACAAAAATTAGTTTTTACTCATCTATATTGACATATTAAACCAATTATGTGATACTTTGAGCTAGTAGTAAATAATAACTACTGTAATAAATTATTGGAAATTAAATAATAGATTTCCAAAGTCGATTTTATTTCTTAGTAATGTAAACCTTTTCTAAAAAGAAGGGAGTTATCTATTGGTCTGATGTGTGAACCGGTCGAAGGATTGGTAGAGGTTCCTTGTGTTAAGAGAAAATGAGTTGTTTTCTATATAAATACAATATTTTGTAAACGCAAACAAATTAGTTGGAGCAAAAGATACATATACACAAATATCTCAGTTTTAATCTGCTGGAATAAATACAAAGGAATATAAATTAGACTTTATTTTCGAATCTTGTAAGTAATTAAACTTATAACAACTATAAGTGATAATCCTTAGTAGAAAGTCAATGTATATATAAGGAGGAGTTAAATCATGCATGGAAATACAGCAAAGAAACTCGAGTTACCGATTGAAAACCATTCAGTAAACCAAGAGAACTTTCCAGATGCGAAGAAATGGCATAAACAAGATACAACCTGGGCATTGAGCCTTTTTGGAACAGCAATTGGAGCGGGCGTACTCTTCTTACCTATTAATGCAGGATCAGGTGGATTAATATCATTATTGCTAATTACTATACTAGCCTTCCCAGTAATGTACTACTCGCATAGGGCACTTGCTAAAATGATAGCCGCTTCAGATTCTGCTGAAGAGGGAATTACAGGTACGATAAGAGAGTATTTTGGAAATAAGGCAAGTATAGCCTTTAACATCGTTTATTTCTTCTCTATTTATACAATCGTGCTGATGTATTCAGTTGCACTTACAAATACAGCAAGTAGTTTTATGGTAAATCAATTGCATATGAACGAGCCGCCAAGAGCCATTTTATCACTTGTATTAATACTAGGTCTTATCGTCATACTAAATTTTGGACAAGATATAACTGTAAAAGTAATGAGCATGCTAGTTTATCCATTTATAGCTTCTCTGTTATTTATCGCAGTATCTTTAATTCCACAGTGGAATACATCGATTTTTAGTTCTGCAAGTGTTTCTACTGCTTCATCAGGATCCGGATATTTTGGAATTATACTGTTGATATTACCGATTATCGTATTCTCGTTTAACCATTCTCCTATTGTATCGTCATTTGTAATGAAACAACGGGCAACCTATGGAAAAGATGCGACTGACGCAAAATGCGCCCAGATACAAAAAGTTTGTTATATCATGACATTCTCTGTTGTAATGTTCTTCGTTTGGAGCAGTGTCTTGAGCTTAACTCCAAGTGACCTTGTTATGGCAAAGGAACAGAATTTATCCATTCTATCTTATCTTGCAAATGAGCTTGGTTCACCTATAATTGCTATTGCAGCGCCTATTATTGCATTCGTGGCCATCACAAAGTCCTTCCTTGGTCATTATGTAGGAGCTTACGAAGTAATGCGTGACATGATTGTGGCATCAGGGAAAGCACGCGGAAAAAGCATTAAAGAAAAAACAATTAAAACTTCCATTCTAGTATTTGTTGTATTAACATGCTGGTTTGTTGCTTATACAAATCCAAGTATTCTAGGATTAATTGATACACTCAGCGGACCACTGGTTGCTGCTATCTTATGTGTACTACCAATGTATGCAATCCGTAAAGTACCAGTACTAGCTAAATACAGAGGGAAATTGAGCAATGTGTTTGTCATTGTTGTAGGTGTGCTTACGATACTAGCAAGTATTAAGGTATTCTTCTAATTCCCTTTTGAGAATGAAGATTATTGAAGTAAGTTTGAAAGTAAAAAGTTAATAAAGGTTTGATGCTTGAACCTAAGACAAGGGCTGTATTCCGGACTTTACGGTATGCAGCTTTTTTTGTAGAGGTATTACTGAAGAGTGAAGTTAGTGGTAAAAAATTATTGTATGTATATGAATGAGTTATTAGAATTAAAGTTTAACTATTTAATTATCATTCGATAACTTGCGATTTTAGTCATCCTTTTTTGAAACGGCTACTATCTTTTTAATCCAATTCAAATATTTTGATTATTTAAACATATTTTTAATAGTTTTTTCCTATAGTCATTCCGAAATATTATCTGCTATAATTTTTTTAGGTAAATATTCTCAACTGAGGCGGAAAATTACATGAAAATAGTAGTTAGTGGCTACGGTATAATAGCTCCGAATACACGGAATATCGACGAATTTTTATATAATTTACAGCATGGTGTGAACACATTGGAAGTAATAGATGGAGAAGGTTATAAAAAAGAATCCAATATAGTTGGTTTAGTACATAATGGATTAGAAGAGTTAGAGAAAGATAGGAGAATTAATCGATTACCCAAAGTGTCTAAATTGGGAATTGTGGCCGGGAGAGAGGCATTGGAATCAGCAGGGGTGGATTTAGCAGGAAAAAAAGTCGGGGTTTTCTTTGGAACTTCACTTGGATCATCTGTAGATCAACATTCTCTGGACGCAGTTGTACATGCGAATAATGATGATTATAGAAAAATGCCTATTACGTTTTCTCACTATGTCAATTATCACAGTATGACCTCATCTATCGCTTACTTTTTAGGAGCAAAAGGTGTGACAAAAACAATAAGCACTGGCTGCACTTCTAGTTTGGAAGCAATTGAAGAGGCAATGCTCTATTTACAAGCCGGTAAAATAGATGTGGCTATTGTAGGTGGAACAGAGAGTCCGATTGGTAAACTAATGACTTACGCTTTTTCTAAAACACGAATATTACCTTTAAATCAAGCAATGGATGTGGGAGCTGTTCCATTTCATGAAGATAGTAAAGGATTTGCAGCATCTGAAGCATCTGGTGTGATTGTTTTAGAGAGAGAAGAAGATGCCGTTAATCGGGGAGCTCATATTAAAGGAGAAATTGTAGACATCATCTCGAATAATGATGGGGCTTATATTTATGATTCAGATGAATCAGGAGAACAGATGATTAAGGCATTAAAAGAAGTCACGAGTGGACGCAATCCAGATTATATCAACAGCCAGGCACTTGGAATCCAGCAGAATGATCGGATTGAAGAAAAGTGCTCTAGGGAATTATTTAACCATCAAATACCATACAGCTCGATAAAAAGTATGTATGGAAACCCTCTCGCTTCCATTGGTATCTTACAAGTGATATCTTCATTATTAAGTGTGGAACATGATTTTATTCCTCCAACAATAAGAACAACTAAAAAAGGCTATGAAGATATGAATATTGTTACTGAAACAATTTATCAGGAGGTCAATGAAGTAGCTGTTACCAATCATGGGCATGGTGGAAATAATGCATGTGCTTATATTAAAAAATATAGAACTGAACATACGTCATTGGAGTGCAAAAATAAATGATTATCGGATTATTAATATGTACTATTGGGTTGATCCCTTTGGTTGTTTCATTCGTTATAAAAAGTATGTATAATGAATCAAGATTGACAATGGGTCTCGTTTTATACATGCTCTTTGTTACAATTTGGCAAATTGATGTTGGGGTACTTTATTTTTCAGATATTCTTTCTGAGAGTACCATTCTAGTATTATTTAAATTGCTGCGTTTAGGGCCTACTTTTGGAGTGCCAATTGTTCTCTATGTAGCATATTTGGTTATAAAGGATCAGCCAACAATGTTAAAAGATACTCCTTGGTTAGCAAAGGTCTCGAGATTATTACTTAATAAGAAGTCACTCATCTTTTTTATTATTTTAAGCGGAGTGGTCTATGTAATCAATCTGACGGATTTAGGGATTAGTGGGTTAACCGTAAAGACCAGTTTCTCATCCAGTTTTTATTACCCTGTGTATGGACCCTTAGGATGGATATTCATTTTACATATGATTGGCTTTATCATCTTTTTAATTCTTGTCTATTTAGTTTCGAGACATATATCTAACACGAGCTTCAGAAAATTTTTAAATGCATTTTGTTTAGCCTCCATTTGGTTAATCTTATCTGGATATTTAAACCTTTCACCAGGGACAGGTGCCATAACAAGCAGCATCGGGGTGATCGTATTCTCTGTCTTTGTGGTACATTTCTTTGTTAAATTGAACACGAGTCTAAAAGATAGTCATTATCTACTGCTGGAAAGACAAAAAAAGCTGGATTATACAGGGAATTTAGCGGGAAGTTTAATTCATGAAGTGAAAAATACCAATCAAATAATCAAGAGTTTTTCAAATCTTCTTAATCTGAGTAATGACTTAACAGAGTCAGATAGGAAGACACTGGATATGATTCAAAAGTCATCTGAACATCTAGGTAAACTGACTAATAATTATAAAGATTATATGAAGTCATCTAATCTAGTTCTGAAAAAGGAAAATTTGATAGAGGTTATATTAGATTCCATTAACATGTCTTCTGAAATGCTGCGCACAAATCAGGTGGATATTGAAGTGGTTAATAATTACGAACCTTTGAATGCCTATATTAATAAAACTAATTTTGGGCAAGTCTTTATCAACTTAATCAAGAACAGCGTGGAGGCTATGCCTAAAGATCGAGAGAATAAGAAAATAATGATTAAGACCCAATTGGAAAATGAACACATTATTATTCATTTCATTGACACAGGTAAGGGAATCCCTCCAGCTAACTGGGAAAGTATATTTGATCCATTTATTTCGATAGATAAGCGGGGAATGGGATTGGGATTACCATTTGTTAAGAAAACAATCATTGAGCATTTAGGGAATATTACTATTTCCAAAAGTTCATCTGAAGGAACTCATTTTAAAATCGAGCTTCCACAGAACGGAATATTAGACATGAATTAACTACTGCATCCAATCTACTATAAATTAAGCAGCAATCCTTTTTTAGGGGTTGCTGTTTTTGATTTATAATAGAAGTTAGTTATAAAAATATTATGTAAACTCAAACTGTTTTAATTAAATTGTTTTGAAATATATAGATGTAGGAGGATAATAGAAAAAAGGAGGATGAGTCAAAATGAATATCGTATTCTATGACACGATTAAACCTTTTAAGGACAAAATCGAGCCTATTCTTTTAAAGGATGAAGCGAAGCATAATGTCATTCTGGGATTGGTGAATAAATTGATCCAAAATCCATCAGATACTATAAAACTTTTCATGTGTACAGTGGAGGTAACAGATCAGACTGTCCTGGTATTTTTACGAACTCATCCACACAATCTGCTTATTGCTGGCGATCTTAACCAAAAAGAAGCTATTTCCTTTGCTGTAAATAAATTTGTTGAAGAAGGGTTTATGTTTCCGGGGGTTACAGGCGAAAAGAGATTAGCGCAAATATTTGCTGATGAATGGAAGCGTATAACGGGAATTGAGGGCTCTATTGGCGTGCAGCAGGGCATTTACAAGCTGACCAAACTGAACTCTATTCAAATCACAACAGGGTATCTACGTCAGGCTGTCCAAGAAGATGCTCCTTTAGTAGCTGATTGGATTAAGGAATTCACTGAATATACGGTTGATAATCTCACTTACGAAGAATGTCAGGCAAGAGCAAATGATTTTATCGAGGAGAAGTCCTTGCATTTATGGATTGATCAGAACAGACCGGTATCAATGGTGAAGTGGGCTCGTCCAACGCAAAATGGTATTGTAATTTCCCTGGTTTATACTCCTGATGAAGAGAGAGGGAAGGGGTATGCGAGCTCGTCCGTTCACACTTTTTCGAAACAACTTCTTGAAAACTATTTATTTTGCAGTTTATATACGGATTTATCAAATCCAACTTCAAATTCAATTTACCAAAAAATTGGCTATGAATGGGTATGTGAATCTAGTATGATTCAATTTGGTATTAATCAAAAAGGAGAGTTGGTTATATAATCAATTCTCTTTTTTTGCTATTTCATAATAGCTGATTTTTTGGAAAGTTTTGATTTTCTCGTAAATTAAGTGCAAACCTTTGAGTATATTCACCAAAACATGGTAGAATAATGTCGGAAATGTTTTATCCTTCCGACTTTTTTGATAACGTTATAATTATATATTATTCAGTCGCAGGAATAAGGCAAAACAATGTTTAACAGGGGGATTTCATAATGAAACTTGATACACCTGTAACAAACCCTTGGCTAGAGTTTCAGGGGCCAAACTTGGGTTACGTCCAGGAAATGTACGAAGTTTTTTTACAGGACCCAGAGCAAGTGGATCCGGATTTGGTGAGATTATTTGAAGAGTGGGGACCTCCAAGATTAGAGGAAACCGAACAAACAAGGGGTAATCAAAGTAAGGAAGTTTCAGACGGTCAGTTCACAGCAAAAATGATGTATAAAGTATCGCAGGCTGTCAAATTGGCTGAGGATATTCGAATAAACGGACATTTGGCCGCTGACATTTATCCATTGTACAGTAAGGTAAAGAAAGATATTAATTTAGGATTGGGTAAATATGATTTAACGACTGATGATTTGAAAGCGATGCCAGCTTCCTTAATCAGTGATGTTTTGCCTGCAAACATTCAAAATGGCCATGAAGCCATCGAATATTTAAAAGTTTTATATACGAGAACGATTGCTTTTGAATTCGATCATATCCATGACATGGAAGAGAAAAAGTGGCTTACACAAATGGTTGAACAAACAGCCTCCGGTTTTGCAATTTCGGCAGCTAAAAAGAAAAATTTGTTGAAGCGCTTAACTGAAGTGGATGGATTTGAGCGATTCTTACATAAAACCTTTGTTGGACAAAAGAGATTTTCAATTGAAGGTGTAGATTCTTTAGTGCCACTTCTTGATGAATTAGTTTCAAGATCCGTTCGCGGCGGAACTACTTCAATTAATATCGGAATGGCACATAGAGGCAGATTGAATGTACTGGCTCATGTGCTGGGTAAACCGTACAAAAAAATATTCTCTGAGTTTCAGCATGCTCCGGATAAAAAATTGGTACCATCTGAAGGATCCGTTGGTGTTACATTTGGATGGACTGGTGATGTGAAGTACCACCTGGGCGCAGATCGTAAAATTAAAGAAGAGAATACAAGAGAAGCGATTATAACGTTGGCAAATAATCCAAGTCACTTGGAATTTGTCAATCCCATCGTAAATGGATATACAAGGGCTGTTCAGGATGACAGAAGCCAAAAAGGGTTTCCTGTACAGGATTCGAATTCCAGTATGTCAATTATTATTCATGGAGATGCAGCATTCCCAGGTCAGGGAATTGTGGCGGAAACCTTGAATTTAAGTCGTCTTAAAGGGTATCAAACAGGAGGCACCGTACATATTATCGCGAATAATATGATCGGATTTACAACAGAAAGCCGGGATTCCCGCTCAACTCGATACTCAAGTGACCTGGCGAAGGGATATGAGATCCCGATTATCCATGTCAATGCGGATGATCCAGAGGCTGTATTAGCTGCAGCTTATGTAGCTATTTTATATCGTCAAAATTTCAAAAAAGACTTTTTAATAGATTTAATTGGATACAGACGTTATGGCCATAACGAAATGGACGAGCCAATGACAACAAATCCGGCCATGTACAAGATGGTGCATGAGCATCCAACACCTAGAGAGGTGTATGCAAAGAGACTAGTGGATGAAGGACTTGTAACGGGAGAAGAGGTCGCTCGTCTGGATCAGGAACATTCTGATATGTTGAAAGAGTACTATAATCAAGTGGGTGCAAAGGAAGATTTGCCGCTTGAAGCAGCTGATGTTCCAAAAATAATTGAATCCGGGATTCCGAAGGTAGATACAAAAGTAGAGCTTGACGTATTAAAGCAAATAAATGCGGAGCTTTTAAAACGACCTGAGAACTTCAAGGTATTTAATAAACTGGATAAAATCCTTATGAGAAGACAGAATGCTTTGGAAGAAGGAAATAAAGTAGACTGGGCTTTGGCTGAAACATTAGCTTTTGCAACTATCTTACAGGATGGTACACCGGTTCGCCTTACAGGACAGGATTCCGAGCGCGGTACATTTGCTCATAGAAACATTGTTTTACATGACAGTGAAACGGGAGAAACCTATTCTCCATTACATGGACTTGAAGGGGCAAAAGCTTCCTTTGCGGTTCATAACAGTCCATTGTCTGAAGCAGCTGTGATTGGATTTGAATATGGATACAATGTTCAATCACCGGATACGCTCGTTTTATGGGAAGCCCAATATGGTGATTTTGCTAACACTGCTCAAGTATTATTTGATCAATTTATTGCTGCAGGGAGAGCGAAATGGGGCCAAAAATCTGGCTTAGTCATGCTATTGCCTCATGGCTATGAAGGCCAGGGACCGGAACACTCCAGTGCGCGTTTGGAGCGATATTTATCATTGGCAGCAGAGAATAACTGGACTGTAGCTAATTTAAGTTCAGCAGCTCAATACTTCCATATTTTAAGAAGACAAGCAGCTATTTTAGGAAAAGAAGAAGTACGCCCACTGGTATTAATGACGCCAAAGAGCTTGCTGAGAAATCCGACTGTTGCGAGTACTGCTGAAGAACTGAGTGACGGTGAATTCAAGTCCTTTATTGAACAGCCAGGCTTAGGAAACAAAAAAGACAGTGTGGAAAGAATCGTTTGCTGTACAGGTAAAATGGCAATTGATTTATCTCAGGCTATTGAGGCTCAAGAAAATCTTAATTGGCTTCATATTGTGAGAATTGAAGAAATCTATCCATTCCCACTTAAAGGGGTTCAAGAATTATTTGCATCCTACCCGAATCTAAAAGAGATAGCATGGGTACAGGAAGAGCCTAAAAATATGGGCGCGTGGAATTTCGTTGAGCCACGTTTAAGAAAAGCAGCACCAGAAGGGGTTAAAGTTGAGTACATCGGCAGAAGAAGACGATCCAGTCCTGCAGAGGGAGATCCAACTATTCATAAACAAGGACAAAATCGTATTATTAACAGCGCATTAACTCGCGAATAGAGGAGGAAATATAGAGATGGCAGAGGTAAAAGTACCAGAATTAGCGGAATCAATTACAGAGGGAACAATTGCACAGTGGCTTAAACAACCGGGTGAAAAGGTTGAAAAAGGTGAATATATCGTTGAGCTTGAAACAGATAAAGTAAATGTCGAAATCATCTCCGACTATGAAGGAGTTTTGACAGAGCAATTAAAAGAAGAGGGAGATACAGTTCTTGTTGGGGAAGCAATTGCGCTGGTAGATGCTGAAGGAACACCTGCAGAGAGTGAAAAACAAGAACCTGCTGCTAAAGAGCAAGAAAAAGAAGAACCAAAAGCTGCACCTGCTCCTGAACCAAAAGAAGAAGAGAAAAAAGGAAATAAAACAGTTGCTTCTCCGGCTGCACGTAAACTGGCAAGAGAAAAAGGGATCGATTTGGATGAAATCCCTACAGTAGATCCACTTGGAAGAGTGCGCAAGCAAGATGTAGAATCCTACAATGGACATGCACAAGCCAGCGCGCCTGCACCTAAGCCTCCAAAACCGGAAGCTAAAAAAGCAGCACCTGCACCGGCTCAGGTATCTGGTAAACCGGAAGAACGTGTGAAAATGTCACGCAGACGCCAAACAATCGCGAAACGTTTGGTTGAGGTTCAACATAATACAGCGATGCTGACTACTTTCAACGAAGTAGATATGACGAATATCATGAAACTTCGTAATAAACGTAAGGATGCATTCCAAAAAGAAAATGATGTGAAATTAGGCTTTATGTCCTTCTTTACAAAAGCAGTGGTTGGTTCCCTTAAGAAGTATCCATTGTTAAATGCAGAAATCCAAGGTGACGAGCTGCTTATTAAAAAATACTATGATATCGGTGTAGCCGTATCTGCTCCTGAAGGCTTAGTAGTCCCTGTTGTTAGAGATGCGGATCGTATGAACTTTGCTGAAATCGAAAAAGAAATTGGCAGCTTGGCGAAAAAAGCACGTGATAATAAATTGGCCCTATCAGATTTACAGGGTGGAACCTTTACTATCACAAATGGCGGTGTTTTCGGTTCCTTAATGTCAACACCTATTTTAAATGGAACACAAGTAGGTATTCTGGGAATGCACGGTATTAAAAAACGTCCGATTGCTGTTGAGGATGACAAAATTGAAGTTCGCCCAATGATGTATATCGCATTATCCTACGATCACCGTATTGTCGACGGAGCAGAAGCAGTTAGCTTCCTTGCAAACGTGAAAAAACTAATTGAAGATCCGGAATCTTTATTGCTTGAAGGATGATTTTTTTAGAGTTTAAACGATAAAATAAAAATTAAATATATTAGTTAGCTATAAAATGGTAGGAATTTTAAAAATTGATGTCTACTGGTACAAATCTTTTATATTTAAATACCAATCTATAGAAATATATCAGGCTATTATGCAGTTGCACATGAATATGAATGGATTTTGAACCATTTATAGCTAAGGTAATAAATTAATAATAAATATAGGGATTGAAACTAATAACCCATATTTTTATTCACTGGCAGTAAATTAAGCAAGAATATAAATAGTAGTAGACTAAAGAGTGTCAAATTCCTTGGAATTTGGCACTCTTTTTGTGAGGAAAGCATATACTATACCCTTCTAGCTAGCCTTTGTATTGTAATTAGAGGATAGGAAAACGCAGAGGATGCTTGTTTCTAATAGATAAATTAATATTTAATCTATGAGTTAGATGATCCCTTTCATTAATATATAACCATTTTTTTGGTTTCTCTGACTAAAATGCATCGTTTTACCTATATTTAACTGAATAGGTTGACAATTCAAAATGATTAATTTAATATTAACAACAACTTAAACAACGGAATGCGTTGATGAAGAGTAGTAGCATTTGAAGGAGTTTTAGAGAGCCGATGGGTGGTGGGAATCGGTACGATTTCATTTGTGAATGGACTTCGGAGCTGCCGGGCAGAACGTGAGTTAATCAGTATGCCTTGGCCGATTTAGCCAATCGTTATAATAGGCTGACAGTTATTTCTATAAGCTGTCATAAAGTGGGTTGCTGAATTCAGCAATCAATTAAGGTGGTACCGCGGGTCTCTCGTCCTTTCTACAAGGATATGAGGCCCTTTTTGTATGGGATAAAATTGAATAAATAAAACGTTAAGAAAGAGGAGTAGCATAAAAACATTGCACTACAGAGAGCCGGGATGGGTGAGAACCGGTATGCAGGCTTTATGTGAATGGGCTTTCGAGTGATTCCCTGAAAGATGAGTAGGGGAATACGGGATTCCGCCGTTAAAAGGATAGGATATAAAAATGATGGATTCTTTCATCCTCGTATCTGAAAGAGATCCAACGGGGGTGGCACCACGATTATACGTCCTCCATAAGCAATTTTATTTGCTTATGGGGGATTTTTCTATTTTCAGGAGGGATTAGATTGAGAAAACCTATCATAACCAGGCAACGACTGAAAGACGAAGAAAAGAACAAACTTAGAAATATAGAAGACATCGCTGAGTCATATAAAGCGGTGCTTGAATTTCCATCTCCGGGCGGTGGCAGAACAAAAATTATTGCCTTTAACCTATATGCAGAAATCATGACGAGTATAGATGGTACGTTCTTTAAAAAAGGTCAACTGAAAAAGAAAGTGAATAATCCGCATGAGTTTATAAAAGCGTCCCTTGCAATCGATGATTCTCTTTATCCTGATTTGCCATTTATAGGAGGTTCCATTGGATTTGCCGGTTATTCATATAGTTTTCTCTTTGAAGAAATAGATTCGCCGGAAATGAATCCGGTTGGTATTCCGGATCTCCACTTTCTCTATCACACAGACTATTTTGTTTACAGCGGTGATGATTTTTCTGAATGCAGCCATCTTCATTTAGATTATGAAGGTGAACAATCAGAGGAAGAATTGATTAAAAACATGCAGTACTTTCGGGAAAAATTATCCGCATATAGCCAAGGTTTTGGACATGAAATGTATTTGATTCACGGAATTAAAAGCAATACGGATAAGGAGAGATTTATTGATTCGGTCAATGAATTAAAATCCAGAATTGGAAACGGCGATATATTCCAGGCTGTCTTGTCGCAGCGATGGACCGGTTCATTTATGGGAGACCCGGAAGTATATTATGAGAAGTTAAAGAAAGAACATCCTGATACATTCCACTTTCATATTAATTTTGGTACCTATCACATTGTGGGTTGCTCTCCTGAACGATTGATAGCAATCGATCAGGGCATCATTCACTCTAATCCGATAGCTGGTACAAGACGAAGAGGCTCTACTCTTCAAGAAGACGAAGAACAGATTGCCAGTTTAATAGCGGATGAAAAAGAGAAGGCAGAACATGTCATGCTGGTGGATCTAGCTAGAAATGATTTGGGGAAGATTTGCAAGCCGGAAAGTGTAAATATTAAACGGTTTATGGAGATTGAATCATTTAAAAATGTAATCCATCTTGTCTCAGAAATTACAGGTGTTTTAAACGAAGCAATTCATCCGATGGACGCAATTAAAGCCTGTCTTCCGGCTGGAACCGTATCAGGTGCACCAAAGATAAGAGCAATCCAATTAATCTCAGAGGCTGAACAGGAAAGAAGGGGCGCTTACGGTGGCGGTGTTGGTTTTATCTCCTACGGTGGGGAATTAGACCTGGCCTTAGCAATCCGAATGATGGTGATTAAAGATCAACAAATTCATTTCCAGGCTGGCGCTGGCATTGTCTATGATTCCATTCCGGAAAATGAATGGTATGAAACACTTCACAAGGCGGGATTTAAGGAGGTTGGGCTGAATGATTTTACTTATCGATAATTTCGATTCCTTTACGTATAACCTCTATCAGCTTTTATTGGAACTGGGGGAAGAGGTCCTGATTAAACGAAATAACGTCCTTACGATGCAAGAAATAAAAGACTTAGCGCCAACTTCAATTGTCTTATCACCCGGACCTGGGCGTCCAGAGGAGAGTGGGGTATGTAAAGAGTTAATTAAAGCTTTTTATAGCCATATTCCTATTTTAGGTGTTTGTCTGGGTCATCAGGCCATTGGCCAGGTGTTTGGTGCTACGGTATGTAGAGCAGGAAAAATCAAACATGGTAAATCATCCAAGATCATTCATACACGGGATGAAATTTTTAAGGATACACCTCAAGGGTTTCAGGCAATGAGATACCATTCTTTAATTATAAAAGAAGAGACTTTGCCAAATGAGTTTAAGATTATAGCAACTTCAGAGGATGATGAGGAGATTATGGCTATTCGTCATAAGCAGTATCCCTTATACGGCGTTCAATTCCATCCCGAATCAATAGGAACGCCCTATGGAAAAAAGATAATCACTAATTTTCTTAATAGTACTGTGAAGGAGGCAGTCTTTCATGAATGAGTATCTTTTCATACTAAGCAAAGGAAAGAGTTTATCAGAGGGTGAAATGACGGATGCTGCACAACAAATGCTAAGTCCAACTGTTTCAGAAGCGGAATTGGCTGCGTTTTTAATGGCCATTGGATTGAAGGGATACGGGAGTAAGGAGCTGTATATTATCGCAGAAATGATTCGAAAGGAATCGACACATCAACTGGGAACTATTCCGGATGCAATGGATAATTGCGGTACCGGAGGCGATCGCAGTAACAGCTTTAATATCAGCACGGCATCAGCATTTGTTTTGGCAAGTGCCGGAATCAAAATGGTGAAGCACGGAAACAAAAATATGACGAGTCAATCCGGCAGCATGGATGTGCTGAACGCATTGGGTATTAATACGATTAATCAAAAGGAAGAAGCCAGGAAAGCGATTTATCAAGCTAATTTAGTATTTTTGAATGCTGGACATATCCACCCAAAATTAAAAAGAATCGCTGCCGTTCGGAAGCAATTGGGTATTCCTACAATTTTCAATGCAATCGGACCCTTAACAAACCCAGTCCATTTAACCTATCAAATGGTTGGTGTGTATGATGTAAATCTATTAAAGCTATATGGAGAAGTATTGTTGAAGGCTGGGAGAAAGAGGGCTGTCATTATCCATGGGGCGGGTAATATGGATGAAGCATCATTGGCTGGCGAAAACAAGCTATTTTTCGTTCAGAATGGTCAAATAACAGAAGAAGCCATCCATCCCCAGGAGGTGGGATTGAAAGTATCGGACAATATCCATTTGACTGGTGGTGGGCCATCTGAAAATGCGAAAAAAATGATTGGAATCTTTTGCGGGGAAAAGAATCCATGTCGTGATGCAGTCCTTCTAAATGCAGGAATTGGTTTATTTGTTTCAGAGAAAGTCTCTACGATTCAGGAAGGAGTCATGTATGCGGCTGAATTAATCGATTCAGGTGCCGTCTATCGGAAATTACTTGAAGTTAGGGGACCGGTTCAAACGAAAGGGGTCAATGATATATGCCAACCTATTTAATGAAAATCGTGGAGCACAAGAGGAGAGAGTTGAGTAAATTAACCGCAATTGAACTGTCAAATGACATCAAACGAATGCAGGTAAAAAATACTTTTGCCGAACGAATCAAAAAGCAGTCGACCCTTGGTGTGATTGCAGAATTTAAACGGTCATCCCCTTCAAAAGGAATTATTCATTCTCTGGCCAATCCGATAGAGGTAGCTAATCAATATGTGGAAGGCGGAGCTGACGGCATATCCGTTTTGACGGATAAAGAATACTTTAACGGAAGCTTTGATGATTTACAGGTTGTAAGCAGGCATGTGAATCTGCCAGTTCTATGTAAAGATTTTATATTGGAAGAATCTCAGATTAATCAAGTCCTTTTATCGGGGGCAAGTATTGTCCTGTTAATTGTAAGGATTTTATCACCTGAGAAATTAAAAGCATTGTATGAGTATGCTCTCCATCTACATTTGGAAGTTTTACTGGAAGTACATGATGAGGATGATTTAGAGGTAGCTCTATCCCTTAAACCGCAATTGGTTGGTATAAATAATCGCAATCTTCAAACATTCAAAACGGATATAGCTGTTACTGAAAGTTTAATTAAATTGATTGACGATCCGTCAATTCTTGTCATTAGTGAAAGTGGAATCAAGAATATAGATGATTGTATACGTGTTGCCAATGCAGGCGTGGATGCCATCCTAGTCGGGGAGGCATTGATGAAGCATCTAGACCCCGCTCAATTTGTAAAAGAAATCAAACAAATTGAAAGAAGGCAAGGCCGATGAAGGTGAAAATCTGCGGAATACAAACCATTGAGCATGCATTGGCAGCTGAAAAAGCAGGTGCGGATGCCATTGGATTTATGTTCGCCGAAAGTAAGCGAAGAATTACTCCGGAGAAGGCCAAACGAATCATCTCAAAACTGGAAGGTGAAATCTGGAGGGTCGGTGTCTTTGTTAATGAAGAGGTAGAAACGGTGAGACAAGTGGCACGATATTGTGGATTGACAGCCATTCAGCTTCATGGAGAAGAAAAGCCGGCAGACTATTTGGAGGTTGGATTGCCAATCATTAAATCGATAGGAATTAAGCCTGCTCAAGCAGACTTAGATGTTGATGATGTTCAGCATGCTGATTATATTTTATTGGATGCAGCAGCACGGGAATATAGAGGTGGAAACGGAGTGGCATTTGATTGGGAAAAGGTGAGAGGACTGGGAGGTGAATACCCTACTATCATTCTAGCGGGAGGCTTGAAATCTGAAAATGTAAGAGTTGCAATTGAGGTTGTAAATCCATATATGGTTGATGTGAGCAGTGGTGTTGAGGTAAATGGGAGAAAAAATACGAGAAGAATCTTTGAATTTATAAAAATGGCAAAAGAGGGGGAAATCAAGTGAATCAAATAAAAGAATATCCAGATACAACTGGCCGATATGGGGAATATGGAGGAAGATTTGTACCGGAAACATTAATGCCGGCTTTGTTCGAATTGGAGGAAGCCTATAAAACGATCGCACAGGAAGAGTCATTTATGACTGAATATCAATTACTTTTGAAGGATTATGTAGGAAGAGAGACTCCGTTATACTATGCGGAAAATTTGACTGAATATTTGGGTGGTGCGCGGATTTACCTTAAAAGGGAGGATCTAAATCATACAGGTGCTCACAAAATTAATAATACACTTGGTCAGGCCCTGCTTGCTAAAGCGATGGGCAAAACGAGAATTGTGGCGGAAACAGGTGCCGGCCAGCATGGTGTCGCGACTGCTTCAGCTTGTGCCTTGCTTGGTTTGGAAGCAGTGATTTTTATGGGTGAAAAAGATGTAAAGAGGCAAAAACCGAATGTGCTGAAAATGGAATTGTTGGGTGCAAAGGTAGTGCCTGTACAACAAGGAAGCTGTTCGCTGAAGGATGCCGTAAATGAAGCTTTACGTTACTGGGTCGGTCATATTGAGGATACACATTATTTATTAGGGTCTGTGATGGGACCGCATCCGTTTCCGCAAATTGTACGAGATTTTCAAAGTGTGATAGGTCGGGAAACCAGGGAGCAATTCTTAGCTTTACACAATCGCTTGCCAGATGAAATTATTGCCTGTATCGGGGGTGGCAGCAACGCAATGGGCATGTTTTATGAATTTTTAGAGGATGATCAGGTTACTTTAGTAGGCGTGGAAGCGGCTGGCCAAGGGTTAGATACAAATGAGCATGCAGCATCCCTTTCAAAAGGAGAAAAGGGGATTCTACATGGGGCACTCATGTATCTCCTGCAGGATAAAGCTGGACAGATAGAGGAAGCTCATTCTATATCGGCTGGACTAGATTATCCGGGAGTCGGACCGGAGCACTGCTTTTTGAAGGACGAGGGAAGAGTGGAGTATACATCTATTCGAGATGATGAAGCATTGGAGGCATTTAAGCTGTTAACAAGAAAGGAAGGAATTATACCTGCGCTCGAAAGCTCGCATGCGATAGCGGAAGCAGTCAAAAGGGCACCTGATATGGGGAAAGATCAGTCTATTGTAATTTGTTTATCCGGAAGAGGAGATAAAGATATGGATACCGTCATGAGTGTAATTGGAGGTGTGGAGCATGTCTAATAAGCTAGTAGATTGTTTTTCAGAGGCTAAAAAGAGTGGAGAAAAAGGGTTTGTCCCCTACATTATGGGAGGTGATGGAGGGCTCAATCAGCTTGTTGCGACTATAAAGTACTTTGAAAGATTAGAGGCTTCCGCCATTGAAATTGGAATTCCGTTTTCTGACCCAGTAGCTGATGGACCAAGCATTCAGGAAGCAGGTTTACGTGCCCTGGAACAAGATGTTACTTTGGAGGATATATTAAATGAATTAAGGAATACGGAGGAAATTATTGAAATTCCGTTAATTATTATGACGTATGCAAATCCTGTTTTACGCCTTGGAATTTCAACATTTGCTGCCAAGTGCAGAGAAGCCTCCATTAGTGCCTGTATCATTCCAGATGTTCCGCTGGAGGAAGAGCAGATGTTTAAGAAGGAGCTCAGTAAGGAAGGCATTGTGTTAATCAGACTCTTACCTTTAACAGCAAATCCAACTCGAATGGCAAAGCTTTGTGATGGAGCGGAAGGTTTTATTTATGCAGTAACGGTAAATGGGACAACAGGAGAACAGGCGCAGTTGAATGATGAGGCCTTTAAAGAACAAATCCTACAACTTAAGCAGAATACGGACTGTCCAATCTATGCGGGATTCGGGATATCCAATGCAAAGACGGCCAATCAATTGTATGACTATTGTGATGGTATTATTGTAGGGAGTAAGGTTGTAAGTTTGTTGCATCAGGGGGGACATAAGGAATTGGAGTCCTTTGTAAAAGAATTGAATAGAAATAAGGTAAAGCAAACAACCAGCTAACAATTTGTATGATTATTAGTCAAATAAGCCGCTTCACTTCTGTTTTTTTCCAGGAAAGATAGGGTATAAAAGAAAGCAACCCATATCTTGTGAGGGCAAAAAGAATAAGTGGAGGGGAATATATGGAAACGACTGGTATGCAAAAACAATTTGAGATGACCAGAAGCAAGCTGCAGGACATTTTAGAGGATTTATCTGAAGCAGAAGCTGATCTTCAACCAGAAGGTTTTAATAATACGATTCGCTGGCAATTAGGGCATGTACTGGTAAGTGCTGAATCCTTCTTGTTTGGCTATCCTGGCAGCAGTTCACCGCTTTCTGAGTTATATGGAGAATTTTTCAGTAGTGGAACTTCGCCAAAATATTGGCAAAGAAGTGCACCTTCTTTGAATGATATTAAATCTAATTATCAATCTCAGGAAAAGAGAATTAAAGATTTACCTGAGGAATTCTGGAGAGAAGAGGTAACTGGTCCTCTTGAAAAGTTTGGTATTAGTACAAAAAGCGAATTGTTTCACTTATTACTTAGCCATGAAGCGATGCATTTAGGGCAGATTCAATCATTAAAAAAATTAGTGGAACGACATAAAACGACTAATCAATATTAATAAAGAGAGCGGGGAAGGTGTCATATCCCAAAAGTTAGAGTAGAACTAACTTTTAAGGAGCGGTACCGTATTCCCCGCTTTTTTTTAAGTTTCTGTTTATTTATTGAGCAAAAGATCTGATAAATTCTTTGCATCTGTTTCTAGTGTACCGAGCCCTTCTTTAGGATGGTCACTAATAATAGTTGCCGAATCATTGCTCGAGGTTAAGAATAAGAGATATTCAGTTAATCGTTCAGTACTTTCTTTGTCATTTTTAAAATATAAGGTTAATTTTACATCTTCGGGTCCAGCTAACTTAGCTTCTCCATTTGGTTTCCATGTGATTTGTTGAAATATCTCACGTGATTTTTCAATGGTTCCTTCATCTGTAATCGTATTAATTTCTTCATAAGCATCATCCTTTTTAAGGACTTCCACATCAATCCTGATAAGTTGATTTAAGTTATAACCATTGGAGGCTTGAACATTATGATCCTTCAGAGTTTTATTCATATATACGGTTATAAATAAAACAAGAATGATACCGGTCATCAACAAAACAAATGGTTTTTTAAACAAGAATATCACCTCTATATTTATGAATCCCTAGAAATATATCCTAATCGAGATAAATAGTTTTTATATTCGACTCTTCATAATAAAGAATCTGATTAAAGATTAACATAATTTCTGGAAAATAGGTTTATCTTGGAAAATTTGACTAATAAAATGTTCCATTTTACGGAGTTTTAATAAGGAAAGAAAATTTTAAATCAATCAGTAAAGATCTCAAATGAGGTCTTTTTTTCGTACCTAATACCTACTTTCTTTAAGCACATTCGCTATTCCAATATAAATTTTTCATGAAATGAAAAGTCTTTGGAAAAACTGTTTGAGAGGTGATTGGAATGAAAAAGAGTGGCATCAGAAAAGGACGTTTACTTATTGCTGTATTTAGTGTTTGGCTAAATTTACCTATAAATTGGATAGAAGCTAGTCCAAATATGAGTCATCAAGAAGAAAATATCATGCACGTTCTTAGGTACCAACAATCTACGGCTGATGCGTCATTTAGCAAAGGTTTTAAAGTGGCTAAACAAAGACTCGATCGAGCTCTGCAACAAAAGACGGATGAGGATAAAGCCATTATTTTAGATTTAGATGAAGACGTACTGAATAACCGCCCTTTTTTAGCTCGGTTAGCTCAAAAGAACAGCTCCTTTAATGATAAAGAATGGGAGGCATGGGTCAACCAAGCAAATGCCAAACCTCTGCCCGGTGCATTAGAGTTCCTTCAATATGCGGATATGAAGGGAATCCAAATCTTTTATGTGTCAAACAGGGAAAAACATTTATATGAGGCTACTGAAAAAAATCTAAAGAAGGCTGGATTACCGCAAACAGATCAGGGACATCTTATTTTACTATCAGATGAAGTGAATGCAGAATCAAGAAGAAAAGCAATCGAAAAGAATCATATCGTCATTCTGAATCTCGGTGATAATTTAATTAATTTTTCCAAGTAAATTGATACTTATAATCCTCTAGAACAGACGTGGAAGGAAATAAGTATATCGTGTTATCAACTCCATGAAATGAAACTGGACAAAGGAGGTACGTTATTTACTCGAAGTTGATGGGTAAGCAAATGTCAGTTCCGATTGTGGAGCTGACTATTTTATTTTCAAAAGCTATCGAAAACTTATACCGGAGATTTTAGGAGTAGCTATGCCCCGCTTATGCCGCACCTATCCCCGGTCAAAGGTGGAGCAAAGGTGTAGGAAAGGTGGGAGAAAGGAGGCATTCCCCGGCTATGGACCACCTATGATGCACCTATACCGGGTCAAAGGTGTAGGAAAGGTGAGGGAAAGGAGATATTCCCCGGCTATAGACCACCTATGATGCACCTATACCGGGTCAAAGGTGGAGTAAAGGTGTAGGAAAGGTGAGGGAAAGGAGATATTCCCCGGCTATAGACCATCTATGACCCACCTATTCAGCACCTTTGTTACCACTTTCCTAAACCTTTTCGACAAACCAGATTAGATTTCTTACCTTACTATATCGTTTAAATTTCCTATTCCTATTGTTGTATACTAAAAATATAAGAAGAGAGGTGGTCGATGATGAATATTTATTTTTCGAATGATATCAGACAAATCGACAGTAAAGCTGAAGCGGATGGGCTGTCCATCTTTACTTTAATGGAAAACTCCGGACAGGCTTTGTTCAGAGAAGTATCCAGTTTGATCAAGAGGGAAGATGAAGTTGGAATCATCGCTGGGCAAGGAAATAATGGAGGCGATGCAATTGTCCTTGCGAGATTATTGCTGAATCACGGTTACAAGGCAACGCTTATTTTGCCGTTTGGATTGCCAAAGTCTGAAGTTGCACAACAGCATTTTTCTTATTTTATTACTTGTGGATACCCATACACCCAAACGATTGAAAATGAATATGATGTTCTGGTAGATGGGCTCTTTGGAATTGGGTTTAAACCGCCATTTTCCAGCCAGGCAGATCGAGTGCTTGCCTACTGGAACCAATCACAGGCTGTGAAAATTGCGATTGATATTCCATCGGGTGTTGAAGCAGATAGAGGTAATGTAGTGACCGCCTTTAAAGCGGATTACACATTATGCTTACATGGGGTTAAACCTTCAGCTTTTTTAGTGCCTTCGGCTGAGTTTTATGGGACAGTCAAATCGTTGGATATTGGATTGGTTCAGCAATCAGGCTGGAGAGTATGGACAGAGGAAGATGTTAAACAAACATGGCCTGCTTTACCAAAAAATCCGCACAAAGGTTCATTTGGAACCGGATTATTAATTGCTGGCAGTGAAGAAATGCCAGGCTGTGCACTTCTGTCTGGGCTCGGTGCTATGCGTTCCGGAATCGGCAAACTGATGATCGCAACAGATAAAAGTGTAGCACAAATTGTTTGTCAGAGACTTCCTGAAGCAACCTATTGGTATCACTCGCTTCAACAATTAAAAGAAAATAAACAGTTATCCAGTATGAAAGCAGCAGCAATCGGTCCTGGTTTGGATTTGGATGAACAATTGGAGGATAAAGTTCAATTTTTATTGAATCAACCTGATCTGCCTCTTATTTTAGATGCAGCTGCCCTGCAAAAAAGAGAGTATCCAAAAGGGCGTCCGGCACCGGTTATATTGACACCTCATCCAGGAGAGATGGCTCGTATTACAGGATTATCTGCTAAGTGGATCAATGAAAACCGCATTTCGGTTGCACGTGATTTTGCTATTGAACATGAGGTAACAGTTATTTTAAAAGGAGTAAATACGGTTATCGCTTTTCCAGATGGAACTGGCTATATCAATCAAACGGGAAATCGCGGTCTTTCAAAAGGAGGTTCTGGAGACACATTGCTTGGAATTATTCTAGGATTACTGTGTCAAACTGAACCATTCTCACACTATACAACAGCCGTGTCGAATGGGGTTTATCTTCATGGAAAATCGTCAGAATATTGGGCCATTGAACGTGAACCGAGTGCAATGCTAGCAACAGATATTATGGAGGTTTGGCCATATCTTTTAAAAGAATTAAATCTTAAAAAAATAGGTAGAAAGGTATTAATTTAGCAAAAAAACGGGAATAGACAAATAAAAACATGGAAAGGAGTCTCTTGATGAATCGAGTCTATACTTACACCAAGAAAGAAGAAGTCGTCAATGCGATTACACACGGGATAGGAGCAGCTTTATCCTTTGCGGCCCTCATTTTAATGATTGTTTTTTCTTTAACGAATGGAGCGGGCGATAGGCTATCAGTTGTTTTGGTCTATGGAATATCGATGTTGATGCTATTCACATTCTCGACTCTGACTCATGCATTTCCTGAAGGCAAAGTCAAAGTGATTATGGAATTCTTTGACCATACCTCTATCTATTTGTTTATTGCAGGGACCTATACACCTTATGCAATCATAGCAATTGGTGGAAAAACAGGCTATGCTTTATTAACAATCATTTGGACTTTGGCTATAGCCGGAATTGTTTTTAAAGCCATTTTTCTAAGAAAATTTGTCGTTCTCTCTACCGTGATTTATATCATCATGGGTTGGTTAATTGTTGTAGCATGGGAGCCATTAAAAATGGCAGTTCCTCCAACTGGATTAATGATGCTTGTGTATGGCGGTTTATTATACACGGTAGGAAGCATCTTTTATGTATGGAGAGGGTTTCCTTATCATCATGCGATTTGGCATCTGATGGTATTGGTTGCTTCTATTCTGCACTTTTTATCTATCTTTTTGTATGTATTACCTATGTAAATTAAAAAAATGTCGATTCAATACTCCAACAAAGGTTTGGAGTTTGAATCGACATTTTTTAATATCTTTTTTGATTTTGTAAGAAATGTAACGTTTTCTCGCCAACTGCTCGGGCGCTTTGTGGATTTTGTCCTGTAATCACTCGCTCATTTTCCACCACATGTGATGTGAAAGGAACGGCTGATTTTGTGAATTTTCCAGCTTTAGCTGTTAACTCATTTTGAAGCTTGAATGGTATTTTATGTGATGCAAACATGATTGTTTCTTCCATATTTGTATAACCGGTGACTGTTTTTCCTTCCAAGAGATGAGTCCCATCAGATAACTCCACATTCAATAAAGCGGCAGGTCCGTGGCAAACAGCCGAAACGACACCGCCTTTTTCATATATTTCAGCAGTCAATTTTTGAATGCTGGATTGGTTTGGGAAGTCCCACATTGTACCATGTCCGCCGGCAAAATAGATGCAGCCATATTCATTAGATTTAATCTCGTCAATCGAGGTCGTTTTATCCAATCTACTAATAAAATACGGATCTAGATAGTATTCCTTTGTCCTGTTATCCAGCAAGACAGGGAGAAGGCTTTTCGGATCAAGTGGTACTTTTCCTCCTTTTGTGGAAACTATATCAACCTCATATCCTGCCAATTTTAAACAATCATAAAAATGTACAAGTTCACTTAACCATAAACCTGTTTTATCTTTTTCATTCTTCATATATTCATGGCTCGTTACTACAGCCAATACTTTCTTTTTCGCCATTTAAAATCCTCCTATCTATAAAGTGTAATTTTAACATAAATTGACTCTATTGACCTATTATTATGGTGTTGTGAAATAAAGGAAGGTGTATGTTTTGTTATTTGGTACTTATTATGGGATGTTGCCCCACTAAGGACAAGTTATAGTACTGTATTTCTTGAAAATTGCTAAATTTTATTGGTTAACTTTCCAATAATAAAAGAATAAAAGCTTTAATCTACTGTAGTAAATCAAGATAAAAGAGAAACGATACTTCCAAGTCTTATCTAGATTAAACAAAAGAATATTTAATCTAAATTAATTACGAAAGCGATTTCCAAAATAATGGGCAATATTCCCAATAAATGGTTGATTTTTCAGAATAGTCGATTTATAATCACTAATGAAAGCGGTTTCTGTTCTCTGATAATGACATGATTTAAATATTTTTGGAAACCGGTTTCTAAACGGTAGTGCTATTATCATTTTTTAAAGATTAATATAGCAAAGGGGGTTGAGCCAGTACAGAATCAAAATTTATCTTTATTGCAACATCATTGGATAATGGTCTGACCAAACTATTATAGGGGGTTTTACAATTGAAAAGCTTTAAAAAATTAGCTGCGATCGGATTATCAACGGTCCTGGCGCTGTCATTGGCAGCATGTAAGGATGAAGAAAAGACTTCTTCAAACGGTGGTAAAAGTGGGGAAAAAGTTACCCTGGATTTCTGGACATTCGGAGCTACGAATTATGAGGATCTTGCGAAGGAATATGAGAAGGAAAATCCTAACGTCACCATTAAAGTAAGAGCAGCTGAAACAGCAGATCATCATGATGCTTTATTCACCTCTTTATCTGCTGGAAGCGGAGCGCCTGATATCACAATGTTGGAAATTGACCAACTGGACCGTTTTAAAGCAGCACAGGATCGCTTTGAAAACTTATATGATCTTGGTGCAAAAGATATTCAGGATCAGTACTTAGATTGGAAATGGAAAACAGGTGAGAATGATAGTGGGGATTTCTTGATTGGTCTGCCAACAGATATTGGACCGAAAGCCTTATACTATCGTGCAGATTTATTTGAAGCTGCAGGTCTTCCAACAGATCCTGAAGAAGTGGCCACGCTGATTAATTCACCAAAAGCTTTTGAAGAAGCTGGTGTGAAAGTGAAGGAAAAAACAGGCAAGGTATTTATAGATAGTATCGAAATGGCATTCAGAGCTTACTTGGATGGTGCAGAGACAACATTCCTTAATTCTAAAGGGGAGTTATTGATTGAAGAGGATGGTAACGCCGTTAAAGAAGCTTATGATTATGCTGTGAAATTGAATGAAATGGGTATTGTCGGTAAATTTGAAATGTGGTCACCGGAGTGGGCAAATGCTGTAAATAAAGGTGAATTTGCTGCTGAGTTAGGGGCTGGCTGGTTAAAAGGCTGGATGGAAGGGAATGCGCAAGAAGCTTCCGGTAAATGGAGAGTTGCGACATTGCCATCTGAATTTGCGGCAAACTGGGGTGGTTCATTCATCTCCATACCAAGCGAAACGAAAAATGCAGAAGAAGCATATAAATTTACTTCATGGTTAGTTTCTCCAGACAATCAACTGAAATCCTTCCAAGACAAGGGACTTTTCCCTTCCGCACAATCTGTATATGAAATGGACGCTTTCAAAACAAATGAAGATGCATTCTTTGGCGGTCAAGCAACAGCACCTGTTTTTGCAAAAGCAGCACAGGATATCAGTGGGGCTGTTTATAAAGGAGAAAAATACTTCCCAATCTATTCAGAAGTATTGAATGGCTTAAAGAACGTTCAAAATAAAGGAACGGATCCTGAAAAAGAATGGAAAGCCGCTGTTAAACGCTCCAAAGGCTTATTAAACCGGTAATTTCAATAGATTACTAATAAGGTGGGAATCGGCGTGGTTTTCGTAGAAGCGCCGCTCCCATCTTTGATAAGAAAAGAGGTGTAGAAATGGATCCAGTGAAAGCGAATCCTAGTATGAACGAAATCAAAGTTAAAAAGAAGCGAGCTAGGTCTGAGGCAAAAAAAGATATGTATTCCGCTTATTTATACATTGCTCCTTTCTTTATCATTTTTGCGATTATTGGTTTGTATCCGATGATTTTCAGTATTTATTTAGCATTTCAAAAGTGGAATGGTCTCAGTCCCATGGTCTCAGTGGGGTTGGATAATTTTAAGGTTGTTTTAACAGACCCTCTATTTTGGAAGGCTGTTTATAATACGATTGTTATGGGCATTATGGGCACGGCTCCGCAAATTGTGTTTGGAATCATTTTTGCTTATCTGTTAAATCTAGCCTTCCTAAGATTTAAAAACTTCTTCAGAGTCACTATTTTTATGCCCTATATTACATCAATGGTTGCGGTAGCCTTGATTTTCAGCGTGCTGTTTAGTAATCATGAATCCTCCTTAGCCAATTATGTTCTTAGTTTAGCAGGTCTTGATCCAGTAAGCTGGGCAAGTTCAGAATGGGGAACGAAAATTGCGATATCCATTATGGTCTTTTGGCGATGGGTTGGATATAATACGATCATTTATCTGGCAGGAATTCAGAGTATTCCTAATGAATTGTATGAAGCTGCCACGATTGATGGGGCAAATAAAATGCAACAGTTTCGCTATATAACTATCCCTTTGTTAAAACCATTTATTATACTGACGGTCTTTACTTCTACGGTAGGAGCTTTGCAGTTGTTCTCCGAGCCTACAATATTTATGGGAACGGGGGCCTTTACAAGAGATGAGGCAATGACGATTGTTATGTACCTGTATCGTGATGCTTTCAGATTGCAATCCTTTGGTACTGCTTCTGCAACAGCTATTATTTTGCTGGTATTAATCTCAGTGATTGCAGCAATCAATGTATACGTAACTTCTGGAGTTGGAAGAAAAAGGAGGGGTGGGCAATGAGTAAAAATAAAAAAGTAAGGAAATTTTCCATAAGCAAACTATTAGTTTATGGCTTACTGGGCATCTCCTCCTTATTATCCTTGTTCCCGTTTTATTGGATGTTTGTAATGGCGACTAGTCCAAGCTCGGCCTTTAACTCGATTCCTCCCACCCTTACACCGGGGAATATGTTAGTTGAAAATTTTAAAAAGGTATTAAATCAAATTGATTTCTTCGGTTCAATGTGGAACTCATTTGTCATTTGTGCCATCGTAACCATCGTTGTTTTATTCATTAGTTCATTGGCCGGTTTTGCATTTGCAAAGTTTACGTTCCGGGGAAAAAATGTACTATTTATCGCGATTTTGCTAACGATGATTATTCCGCCTCAATTGGGTTTAATCCCTCAATATTTCCTTATATCAAAGGCGGGCATGCTTGATACCTTACCAGGTGTAATGGTGTTATTCTTTTTAAATCCTTTGGGTATCTTTCTAATGAGGCAATATATAAGTAAATCGGTTCCTGATGAGCTTATCGAAGCAGCAAAGTTAGATGGCTGTTCAAACTTTAGAATTTATCGCAGTATCATTGTGCCGATTACTCTACCTGCATTTGCAACATTGGGCATTATTGTCTTTACAGCAGTATGGGGTGAGTTCCTATGGCAGTTTACCGTATTAAGGGATCCGGAAAACTATACGATTCAGGTAGCATTGGCTCAATTAAGCAATACACATAATGTGGACTTTGGAATGATTATGTCAGGTGTATTTTGGGCAACAGTACCGTTATTACTAGTATTCTTATTTTTCAACAGGTTGTTTATTTCGAGTATTACTGAGGGCTCAGTTAAATAAACATTCCTTCCAAATTTATGCTTAACTATTGAAACTCCTATTAACCTAAAAATGGGTAACCAAACTACTCGAATTTAGAAGGGATTAACATGAATTTAACGATTAAAGATATTGCACAAATGGCAAATGTATCTCAAGGTACAGTTTCAAAGGTAATCAATAATTATGAGGGAATAAGTGAAAAAACGAAAAAAAAAGTAATGGATATTATTAACCAAAACGGTTATGAGCCAAACTTTTCTGCCAGATCCTTGGCAACGAAAAAGTCAAATTTAATTGGGTTAATTTATGCCGGAAGAATTAATGTAGATATGACTCATCCTTATTTTAATGAGGTTATCTCTTCATTTAAAAAAAATATTGGTTTACTTGGATACGATATTTTAATGTTTTCAAACGAACATTTTCAATCCGATAATGGAAGTTATTTAGCAAGATGCCGGCATTTTAATGTGGATGGCTGTTTAATTATTGCAGGTGAAGAGGTGGAGGAATCTACCTACGCTTTAGCTTTAGCCGGCCTACCCTGTATCGGAATCGATATTGAATTAAAAGGGCCAAAGGCTAGCTATATCATGACTGATAATTTGGGCTTGTCGAGAAAAGTGGTGGAGTATTTGTACCTTCATGCCATTAAAAAAATTGGTTTTATTGGCGGTATATTTGATTCTCCTGTTTCTATCTTTCGCAAAAAGGGTTTCCTGGAGGCGCTGAATCAATTTGGACTCGAAATTTGTGAGGACTGGTTTCAATACGGTGATTTTCATGAGGAAAGCGGGTATGCGGCAATGAAGAAAATCCTGCGCTCTAAAACGCTGCCAGAAGCAATTTTTGCGACATCAGATATGATGGCCCTCGGCGCCTTGCAAGCTATTAAAGAGGCTGGCTTAAGCTGTCCAGATGATATCCGGTTAATTGGCTGTGATGATATTGCTGCTTGCCGTTATAGTTCTCCAAAATTAACAACGGTGAAACAGGATAAGGAAAAGTTTGGTAAATTATCCGCTTATATGCTCGATGATTTAATTAATGACAGATCCCAATTAAAACCGATATTTATTGATTCCGAATTAATTATCCGAGAATCCTGAAGTTTCATAGACTTTAAGGTTCACAGATGCTGATAATGTTTTCGATGTATGAAGCTATTTTTAACCCATAAGAAACAAAGATTTATTGGATACGATAATTGAATGAAAAATTGGGTTTGCTGGAGGTTATATGGTGAATTACTATGCGGTACTTGACGTTGGAGGCTCTGCCATTAAATATGCACTTATGGATGAAACGGGTTGTTTTATTGAAAAATCCTCACTTCCAACTCCTAAAGAGAGTCTTCCCGAATTTATAGATACAATTGATACGATCGTGAGCGATTTTAAAAATAAATATGTGATAAAAGGTCTGGCGGTGAGTATGCCAGGTGCGGTGAATATTGAAACCGGAATCATAGAGGGGATAACAGCACTCCCTTATATCCATGGCCCTAATATAAAAGAACTCCTTCAGGAACGGACAAATTTACCGGTAGAATTGGAGAATGACGCTAATTGCGCTGGATTGGCGGAGGGCTGGATTGGTGCGGCGAAGGATGTAAAGGATTATCTTTGTATAGTGATTGGCACCGGTATTGGCGGTGCCGTCGTACTCGATAAAAAAATTCGGCATGGGAGAAATGGGTTTGCTGGAGAATTCGGATATATGAAGATGGAGGGCTATCTGGGAACTCAGCCAGCAGAAACCTATAGCACGTTGGCAGCCGTAGGAGGCTTGATTAAGCAGGTTGCTAAACGAAAAGGAAGAGAACCAGATACTTTTACCGGTAAGATGATCTTTGAGCTTGCTGAACATGGAGACACAGAGGTGCAGGAAGAGATTGACAAATTTATGCGTCGTCTTGCTGTTGGCATATATAATCTACAATTTATTCTGGATCCGGATAAGATTTTGATTGGTGGTGCAATCAGTAATCGCGAGGGATTCATCGACAAGATTAATGAAACATTAAACGAAATGAAATATGAAACAGATGGATTAACGGTCAAAGTGGAAAGATGTCTGTTTGGAAATGATTCTAATTTAATTGGTGCTTTGTATCATTTTTTACAGCGGCAGAAGGACTCCATTATGGTTTAAAGCCAGAGTCTAATTGCCGAGTTTATAAATGGGAAAGGCAACATTCAGACGGAAGGGAGACTAAAACGATTATGTATAAAACATTAAAACCGTTTCCGACAGACTTTTTATGGGGAGCTGCTTCTGCTGCCTATCAAATTGAAGGTGCATGGGATATAGACGGAAAAGGGGTTAGTAATTGGGATCAATTTGTCCGTATCCCGGGTAAGACATATAAAGGAACGACGGGAGATGTCGCAGTAGACCATTATCATCGTTATAAGGAAGATGTCCGTTTAATGGCAGAAATGGGGTTAAAGGCGTACCGTTTTTCTGTATCTTGGCCGCGTATTTTTCCAAATGGAAGAGATGAGATCAACGAGCAGGGTCTCGCGTTTTATGATGATTTGATTAATGAGCTGCACAAGTATCAAATTGAACCTATCTTAACCTTGTACCATTGGGATTTACCACAAGCACTTCAGGACGAATATGGCGGATGGGAGTCCAGAAGAATCGTAGAGGATTTTACAAATTATAGTGTGGAGTGTTTTAAACGGTTTGGAGACCGTGTGAAATACTGGGTCAGCTTAAATGAACAAAATATTTTTACTCGCCTTGGATATGATCAAGGTTCACATCCACCGGGCGTAAAGGATACGAAGTTATTCTACCAAGTGAATCATCACGCAAATCTGGCTAATGCCAGTGTCATCAAAGCATTCCGTCAATATGTCCCGGATGGACTGATTGGCCCGAGCTTTGCCTATGGTCCAGCTTACCCGGCATCTTCAAAGCCGGAAGATATTTTAGCTGCTGAGAATGCAGAGGAGCTGAATAGTCATTGGTGGATGGATATATATACTTGGGGAAAATACCCGAAGGCCGCGTGGAACTACTTGGTTGAAGAAGGTCTTGCTCCTGAAGTGGAAGAGCAGGACTTTGTCTTATTAAGAGAAGGTAAGCCAGACTTTATGGGCTTAAACTATTATCAAACCTCGACCTTTGAAGTCAATCCTTTAGAAGGTGGAGTGGGTGCCGGTGAAATGAATACAACCGGGATCAAAGGGACTTCAAAGGATTCTGGAATTCCAGGGTTATACAAAACTACGAAGAATCCAAACCTTGAACGGACGAATTGGGATTGGAATATTGATCCGCAAGGACTGAGAACGGCGCTGTGCCGAATCACAAACCGATATGATTTGCCGATTCTGATCAGTGAAAATGGACTCGGCGCATTTGATAAGGTAGAGGACCAGGATATAATCCATGATGATTACCGAATCGATTACCTTCGGGCTCATGTGAAAGCAATTCAAGACGCCATTTCCGATGGTTCCGATGTGATTGGCTATTGTGTCTGGTCTTTCACGGATTTACTAAGTTGGTTGAATGGTTTCCAAAAACGCTACGGGTTCGTCTATGTTAATCAGCACGAAGAAGGCACACATGACTTACGCCGTATCAAAAAGGATAGCTTCTATTGGTACAAGCAAGTCATTGAATCAAACGGGATTTAAGGGAGCGGAGGATTACCTTCGCTTTCTTTTTTATAATTGGCTGTTTTCGCATAGATTGTTGCTCTTAAAGAAAAAGGTTAAATATCCTTTTGTGTTGCCATTAAATAAAGGTAGCCTCTTCAATCCAATACTCAAGTAAGGCATGTATCTGTTTTTAGAATAATAGAGGATTTTGTAAAGATAACGATTCATGATTCGGCTTTTTATGAGGAGCTTTTCAAGTGTTTTCTCGATTATATACGACATAAAGTATCACTAAATTACATAGAACGAATAATTGCCAATAGTTAAAGGTTGATTAATACAAGTGTATAAATCAATCTTTTTAATGGAAAACCAAGAATAGTATAAATGGCTTAGAAATTAATGGAAAGGTTGTGTGGCATTATCGCTTAAATTTGATGCTCTCTGAGAATCGATTTGTTCGTTATATGAGTAAAATTGTATGTATATATTTGTTGATAATGGAATTTAGCATTATTAAGTTAAAAAAGGAACAAAATTTATCCTGATCTGAATTTGGAGAGAAGATTTATTTCTATGCTATATTGAAAGGATTATTAAAATGAAACCGTTAAAATACATTGCTCATTCTTTACCGTTGAATTCGACAATTTTTTCGAAATATGAAGGGCTGCTCTAAGATTAGGAGATAAAAGAGTTTACGGAGTTTGAAGTGGTGAAATAAACATAAAAAGATCCTAAACGATTTAAATGTTATGAGAGGAGAAAGCCTCAATAGAAAGAGGTCAGGTTGTTAATTTATTTTAATATATTTTAGATGCTGTCATCCTACTCAAGTGGTAAAAAATAAGAGTAAAAAAATATTGTAAGATTTTACAATATGGCATATCATTAGGAAACGAGTTCTTTATTGAGAACAAAATCACTAAGTCTAGGTAAACAATTAGTTTAATTAGGGGGGGGATTTATGGTAAGAAAGAGATTAAGTATGGTTCAATTTTCCCGAGCGTTCGTACCTATTATGGTAATGCTATTTCACTTATCTTTATCCATGCATGAATACTATGATTTTAATTTGCTTGGATTATATCAACTTCCTATGTCGGGTGGGGTGAGTTACTTCTTTGCACTCTCGGGTTTTATGATGTATTACGTTTACCACAACAATTTTGGCCAACCGAAACAATTGAAGAATTACTTTATTAATCGGTTTATACGAATATATCCGCTTTATTGGATTTTAACGCTGCTTTTGCTACCTTTTTTACTTTTGTATCCATGGTATGGAGCAGGACATGAAACGAAGCTTGGTACAATCATTTCATCTTTTTTGCTCAGTCCAAATCCAAGTGACGATCCTCCAATTCTAATTGCTGCCTGGTCATTGAAATTTACGATTCTTTTTTATTTAATGTTTTCTCTTTCATTCATGCCAAAGCCTAGGTTAGGAAAAGCCATTTTAGCCATTTGGGGAGGAATGTGTGTCGCCGTTTTCCTTGGTTACATTCCGGTTACCAATTTTATTACTGGATTTATTTTTAATGAGATTAATCTTATCCTGCTTGGAGGGATGTGTGCCGCATATTTTGTAACGCATGTTAGGATCAATTGGTTCTTTTCGCTTTTGTTCACTGTAACAGGCATACTGGGTTTTCCTTTTATGTGGCAAAACTCATTGAATCCCATTTACGATATCAACTTTGATCTTGGGACTGGCTTTATGTCCATTCTTCTTATTATAGGGATTGCATCAATAGATCTTAAGAAGGATATACGTATTCCAAGATACTTGAACTATTTAGGAAATGCAGCTTTTTCAATCTATTTATCACATAATATGTCATTGGATTTTTTTAATGAAATGTTTAGCAGGTATTATGTTTACCAAGCTTTGGAGGGATGGGTTTTAAGCATAATTCTCTTTATCATTATGGTCAGTATCGGATGTCTCGTGCATTCTCATCTTGAGAAACCATTAATTAACATGCTTAAGAAGCTTCTGCTGGGTAGGAGAATCAGAATCAAAGGAATCAAAACAGTTGTCGTTAAGTATTAAAGATGCAATGGATATGAGCTATTCAAATACAGGTCATTTTCAAGATAGGACTCAATACTAAATTTTGGGGTGAGAACTTGAGAGTATTAATTACTGGTGGCTATGGATTTATTGGTTCTTTTGTTGGTGAGATGTTTGCTATGGAAGGCCATGAGGTGCACATTATAGATAACTTATCTACAGGCAGTAGTGAAAATGCAAAATTCAGTCATGTATTCTACCAAGTTAATGCAGAAGACCCAAAGTGTGAGGAAATTTTTAAAAAGTTTAAGTTTGATGTTGTGATTCATTTGGCTGCACAGGTAAATGTGGCGGTATCGATGGATGACCCCTATATTGATTCAAAATACAATGTACTCGGTATTTCAAATATGCTCAGTCTTGCAAGGAAATATGGAGCAAATAAAGTTGTTTTTGCTTCATCAGCTGCGGTATACGGATTGAATGAAGAAATACCATTAAGGGAAAATTCGCAATGTGATCCAGTATCTCCTTACGGATTGAATAAATGGGTTGGCGAAATGTATTGCGAAAAGTGGAATGAAATCTTTGGCCTAGATACTCTTTGTTATCGTTTTTCAAATGTATATGGTCCAAGACAGGGAACAATTGGCGAGGGTGGAGTTGTCTCGATTTTTATCCAAAGGGTTGCTCAAGGAAAAGATTTAACTATCTACGGTGATGGGGAGCAAACAAGGGACTTTATCTATGTTCAAGATGTAGCAGAAGCCATTTACAGGGGAGTTGAAAAAGACCTATCAGGGATCTACAACCTATCAACGAATACTGGGATCAGTGTGAATCAGCTAATTGAAACAATCGGAGAACTTGCTGACATAAAGAATGTAAACTATGAAAATGAACGGCAAGGGGATATAAAGCATTCACGCCTGGATAATACAAAAATTAAGAATGATTTGGATTGGGAACCATTTCATACATATAAGGACGGTTTGGAAAAAACCTACCATTGGTTTAATGGAAATAAGATTGTCCCAAAAAAGGAAAAAAAGAAAAGAGAAATAAAAATGCCGAAGTGGCTTAATCGGTATAATTATTTACTGCCATTTCTCGAGAATATAGGGTTGCTCGTATTGGTCTATTTAGTCAGTGCTGTGGTGGATGTCCACTATTATATAGTCGACTATCAATTTGTATATATTATCATGGCATCCTTCTTACTTGGCAAGTCTCAATCGGTATTATCTATTGGCATGGCAACGGTCTGGTTCGTGGCTGAAAATATATCATTGGGAAGAGATATTATTTCTATGCTTATTGACCCAGGTTCACTTGTGCATGTGAGTGTGTACGTATTTGCCGGAATGGCAATGCGCTATGTACTGGACAAAAAGGAAGCCCTTATTGTTAATCATCAAAATGAGGCAGCAGAGATTAAGGAAAAATATCAGTTCTTACATACAACATACAAGGACGCAATAAAGGTAAAAGAAGAACTTCAAAACCAAATTCTCTATACAGATAATAGTGTGGGAACGATATCTAAAATTATGAAGGATTTGGATAGTCTTAAACCGCGTGAAATCTATGAGTCTTCGATTTATACTGTTGAAAATATACTGAAGACAAAAAAAGTCGCTTTCTATATTTATAACTCCTCAACAGGTGAATTACGACTGCAGGAGAAATCGGAGAATTTTGAACCAGAGGAAATCATTGAGTTAGAGCATGAAGTGAATTTTAACTATGTTTTAAAAAATGGGAAGACATTTGTCAACAAAACATTGGAAGAGGCGGCCCCATCAGTAATCGTTCCAGTGTGTGTAAATGGCACAGTGTCAGGTGTGATCTCTGTGGAGGGGTTAGGTTTTGAACAACTGTCCTTATTTTATATTAACCTATTAAACACTGTAGGAGACTTAATTTCCTCATCTTTGAAATGTGCTTTTGAGCATCAGCATTTGATGGAAAATAAAGGCGTAAATAATCGAGTGTCTCATAAGGTGATAGCCAATGTTTAAGTGGTTCATTCTGTATTATCTTTTTTGTCTCGGCCATGTCAGCTATTTAATGTGGAAAAAGAGAGAAAATAGGGTGATTAAAGCGATAATTATAACCTTCATCCCGGTTCTTGGATATGCCCTTTCTTATTTGCTATTTAAAAGGTCGAACAATATACAACAAGAGAGTAGCTGGGAAAGCAATGAGGTGTTTTTATTCTCGTCTTTTCCAAGCAGCAAGATAGATGTAGAGCGGGAAATCAATGTTATCCCGCTCCAGGAAGTCTTGCTTTCCAATGATAATCACCATAAAAGAAGTATGCTTATTGATAGTTTGAAAGATGGAACAAACAATATCGATATCCTCTATAAAGCAACTAAAAGCGATGACACGGAAACAGCGCATTATGCTGCTATTGCTATTATGGAAATCCAGAAGAAATTTGTTACCTCTCTTCACGGACTGATTAAAAGAATTGAAGAGAATCCAACCGATTATGAAGTAATGGATAGGTATGCAGAAATATTAGAAAATTATGTAGACAGTAATATGGTTGATCAAGAGACTAAAATGAAATACCGGCTCCAGTTATCAGAGCTTCTGGAACGTCTGCTGGAAAGCCCTATTCGTTGCAAAAAGCACTTTGTTGATAAAATAAATTGTGATCTGGAAATAGGGGATATGGCAAAATCGCAGTTTTATAGTCAGATGTTTATGGATGATTTTCCTGATGATGAGGTTCCCTATTTACTAGCGATGAAAGTATCTTATACAATGCAAAACACGAAAAAACTTTATGAGATTATGAATAAGTTGAAAAGGAGGCCGATTCAATTATCACCAACGGGGATAAATGCTCTTCACTTTTGGTCGTAGGAGGATGACAGTGATCAACAAAATCAATTTGGTCAAAATAATCAACATAGTGGCTTTCCTGACGTTGTTTGGAATTGTTGTGATTATCTCACAGCTTGAATCAGCCCACTTGTTCAATTTGAATAATAGTCCTGTAATAGCTGGTGGAGTAAAGAAGGAATCAGCTCTTTCCTCAGCAGAAATACAATCCATACATCAGGATAAATTCTTGCTTGTCTATGATCCGAAAATTAAAGAGAGTACTGATTTAATGAGAAATTTCGAGAAGACTTTGGCTTACTTGAAAAAGACATATACTACAGTTTCAGTATCACAAATACCATCAAATCTTCATGATTATAAAAATATCATGATCTTGACTCCCAAGCTGGAGTCGATTAAGGATTTTTCACTCATTACCAACTATGTTTCCGATGGCGGTGGAGTGTTTTTTGGAATAAGACCCGATACAGATTCAACTATATATGAGCGTATTCATGGCATTCTTGGCATCAATGAGTCAGAATCGGATACTTCATACAAAGATACTTCGACTATCAAAATGGAATCGCATTTGCTGTTAAAATCAAAGGGATTGAATTTTGAGGATGAGATTGTCTTTTCCAATTCCATTTTAGATATTAGCTTGGAGGAAAATAGCAAGGTTTTAGCGGTTACCGACAATCACATTCCATTTATTTGGAGTACACCATATGGAAAAGGAACTTTCATGGTGTTCAATGGAACAATGCTGGACCATGAAATGAACCGTGGATTCATCGCAGGAGCACTAAGCTATTTAAATAATAATTTCATTTACCCCATTATAAACTCAAAAGTAATGTATATAGACGACTTTCCGGCACCTTTCCCAGAGGGGACAAATGAGATTATTTATAACGAATATAAAATGGATATTAAAAGCTTTTTCCATAGGGTTTGGTGGCCGGATATGCTGGAGGCTGCAAAGGAATATGACGTGAAATATACAGCAGGAATGATTGAGAGCTATAACGATGATGTTGACGGCCCTTTTAATGAGCGGTTATCGGAAGAGAACTTAAAAATATTCGGGCGTGATTTGATTCAGATGGGTGGAGAACTCGCTGTTCACGGATATAATCATCAATCATTAACGATGGATCAAAGTCATGTGGATCGCCTGGGATACACTGCCTGGAAAGATAAAAAAGATATGGTCAATTCATTGAAGGAACTGGATCAATTTGTACAAGATGTATTCCCAGGACATACCTTTAAAACGTATATTCCTCCATCGAATGTATTAAGCGAAGATGGAAAAAAAGCCATTCAAGAAGCCATCCCATCAATCACCAATTTTGCTTCTCTTCTTATACCTGACGATGAGGCTTTAGCATACATTCAGGAGTATCAATATTCGGGTCAATATTATGAAATACCGAGATTAACCTCAGATTACCATTACCAGGAAGAAGTTCAATGGATTATAGTTAATGGGGCAACCTTATATGGGTCGTTTTCACATTTCGTCCATCCCGATGATATCTTAGATGAAGAGCGAAATGAAAATAAAAGATGGGCTGACATGTCGGCGAATTACAGTAAAATGCTTAAGGATGTCAAAGGAAAATACCCATGGATGAAAAGTCAAACGGCTTCAGAAAGTACCGAGTCAGTAAGGAAATACCAGGACGCACAAGTGTTTATTTCAGAGAGTGACCAAAAAGTAGAAGGATATATAAATGATTTTCAAGGGGAGTTGGATTTTGTTTTCCGTAGTGATAAAAAAATTGCTGATTCCAATGGCTGTAAGGTAAAAAAAATAGATAGTGATCATTATTTGATACGCGCTCTATCATCTAAGTTCACTATTGAATTGGAGGATGTATGATGAGAATATGCCTGATCGCAGAAGGTTCCTATCCATATGTTGTCGGGGGAGTCTCAAGCTGGGTACAATCCTTGATTACGGCAATGCCTGAGCATGAATTTATTATTTATGCCATTGGAGCGGATGAAAAAGACAAGGGGAAATTTAAATACAAACTTCCAGCGAACCTCATTGAAGTGCGGGAAATCTTTTTAAACACAGGGATGGCATGGTCCGGAAGGCAAGGCAAAAGAAATATACTGTCAGATTGGGAGAAACAAGCTATTAAATCAATACTGGTCAGTGATCATGGAAACTGGGAGGCTTTGTTTTCTATCTTTAAAGGAAGATATAGAAAATTCCATTCAGCTGGAGAACTTGTTACAAGCCAGGATTTCTTCGATATTGTTAAAGAGTTATGCCTGGAATCATACTTTGAACTGCCTTTCACCCAGTTATACTGGTCTGTAAGATCGATGCTACTGCCTTTAATATCGGTTCTTTCCTATCCTCCTCCGGAAGCTGACCTGTATCATAGCATTTCAACGGGATATGCAGGTATCATCGGTTCATATTGTAAACATTATTATGGAAGCCCGTATGTCATTACCGAGCACGGGATTTATACAAGAGAGCGTGAGGAAGAAATTGTTAAATCAGATCAAATAAAAGGACCTCTGAAAACGCTGTGGATTAAATATTTTCATAGTTTATCGAAGGGTGCCTATGCATCAGCGAATCAAGTTGTTACCTTATTCAATGCAAATAGGGAAATCCAGCTTGAAATAGGCTGCGCAGAAGAAAAGACATGTATCATACCCAACGGTGTAAACCTTGATGACTATTTAGACTTGCCGCAAAAGGTCGGAGAGAACAAACAATTTGTAGACATTGGGGCTGTGGTCAGGGTAGTGCCGATTAAAGATATAAAAACAATGATTCAAAGCTTTGCTATTGTGAAAAGAAAGATTCCAAACGCCAGATTTCACATTATGGGCCCAGTTGATGAAGACCAGGACTATTACGAGGAATGCTTGCAATTAGTGAGTTTTTTAGGTCTTAGAGACATTCAATTCACTGGAACGGTGAATGTTAAGGAACACATTGGAAAAATGGATTTGCTAGTTCTTTCAAGCATCAGTGAGGGCCAGCCGCTTGTCCTGCTTGAAGGTATGGCAAGCGGAAAGCCGTTTGTCTGTACAGATGTGGGAAGTTGTAAGGAGTTATTGTATGGCAGAGAAGATTCATTTGGCCAGGCTGGATATATAGTCTCGGTTATGGATTCTGTGGGAATGGCACGGGAAATCATCAGGCTTGCTCAAAACCCTCTCCTTCGAACAAGAATGGGGGAGAGTGGAAGATGGCGTATAGAGTCCCTCTACTCCTGGGAAGATTTCATTGAGCAATACCGAAAAATTTACGGAAATAGGGGTTATTTGAATGGCGGGGATAGGATTCCAACTCAAAAAAATAGTGGCTAACAGAAAGAATTACGGTGGTCTCAGAGCTTTTGTCTATTCTTCTGTCATCATTTCTGGCCCAATGATTTTATGTATAATACAGTTGCTGATTGGCCAAAAGATAATAATGGATTCAGGATCAACCTTCATGGAGCGTGAACTCTTATTAACCGGAACAATGTACAGCTTTGTATTTTCTCAAGTAATAACCGGGGGTTTCTTAATGGTTGTTACAAGATATGTATCTGATCAAATCTATTTAAACAAGGAAGAAAATATTCTTTCCTCCCTCTTTGGTGTCATTGCGATTATAGTGTTAATTGGAGGCTTTGCCTCAATTGTTTTTTATGCCATTTCCCCATTGCGTATGGCCTTCAAAATAGTTGCATATCTATTTTTTATGGAATTACTGATTGTAAATATACTGGCAATATATATATCTGCAGTTAAAAAATATATGCAAATAGTTAAGGCATACGGACTTGGTGCTCTCGTGGCAGGTATTTCAATGTGGCTCAGCCTACAGCTAGTGGATTATCAAAAAGCTGAGTATATGATGGCTTGTATGGCTGCGGGATTTATAGTGGCCATTGTTTTCCTCATAAACAGTATCAAAGAACGCTTTCCTAAAGCCAATAAGAACAGCTTTGATTTTTTATCCTACATACAACAATACCCATCACTATTTTTTATTGGTTTTTTTTACTCCATATCATTATTTGGCCATATTTTTATTGTTTGGAGCAGCGATATACAAGCGGTAGTTAGTAATACGTTTGTAATGGCTCCATTCTATGATGTACCAGTCTTCTATGCTTATTTATCTATTATTCCTGCGATGGTTATGTTTGTTGTTTCAATGGAAACGTCCTTTTATAAAGTATATAAAAGGTACTATGAAAAGGTAAGCGGCGAGTATTCTTTGGGCCAAATAAATGAAGCGAAAAATAAAATGTTCCAAGTGTTAATCCGTGAATTAGTCTATATCATGGAATTCCAGATGTTCTTTACGATCCTGGCAATTGCACTTGGTACGACCGTTATACCATTATCAACAGAACAAGTTCACATTTACAATATATTGATAATTGGAAATTACTTCTTTATCATCATGTTTATCTTAATGCAAATCTTACTTTATTTTGATGATCGAAAAGGTGCGCTAATGGTCATCACCAGTTATTTGGCTGTTAGTTTGCTGAGCATGGTTTCAATAATCCTTGTTGGAGGCAATTATGGAATGGCTGGCTTCTGCTCAGGATTAACTGGCTTGGTTATCGCATTTTGGAGGCTTTTTCATTATGGTAAAAATATTGAGTACTATACATATTGTACTCAACCACTGTTTACTATTGAAAAAACAAGCTTTTTAGCCAGAGTGGCACATCGAATGAATGAGGGAAATGGAGAGGGGAGAGGGAATTGATTTTCCCCCCGCCTCTTTATTCAGGTTATACATAAACTCTTTTAGCTTTAATACATAAGAGAATGAAGGGGAACATGGAGTGAGTAAATATATGGTTTTCGCGCTTAGTGCTGCAATTCTAATGCTGGTATTTATATATCATGGCCAAAAGTCCAATTATGAAAAGGAAGAGGAACCTATCATTAATCCATTCATGGGGTTTGCTCCCTCTGCTGAGGGTGGGCCATACAAGCAGGCCCATTCACTCGTTTATGCTAATTTCACCTGGAAGGACATTGAACCGAAAAAAGGAGTTTATGAATTCGATAAAATAGAAGAAAAATTCAAATTTGACTTTTGGAAAACAAATAATAAAAGATTGATTTTCCGGATAGTCTTAGATTACCCAGGAAAATCGGGCCATATGGATATACCCGAATGGCTTTACGATGAATTGGAGGCAGATGGTGATTGGTATGAGCATGAGTGGGGCAGTGGTTTCAGCCCTAATTACAAAAACTCAAAACTGATTAACTATCATGAGAAGTTAATAGAGGCATTGGCTGAACGATATAATCATGATTCTTTCATTGCATTTATAGAATTGGGGAGTTTGGGCCATTGGGGAGAATGGCATACTTTGCAGCAGGAAGGGGTTGATATCCCTTTTCCGAAGCTGTCAATCGCTGAAACCTATGTTAAGCATTATACAGAGAGATTTACAGGCAAGATACTATTAATGAGAAGGCCCCATCAAATAGCTTTGGACAATAATATGGGATTATACAATGATATGTTCGGCAGGAGAGATCACACCATTGATGAATTTTATAGCTGGGTCACCAATGGGTATACGTTTTGGCTAACCGGTGAAAAAAATCCTTCAATGATTGATTCCTGGAAGACTGCTCCAATCGGCGGCGAGCTTGCACCAACCAAGGAGTGGGGGGATTATTTCTCCTCCAGTTCAATTTCAGAAACCATGGAGCAGCTGCAAGCAACGCATGTTAGCTGGCTAGGTCCCAGTTCACCAGCGAATTATAGCCCAAATGATAAATATCAAACTGGAATCAATCGCTTATTAAAGAAAATTGGCTACCATTTCAGGGTAGTTGAAGTAAAGTATAAGAAGTCTGGCGAGGCAGGATCGAAGCTGTCTCTCGAAATGGAGTGGGAAAATAGCGGAGTAGCTCCATTTTATTTTGAATGGCCTTTGGAACTATCTCTTGCGAACAAGGAAGGAAGGATTATCTATAAAGAGACTGCGTCAGTGGATATTCGAGAGTGGCTGCCAGGCCGGTATTCAATTGAAGAATTCATTTCAATTCCTCATGATTTAAAGAAAGGTGTCTATCAGGTTAATGTAGCTATACTTGACCCAGAACTTATGAAACCGGCAATTCATTTGGAAATGGAAGGGAAGAGGGGTGATTTGAGGTACACGATAGGGGAGTTTACAATCAAATAGAAATCGTGCTTTTTTCACATTTAAGATAGAATATTTATCTGTACGAAACATAAGATCCCCATGACTATTTGTAAAATCCACTTCATTTATGAAATGCTCACTGTCAAGTAGACAGTGGAAATAATAAAAATAATTTATGCGGCTTGAGCTCTGAATCCCGGTGAGCTCAAGCTATTTAATTTTTCTTGATAGACTCTGAATTATTAAAACGAAATATATCCTTCTATTATATTTGCTTTTTAGGATTAATTGAACAATTGAGTATTTAGGGGAAATCGCCAACATAAATTATCTTTCTTATCCTTTATTGTCGGGAATATGCTTTCATCTACCGCACACATTTTGACCGACCATGCTTCAACCACATTCTTTTAACGAAAATCCCTTTTCTCCTAGTAGAAAAAGGATTTTCGGCATTTCAAGAAGTGTCGTTCGTTGAACTGCAAAAGGTTTTCCCAAACTGAAGCGGCCTCATTTAGGATTTGAGACAATGAACTGTATCACAAATAAAAGAGGGTTTTTAAAGGAATTAGTAATCAGATGAAATAATGTAATAAAACTGTATAAAAGATGGAGTCCTAAAAGCTCCCACAAAAAATTGACTCAGTCGACTTAGTTGGTTGGATACACAAACTTAAATTGAGATGATATAGTATCAATAGAATAGAAGGAGTGATAACAGATTTTAAAAGTGACAAAAATATTAAGTATTATAGATAGCTACTAACGGTGTATGGACAAGTTAGTTTAAAAAGGAAGCTTGGAGAGGTGATATGTGTGCAAATAAATGGTTTAATGAGGAAAGCTTACAATGTATGTGATTGGTTTGCGAAAATTGTAATAGTTAATATTTTATGGCTCCTTTTTACATTAGCTGGGCTTGTTTTTCTAGGATTCATGCCCGCTACTGTAGCATTGTTTACAGTAGTTAGAAAGTGGACTATGTCGGAAACTGATATTCCTATTTTTGAAACTTTTTTTCAAACTTATAAAAAGGAATTCCTTCATGCTAATTATTTTGGCTTATTTATAGTAGCAATTGGTTCTTTCTTGTTTTATGATCTAAAACTAGTTATGTCAATAGGAGGGAATTTTCAAGCTGTTCTAGGAGTACCATTATTGATGATTATCTGTTGTTATTTACTTATCCTTCTATATTTATTTCCTGTTTATGTTCATTTCGAATTAAGATTTCTTCATTATTTTAAATATGCGTTTTTTATTGGTATCCTCAATTTGCATACGACAATTTTTATGATTATATTACTACTGTTATTTTGTTTTCTGTTATCATTATATCCAGGATTTATTCCATTTTTTTCTGTTAGCGGAATCTCCATTGTAATTATGTTTGGAGCAACAGCTGCATTTCGACGAATTGAAAATAAGCAAAAGAAGTATGATGTACAAAATTAAGCCTTATATACTAAGAGTTTTTATTCGCTTAATTATTTTTACGGAATATCATTAGAATATTTAGCGGAGGACATTTGCAAGGCTAAAGTAAATTTTTCATCTAATGATGCTCGTTTTGGTGAGGTATTAAATCAAAATAGATAGAAGGAGGTGAGTGAAAATGAATGTAACAATTAAAGATATTGCTCATGTTTGTGGTGTTTCAATTGGAACAGTGGATAGAGCACTTAATAATCGAGTAGGAATTAGCGAGAAGACTAAAAAAAGAATTCTAAAAGTAGCCGAAGAAATGAATTACAAACCTGATTATACAGCTAGAGGCCTTGTAATGGGTAAAACAAATACGATAGGGGTTGTCTTGTTTGATTTATATAACCAATCCTTTGCCCAATTATTAAATGCTATTGAGGTCAAAGCTAGAAAGTTAGGCTATTTTGTTTATATTACTCTGTCAGAAAAAAACAAGAACGATGAAATAGAGTGTATTGAACATTTAGTGAATCGGAAAGTTGATGGCATTATATTGTTAACGGTGAATAAGGGGGAGCAATTCGAATCCTATTTAAGTAAATTAAAGATCCCAGTTATTACAATCTTTAATTTTATTTCAGAAAAGTGGGAATTTATTGGTGTTCAAGAACGTCTAGCCATGATGGAAGCCACAGATTTTATTGTTTCTCAAAATCGTTTTCAAAAATTCGTCTATGTTAGTCCGCCTCTTGCTTATTTGGGTCAAACAAATATTTACACGCAAGAAGAGAGGCTTAATGGCTTTTTAGAAGGGTTGAAGAAAAATAGGATTACTACTAAACCGTTTATTATAAAAAGCAGAGAATATATTAAAGAGTTGGAAAAAATATCTTATGATGAAAAAGTAGCCATTATCTGTTCGACTGATCTTTATGCACTGGAGGTAATGAATTTTCTGAAAAAGCGAGGTTTGAATATTCCAGAGCAGGTAGGTGTGATGGGTTTTGATGATATAGATATGTTAAAATACGTTTCACCACGTTTAACTACAGTGAAATATCCAATTGATGAAATCGGCAGGAAGGCAATAGAAAGCATAATTAACAAAATTAAACTTGGAGAATTCATTCCAACTCCTTTACTAGAGTATGAGATTATTAAAGGAGATTCTATCTAATTTTACTTGGATACTTTAATAACACATAGCAGTTGACAATTTTTAACTAAGACTTTATAGAAATTAACTTAAATTGAAACGTGACCTATAGTTTCTACCTTTGAAAAAGGTATTTTGGAATTTAGTATGTTCCTATTTCGAACACTCTATTTATATGTATAGTGGTCATATACCACTAATGAGAATCTCGCCAGTGGCAAATGGTAGTAAGATACTTACATATATCAATAAAGTACTACATGATGAATGATAGATTTAGCTCTTAGATACTTTCTTTAATCCTCATTTGCAGCGCTTTGGAAAAGTCGGGACTATAGTGCTGTAGCATAGGAAAGTAAATGTATACGTAAAGCTTGCTAAATATAAAAACTATGTCACACGAAAATATAAATTGAAAATTCCAAAAACTGGTTGACTCGTATTCAGCAAGAGTGTTAGTATAGATTCATGAATTGTATGTTGATGTTAATATCTTCCTTATATTTTATGTCAGCAAATTGTAAGCGTTTACTTTTTCGTGTACGAACACGATCGTATTTTACAGTGCACGATCAAAACGATTTAGTTAAATGGAATAAAAGATTATGAAAACAATCAGGCAGAGGGTTATTTTATAGTATTTTCGTGTACGAACACGGTGATATGTAATATGCGCAACGCAAGGCAATATACGTTTTAGTTAAAGATAATAAAGCATCATAAAATATCGGAATGAGATTTTTCTTAGCTTTTTTTCGTGTACGAACACGGAGGAAAACGAGGTAAATGCAATTAAGGAAATAGATGATGTTAATAGGTAGACGAGGAAACTAATTCAGGGATTGATTGCAGGCTAGTTAGAAATGGAGGAGAGATTAATAATGAAAAAGCAAGGGATAAATCCTTATCTCCCATCATGGGAATATATCCCGGATGGGGAGCCGTATGTTTTCAATGACAGAGTGTATGTTTATGGCTCTCACGATAGTTTTAATGGTCATGCTTATTGTTTAAATGATTATGTTTGCTGGTCTGCACATGTAGATGATTTGGCTGATTGGAGATATGAAGGTGTAATTTTTAAAAAGACAGATGATCCATTAAATGAAGCCGGGAATATGTGTCTTTATGCACCTGATGTCACAGTTGGAACAGATGGACGTTATTATTTGTACTATGTGCTAGACAAAGTCTCTATTGTTTCAGTAGCTGTATGTGATACTCCGGCAGGGAAGTATGAATTTTATGGTTATGTACATTACTCAGACGGAGTCCGATTAGGCGAAAAAGAGGGGGACGAACCACAATTTGACCCTGGTGTACTTACTGAAGGAGATAAAACCTATTTGTATACTGGTTTTTGTGCGATAAGTGATAAATCAAGAAGTGGTGCGATGGCAACAGTTCTTGGACCGGATATGCTTACAATAGTGGAAAAACCGGTATTTGTTGCACCGAGTGAACCATATAGTGCTGGAAGTAGCTTTGAGGGACATGAATTCTTTGAGGCACCGTCCATCAGAAAGATAGGAGATACTTATTATTTTGTCTACTCTTCTATAGCTATGCATGAGCTCTGCTATGCTACCAGCAAACATCCGACAAAGGATTTTGTTTATAGAGGAGTTATTGTGAGCAATAACGACTTACATATTGATTCTTATAAGCCTGCAGAAAAACCAATGTACTATGGTGGTAATAATCATGGAAGTATAGTTGATATCAATAATCAATGGTACATTTTTTACCACAGACATACAAATGGTTCTAATTTCAGTCGCCAAGGATGTATGGAAAGAATTGAGCTTCTAGATGATGGTAGCATTCCTCAGGTAGAAATGACTTCTTGTGGTGCTAACAATGGGCCACTAATTGGTCGAGGTGTTTATCCCGCGTATCTAGCCTGTAATCTTTTCTGTAGAGATGAAGCAATGTACACAGGTGATTTATGGATGGATACTCAATTTCCTAAAATAACCCAAGATGGGAAAGATGGCGATCAAGAAGCGGGATACATTAATAATATGACCGATTCTTCAACAGCTGGATTTAAGTACTTTAATTGTCAGGGAATCAAAAAGATCAACATCAAGGTGAGGGGATACTGTAAAGGTACATTTGAAGTGAAAACATCTTGGAATGGTCCTACACTCGCAAGTATACCGGTTAATTACACAAATGTATGGACAGAGTATTCTTCGGATATAGAATTACCCGATGGTATACAGGCGCTATATTTTACTTATACAGGAAAAGGAAGAGCTAGTTTTGCTTCTTTTGAAATAGAATAATATGGAACTTAAACCTATGTAAAATAATCATCGTAAAAAATTGTTTTTGATGCCGACAAAATGTGATCCTCTTTCCGAACAGTTGATATTGGAGCAGAGGATTCTTTACTACTATCATCCTGACTGGATAGATTTTCCGAGTAAAAATTGTACTTATTTAATGAAGGGGGGAGATAGGAGAACTTAAGATTGCTAGGATATGAAAATGCTAAGGCTCGCATGTTAGGCATTATTTGAATTATATAACAAGGGGGAGAGATTTCATGAAAAAACTTTCAATGCTATTGTTCGCTAGTTTATTTGTATTTCTTATCACAGCTTGTTCAAGTGACAAAGATAGTGCAAGTCAGGGAGATGGGGATACTATTTCTGGAGAAATCACCATTATGGGTTGGGGTGGAGGAGAAGAATTAAAAGCTCGTAAGGAGGCTACAAAAGTATTTCAAAAATTGTATCCTGATGTAAAAGTTCATGAAATATGGCTTCCGGCTGATAGTGTCGATCAGAAGCTAGATGCAGCATTGGCTGCAGGGGATGCTGCTGATGTTATTATGATGTCTCCTGACTGGAAGGGTCTTAGGTCAAAATGGCTTGAAGATTTAACCCCATATGTTGAAAAGGAAAATATAGATCTTGCAGATTTTACGCCAGGTGCAGACGATGGCTATATTACCCCTGATGGAATCAGGGAAGGAATGCCTACAACTCAATCAACATTTCTAATGGCGTATAATAAAAATATTTTTGATAAAGCTGGCGTTCCATATCCAACAGAGGATTGGACTTGGGACGATTTTGCAGATGTAGCACAAAAAGTATCTTCAGGTTCTGGTGGTAATAGAACATATGGAATGGTTTCACACTGGAGTCAAAATAGATTTGCAACATACTACTATGGCGGAGGTCCATATAACAGCGATTGGACTAAGCAAACTATAGATGATCCAAAAACGATAAAAGCATTGGAGTTAATAGAAAAACTAGTAAAAACAAAAGCACTGCCTGATGATGCAGCTTCGAATAGTATACCTGTGGATGCAATGTTTGTATCTCAAAAAGCTGCTATGTATCCGTTGGGATTATTTGAGGCAGGGGATATAGCCCAAAAGGTAGGAAAGAACTTTGAAATGGGAGTTGTATTACCTCCAAAAGATCCTAATGGAAAAAGCGTCAACCTCAAGTTCCAAACAGGTTTTGCTATGAATAAAGATTCGAAGAATAAGGAAGCTGCTTGGGAATATATAAAGACAGTATCTATGAATAAAGAGATTAATGATATTTATGCTAAAGTAGGTATTCCTGCATTAAACGAATCCGCTGAGACCACTTTCGCAGACATGACTATTCCAAACACAGATATAAAACAAACTGATTATATGTCTGGTCTTAAGGATGCTGTACAGGCCCCATGGGGTGGATCGATAAATAAAGCTACAGACGTTTTTGAGCAATTAATGCAAGAAATAACCACTCAGAAAAGTTCAGCTAAAGAAGCTGTAGAAAAGTATGCACCCAAAATACAAGAAGCGCTTGATGAAGTTCATCAAAAGTAACTAGTATACGTAATAAAAAGGTGAGGAAAAACCAGAGATTTTTTCCTCACCTAGCTTTATTAATCCATCTTTTGGGGGTGAAAAAATGAAAAAGAGATATAGTAGTTTAGAAAAAAGGGAATCTAGACAATTTTTTATATATACATCACCATGGATACTAGGTTTTTTAATTTTCACATTGTATCCGGTAGTATATTCAATAATATTGGTCTTTACCAATGCTGATATGACGGGCATAGGTGAATTTATAGGCTTAGAAAATTTTAAAACGGCCTTTACTCAAGATCCTCTTTTCTATAAATCTATGTTGAATACACTCTATTTTGTGGCAATTTCAGTACCATTAAGCTTAGTACTTTCCATTTTAATTGCACTCCTATTAAATCAAAAGAATATAAAAGGAATGGCGATTTTTAGAACCGCTTTTTATGTTCCATTTATAACTGCAGGGGTTGCAGTTACTTTATTGTGGGGGTGGATTTTCAACTCTCAATACGGTCTTATAAATTACGCTCTTTCATTTTTCGGAATAGAGGGAATAAACTGGTTGAGTGATGAAAAATGGGCTATGCCAGCAATAATCATTATGATGTCATGGTCAATTGGTAACACAATTATCATAACGCTTGCTGGTTTACAGGACATACCGGAACAATTATATGAAAGTGCAGAGATGGATGGGGCAAATAAGTTTGTGAAGTTTACCAATATTACGATTCCAATGTTAACACCGACATTATTTTTTAATCTAGTCATAGGCATAATAAATGGTTTTCAAATTTTTACGCAGCCTTATGTTTTGACAGAAGGGGGTCCTAACCATTCTACTTACACAATTATGATGCATATATACAATAATGCATTCAAATATGGTGAAATGGGATATGCCTCAACGATGGCATGGATTTTATTCACTATTATTATGGTCTTAACTATAATTGTGAACCGTACTTCCAAGCATTGGGTATATTATGATAATTAATTATTGGAGGTGGAAAAATGCAGGGACAGTTGGAAATACAAAAGCAAACGATTAAATATAAAAATAAAAAAGGCAAGGGCGAGACAGTCTCTCGAATTATCAATTATGTGCTATTAATAGTTTTAGCCTCAGTATTTGCTTTCCCATTTTTGTGGATGGTTGCTACCGCCCTTAAATTACCTACAGAGGTGTATACAATACCTCCAAAATTGTTACCAGAAACAATCACATGGGATAATTTTATACAGGGCTGGCAATATGCTGATTTTACAAGATATACTTGGAATACTATTGTAGTAACAACTCTAGCTGTTCTAGGAACAGTAATCTCTGCATCTTTTGTTGCTTATGGATTTGCTAGATTCAAATCTCGATATAATGGAGTGCTTTTTACAATAGTACTTGGAACGATGATGCTTCCTAACCAAGTTCTTTTAATTCCTACCTATATTTTATTTTCTAAAATTGGTTGGTTAGATACACTTGCACCTCTTATAGTGCCATCATTTTTTGGCGGTGGGGCGTTCAATATTTTTCTACTTAGACAATTTTTTAAAACGATACCTAAAGAGTTAGACGAAGCTGCCCTAATTGATGGTGCTAATTCATTCCAAATCTTTTGTAAGATATTGGTACCAGCAATAGCACCAGCTTTAATAACTGTCGCAGTTTTATCGGTTGCTTTTCATTGGAATGACTTTATGAATCCGTTGATATACTTGAATAGCGACCAAAATTTCACGCTCGCTCTTGGATTACAATTTTTCCAAAATTCTTATGGCTCTTCTCAAGTTCAAATGCTTATGGCAGTTTCTTTGATAACAGTAATCCCCCTACTTATCCTTTTCTTTATTGGACAAAAGTATTTTGTTCAAGGGATTACCATGTCCGGGCTTAAAGGATGAACGTTTATACTGCCATAGTCATTAGAAAGAGGTAATAATAGTTTAATATTCTCATTATGAAATGCGAATTTTATCTATACCTGATCATAATCAAATTATGTAATAGTGGAGTCATACAGAAGGACTGGCAAGTGGAGTGGGAATTAGTGAAAATAAATCGCATGATTATATTGAAGGCATTGGTATATTCCAATGCCTTATTTTTTGCTTTTCAATTAACCATATTGGATTTCCTCAAAAACAAATAAGATATTCTACTATAATGACCGTCACTGAGAAAGAATTGTTTTTATAAGTAGTGAAAATTGATAAAATTAACAGACAATTATATGATTATATTAAATAGTCAATCAAGTGCAAGTAGGTATGTTTAATACAAAGAACAATCCATAGTTTTCCTTAGAGTGACTCAGGGATGGATAGAAGAATTGGTCCAAGAAATGTTCAGTGGGCATTCTGGGAATGTTGGGATGATAATAAGAAAGGGTGGTGGATTGTTATGAAAATTATCGTGTTTGGTGCAACTGGTGGTGTAGGTCAATCTGTTGTGCGTCAAGGAGTTGAGGCTGGTTTTGAGGTGACGGCGTTTGTACGTAATCCAGCCAAGCTAGACTTTTCTCATGAAAATTTAAAGATTATACAAGGAAATGCTTTTAATCAAGCGGAAGTTTCAGAAGCGATTGCGGGTCATGATGCTGTTATATCTTGCTTAGGATCGAATCAAGGGATGAAAAAATCAACGGAGCTTCAAGAGATGATAAAAAATATTGTTACTGGTATGAAGGAGCAACATGTAGAGCGGATTATCTACACTGCATCTGCGGGAGTCCATAAAGAATTAACAGGGCTAAGTGGTAAATTGGTCATGAGAATGCTCAAGAATCCTCTAATTGATCATCGGGCTGCAGTTGAATATATTCAATCACATGGATTGAACTACACCATTGTTCGACCGATGGGGCTAACGAATAATCCCTTTACAGGAAAGTACAGAGAATCTGCAACAAGTGTACCAGAGAAATCAAGATCAATACCGCGTGCTGACGTCGCACATTTTATCTTAAAAGCATTAAAGGATAGCCGTTATGAACATACGTCAATCGGAATCTCTACTTGAGGTGCACAAACAAGTCCTTTTCAACAGTCTGAGAGAGTCAGGGTGTTAATCTTAAACTACTTAGTATTGTGTATATTATTAACTATATCTTTAATAGGAGATTCAAAAATTCCACTTAGATATATTACAGAAACTGCATTATAAATAAGAGCGGTCTGTATAGTAGCTAGTAAATAAGGATCTCGCCTTTGCTGGGTATGTTGGTTTTAAAACCTTATATTAAGTCTAAAGCCATTGATGAGTTTACTATATCAATGGCTTTTTTAACTCCATGAAAAAGTATGATACCACCGTTAAAAAACATCTACTACCATAATATGAGATAAACTTTTTATGCGTTTATCTTTTCTGGTAAACGAAATTGTTATAATAAGTCTGAATATTTTGAATAAGTTCTATTTTTAATCATTCTCCTCGTTTATTATGAGAATGAGAGGTGTTGTTAATGATGCTATATGAATTATCGAAGGAGTTGTCTTATCCAGCCCTTTTGTTGGATTTAGATGCTCTAGATCAAAATTGCAGGAGAATAGCTGAAAAAGCAAATGGAAAAACAATCAGAATTGCTACTAAATCGATAAGGTCAATTCCAGTTTTAAAAAGAATTCTCCAATCCGATCCTGTCTATAAAGGCGTAATGTGTTATAACCCCAATGAAGCTGTTTTTCTGGCAGAACAAGGCATTGAGGATATCCTGATAGGTTATCCATGCTGGGATTCCAAAGCTCTTAGCAAAATAGCTGAACTAAATGGAAAAGGTCATCAAATTACCTGTATGGTCGATTCCTATGAACAGGTTGAGCATTTAAATGCGATTGCTAAAGAGGCAAATGGATTTTTTTATTTATGCATCGATATTGATATGAGCACGACATTTGTTAATCTTCATTTTGGAGTAAGGCGTTCCCCATTAAAAACAGAAGAAAGTGTTATTCAGCTAGTACGAATTATACAGGAATATCCATCGCTAAAGGTGCTAGGTATCATGGGTTATGAAGCACAAATAGCTGGGGTAGGTGATCATCTGCCATCTCAGAGGCTTAAAAATATAGCTGTTGCTTTTATGAAAAAGAAATCAATTGATAAAATTAAACGGCGAAGGGAAACGGTTGTTCAAGCTCTTAAGAGTGAGGGTGTACAATTAGTATTTGTTAATGGAGGAGGAACGGGAAGTCTTGAAACTACATCGAAAGAGAAGGATGTTACGGAACTGACAGCGGGGTCAGGTTTCTATGCTCCTTTGTTGTTTGATTATTACCGGAATTTCCGCTTCGCACCTGCCTTATTTTTTGCATTGCCGGTCGTTAGAAAACCAACCCCCAATATATATACTTGTCTTGGAGGTGGATATGTCTCCTCTGGGGTGCATGGTCAGGATAAAGTGCCTTTGCCTATTTACCCGCCGGGTGGTAAATTATTACCTTTTGAAGGAGCTGGAGAGGTGCAAACCCCTGTTTATTATGAAAAGGAAACGTTGGAAATTGGAGATATCATTATCTTCAGGGCAGCAAAAGCGGGAGAAATTTGTGAACGGTTTAATGAAATCATTTGTCTTGCGGATCAACAAATCGTTGATCGATTTCTTACCTATCGGGGGGAAGGGAAATGCTTTCTGTAATGAAAACGATACAAGGCAAACGATGGAGAAATTGGTCTCAAACATGTGAAAGTATCCCAGAAAAAATCCTGTATCCTTCCTCCATTGAGGAGGTTGCTTCAATCGTTAAAGAAGCGTCGAAACAAGAGGAAAGAATCAGAGTTGTAGGAGCTGGGCATTCATTTACGAGTTTAGTAAAAACGGATGATTGGCTCATATCTCTTGATTTACTTAGTGGAATTGAACAACTCGATGAGACAGCCAGTACCGTTACGGTTTTGGGTGGTACCCGGTTATTTCAATTAGGAGAAGCGCTTGGACAAGAAGGATATTCTCAGGAAAATTTAGGCGACATCAATGTCCAAAGTATTGCGGGTGCTATTTCAACTGGAACGCATGGAACCGGACTGGAGTTTGGTAATATTCCAACCCAAGTAATAGAAATCGTTATTGTTACAGCATCTGGAGATGTTCTTACAGTCTCCGAGGAACAAAATCCTCAATACTTCAAGGCTTGTCTTATATCGCTTGGTGTTCTTGGAATCATTGTAAAAGTAAAGCTGAAGATTATTAAAACGCTTATCTATGAATACAGAAGTGAAAAAATAGAATATCCACTTTTTGAGCAACAGCTTGAACACTATATCAATGAAAACCGTCACTTTGAATTTTTTCTATTCCCATACTCCGATTGTGTTCAAGTTAAAACGATGAATATTACAAATCGTAAACCAAAGGGTTTATTCTTTCATAACTTAAAAAATCTCATTTTTGAAAACTATTTATTTTTTGTACTGTCAGAGGTATGCCGTTTGTCACCAAGGTGCAGTCGAACCATTAGCAGAATATCTGCGAAGGCCGTAGGAACAACAGCTATTACGGCAAAAAGCTCTGAGATTTTTGCTACTCCAAGACTGGTGAAGTTCAGGGAAATGGAATATTGTATTCCACTTCATTACTTTAAGCCGGCCATTCAAGAGATTCGGAATTGTATTGAACTTAAGAAGCATAAGGTTCATTTTCCGATCGAATGCAGGACGGTTAAGGCCGATGATATTTACCTTAGCCCCTCTTATCAAAGAGATTCCGCTTATATTGCTTTCCATATGTACAAAGGCATGCCATATGAAGAATATTTTCAAGAGATGGAAGCGATTATGCAGAAGTATGAAGGTAGACCACATTGGGGGAAAATGCATAGCTTAGGTAAACATGAATTATTTTCCTCCTACCCTAAACTGCCGGACTTTTTAGCCGTAAGGCATGAACTAGACCCGCAAGGAATTTTTCTAAACGACTATATTAAAAAGATAATTATTGATGAATAAGAGAATAGCCTTACTATAATCTAATCTTGTATTAATAGAAATCCCAATTGGCAGGCATTGTTTCTGACACAGTATTCCTTAAGCATATCACTAGCAATCAAGTGTGAGGCAGGGATAAACATTCGGCAAGCCTATCGTGATCAAAATCGGGAAACATTGGCGACTTATTGTAATTCCTTCTTACCTGAGATGAAAAAATTAGCAGAGGAATTCATGGCAGCTTATCGAACTCAGTGGATGGAGGAGAATAAAATATTCGGTCTTGATGTATTTGATCTTCGGATGGGTGGCCTGCTGAAACGGATTCAAACCGCCATTAACCGGCTCGATGACTACCTTAAAGGGAGGATAAACGAGCTGGAAGAATTAGAACAAGAGATTCTCTATTTTGATGGCCGGAAAAAAGATGACGAAACAAACGCTATCAGTGCTAACTTATGGCATACAATTGCAACACCTTCTGTTATAGCAGGAATATAGCATTGCTTTCTTTATCCGATTTAAGGTTAAGATAAAAATGAATAAACAATATAAGAAATCAGAATATGTTCTAAAACCTATGTAAACAGCAGTCACGCTGAGTATGACTGCTGTTTTTATCACAAAACGTTCAAATTAAGCGTTTAAATCGCATTGATTAAATTTATGGAAAAATTTACAATAATTGTACAGATGATATACTTATCTTTACAATCCAGTCATCATCCTTTATGTGAAATATTTCACATAATATTATCTAATAATATATGAAAGCAAGGGGACGTTTCTGGCATGGTTGATCGAATTTGTCCCTTTTAATGAGGTGGCCACAAAATGTTGGTATTAGAACCTATTAAAGTCGGAAATTTGGAATTAAAAAACAGATTTGTTATGGCTCCAATGGGAGCAGAACTCGGGAATTTTGATCCAAGAACAGTAGATTACTATGTTGCCAGAGCGAAGGGCGGAGCATCGATGGTGATGACAACCGTTATTGCAACAGAAACTATAGATGGCCATACCCCTGCATCCACATTGACAGAAGAAAGCTTTGCAGGCTTTAAAGAGCTAGTAGACAGGGCCCATGAATTTGATTGTAAAATCTGCCTTCAAGTAGTGCCCGGAATTGGATTGGGAGGGATAGGAGAGGGCAGGGTAAGGCCTGCATCTGCCTCAGCTACACCATTATATCCCGGTGCTAAAATAACCTTTGAGGAATTGATGATTGATGAAATTAAGTTTATACAAGCTGAAATTTCCCGAACAGTGAAATTAGCGAAGAGAGCAGGAGCAGACGCCATTGAAATCCATGCTTATGGCGGGTATCTGACAGATAAATTCATGACCAAACGATGGAATATCCGAAAGGATGAGTATGGTGGAAGCTTTGAAAACCGGATGAGATTTTTAATAGAAATAATCGATGTCATCAAGGAAGACCTTGGAAGTGATTTTCCCCTCCTTGTTAAATTCACCCCGGATCATTTCTTGCCAGTGGAAGAAGGGTACAGGGGAATTGAAGAAGGAATAGAGATTGCCAAACTATTAGAAAGCAAGGGTGTCCATGCATTACATGTTGACGCTGGCTGTCATGATAATTGGTACATGGCAATGCCGCCTATTTACCAGCAGGATATGGTTCCGCAAATGATTTCATCTGCTAAAATCAAAGCTGTCACGTCTTTGCCAGTTCTTTCAAATGGGCGCTTAGGTGACATTGAAAAGGCTGAAGCAGCACTTCGAAATGGTTGGATTGATATCGCAGGAGTTGGAAGAGAGTTTTTGGCAGATCCTAATTTTCCAAAGAAAGTGATGGAAAATAGAACGGACGAAATCAGACATTGCATTTATTGTAATGAAGGCTGTATTGCTACCGTTTCTGCTGGAAAGAGCATAAACTGCGCCGTCAATCCTCTTACGGGCTATGAGGGATTGAAAGAATTGAAAGCAGCAAATGAACCGAAGCGTGTTCTGGTGATAGGTGCGGGTCCTGGTGGCTGTCAAGCTGCCATAACTGCTGCAGAAGCAGGTCATGATGTGGAAATATGGGAGAAAAAAGCCTATCTAGGAGGGAACTTTCATAATGCCTGTATGCCTCCGTTTAAGCGGGACGGAATGAAAATTCTTGATTATTATCGGACAAAACTTGACCGGTTAAATATCTCGATAAAGTATTGTAAAGAGGCAACGGAAGAGGCGATTTTAACCTATAAAGCAGATTTGGTCGTTCATGCTACCGGGGGCAATCCAATTATGCCAAGCGCAATCAAGGGGCTGAATAAGAGCCATGTTTACACAGCAACAGACGTACTGCAAAATCAGGCTCTTCTTGGAAATAAGATATCGGTTATTGGCGGCGGGCTAGTCGGCTGTGAAACCGCAGTGGTGCTTGCAAATAAAGGAATGCAGGTGACTATTATCGAAATGGCTGAAAAAATGTTACCTGAACCGTTATTTATACAAAATGCAATGATGTTAAACCAGCTTTTGCAACACCCAAATATCACGTTTAAAACATCTTCAAAAGTAACAGAAGTACAAGATCGGGCTGTGGAAATTGAGGTAAATGGCAATAAAGAATGGATCGATTGTGATAGTGTTGTGGTAGCTGCAGGATTTTCGCCTAACGATCATCTATATCACTCTTTAAAAAACAAAACGAATATTGTTAACGTTGGTGATAGCGTGAAGGTTAGGAAAGTACTCGATGCGGTACACGAAGCATATGATGCGGTCTTAAATTTGTAGAATTATAATAAAAAGCTGAGACAAATCTACGAATGAACAAAAAAGCCGGTAGAATTTTACGACGAGTAAAATTCTGCCGGCTTTGATTTTGAATCTAGTGATGTCCCTGCCTCTATTCATGCTTTATTTATATAAGACGCTTAAAAGGGCAGATCTAGTTGGACAGACTGAAGTCAAATATTTAGAATGTTGTCATAGCACATCATTCTAAATACGCTTATTTAGTACCAGTTCTTTGTGCACGCACAGGTTTAAATACAGACGATACGTACATCATTAACCCTGCAATACCAATTCCTAAAATAATGTTAAATGACTGGCCAGTGTAGAAGCCGCTGCCGAAATAGAAAATTTCACGTAATCCTTCAGATGCAAAGCGGATAGGAACCCAAGGGCGAATGAAGTTTACAAAGAAATCAGGTAGCATTTCTTGTGGTGTCATTAAAACTCCCATTCCCAATAACATGACAACCATGAATAATGTAATGGCCGGTTTACCAATCCAGGCAGTTACCCCAGAAACTAATAAGAAGAAACAGAAGGCTGCAAATGATACGAATGAACCAACCAAGAAGTAGCTAGGCATATTAATACCAGCGATTAAACCAAGCGTTGCAACGGTAAAACCAGAGAATAGGGCAATAATTATGCCGAATAATGCTTGACCTCCCATTAGGTGTAAGGCCTGTTTACGTGTTAACAATTCTTTTTTCAAAATGTTTGATGAAGCTAAGAATACAATGAAGCCACCGATTAAGGCACCTACCCAGGCAGGCACTGCCATTAAGGTTGGAGCACTTCCGTTTGCAGTTGAGGCTGTAACGGCATTGAATACTTTTTCTTCAGAAACAATCGGATTCACAAGCACAGATGCCTTGTTAGCCTCTATTTGTTGACCGTCCATTTGCGCAACAAAATTTGAAGAATATTGGTTGTTTAATTGAGTAATCAAAGCTGTTAAAGCAGTCTTCGCATAATTTGCACCTGTTATGTTATAACCTTGGTTAATATATACCTGTAAAGTTGCTGGAGAGTTGTTTGATATCGCATTCTGCAAGGAATCATTATACCCTTCAGGAATGACTAAAGCTGCATAATACTCTTTATCATCAAACGCTTCTTCAATATTTTCTTCCTTTTCATTTGTAAAAGCTAACATCGGTTCTTCGCCGTCAGTGCCTTTACTCATTTGTTCAACAGCTGATTCCACAGCGTCCACATGTACACCTTGATCATTTATAATAAGTGCAACCGGTAAATTTCTTACTTTTGGGTTTCCCTGTGCAAATAAGTTTAATGAGAATAGAGCAATTATTAATATAACTGCAATAGGAGCTGCCCATGCTAATTTTTCTTTAAATAATCTCAATCATTTTCTTCCTTTCTTAGTAAACAACATATTGTTCCGTAATATTTATTCATTTTATAATTAAGGTGTAAACAGAAGCAATAAACAAAAGTAAACAGCATGTTCATTTTTGGGAATAGAGGGTTTTTTATGAGTATTTATGAAGAAAAAAATCGTAAAACTAAACAACTTATTCAACGGTCATTTTTACAAATTCTAGAGAATAAGCCGTTTGAAACGATTACGATAGGAGATATTGCAAAAACAGCACATATAAATCGCGGAACATTTTATTTACATTATCTAGATAAATTTGATTTGCTTGACCAAATCGAACAACAATTGTTTAGAGACTTAGGAAAACATATTGACCAATTACAATCTGGATATTCATCTATATATACATTTGAAAAAGACCAAGAGCAATTAGCTGCAACTTTATTCAGCTTCATAAAAATGCATGCTCCATTATTAAAAATATTTTTAAGCAATCATGGCAGAGCAGGTTTTCACATTAGGTTTAGAGATGCCTTTGCAGAAAAAGTACGTATTAATTTAGAGAAGAACGAAAGCATTCACACAAGGTTAATAGGTTCTATGGACTATTTTTTATCGTTTATTACATCTGCTTTTTTAGGATTAATCGAACAATGGGTCCAAAATGGTCTAGATAAAACACCTGAAGAAATGACAGCCTTATATATTGATATTATTTCTTTTATTCAACAAAAGTAAGGGAGCTTTTAAATCTGGGAAAATTCATCCTACAACGCTGTTTCGTGTCTAAACAAAAGCTCTATGAAAGCCAAGATTCTTGGCTTTTTTTATTTTTCCAGCGACGAATGAAAGAGCGAACGTTTGTTTTGAGCGAAAATGTGTTCCCTGCTCTGATTATCCCCTATAATGGAAAACAATGGCTGGTTCAATAGAGCCGCCATAAGAGAACAAAACGGAGGATTAGGATGGCAAACGGGAGAGCGCATAAGAAAATTAATCTAATATTTTTAGCAATTGGAATCGGGGCCGTGTTGATCAGTTCACAGCACTATGTACATGGGATATCCGTGATAATAGGATATCTCTTCGGCACCTATTGGATGAACCCTGATTTGGATATAAAAAGCAATCCGTATCGGCGATGGGGATTCTTACGATTCATGTGGATTCCCTACCAAAAATTGAAGCATCGCTCCATCTGGACACATGGGTATGTGATTGGAGATATCATTCGGTATCTTTATGTAACGGCTTGGATTATGTTAGGAGCGGGTGCAATGAGTATCCTGACAGGTGTGCCATATGCTGCATATATAGACCAATTAGAGGAGATTGTCATTGAACATAAATTGTCTATCTTGTCCTTTATTGTCGGGAATATGCTTTCGTCTACTGCACACATTTTGACCGATCATGCTTCAACCACATTCAAAAAGATCTTTTAACCAAAATCCAAATCCCTTTTCGTCTAGTAGAAAAGGGATTTTTAGCATTTCAAGAGGGCTTATCGTTTGTTAAACCCCAAACGTTTTTCCTAAAAATGTTAAATATTTTCTTGTGTTGAACAAAAATGAATACAAAACGAGCTAAATCAAAAGAAGAGGCAAAATCAGCTCAATGATTTTGCCTCTTACATTAATCGCACAATACTTTTACTACTGCTTTTTTTACAGCTTGTGGTTGTTGCACACAAACACCTGGCATATGAGCGTCTTGAGGCATAAACACAGCAAAACATCCCTCTTTCACGATAAGATGGTTACCGTCGCCATTTAAGAACATTACATCATTTTCTTTTTGTTCCTCTACGACTTCTGTATCTTCCTTATTTGTATAAACCATTCTTTCCTCGCCTTTAATGACGTATTGGATATCTGTATATGAATAATGAGCTTCCATGCGACAGTCTTCAATAAGCTTTGTATCATACTCTTGAATCATTACGAAGACCTTGTCATTTTCAATTTCATACTTTCCTACCGGCAAAGCCTGCAAATCATTTTCCATTAAAAAAGCAAAGGCTTTCTTTAATCTTGGATGCACTCCATCATATAATGGAGCATTTGATAATTGATCGATAATCATATATGTTTCCTCCGATAAGCGATTTATCTTATATAAGTATATAAAATAGTAACATATCCAGTATTAGCGATACAAGAACTTGTATACCAGTCTGGTTTATAGGATAACAAATAGTGAAACGATACTTCCTTTATTTGGATATAGATAAACTGTATAATCAAAGGTATCCAGCTATAGTAAGTGCTTCTGGAACATTGTGAGTATGAGAGATAGGCAAGAAAGATTTCTAAATTACTTATTTTTTAGTGAGACAATATCCAGAATAGAATGGTGAAGAATCCCAGAAAGTTAGAAATGTTTCGAGAGAACGTGATAGTTAAATGAGATGATTTGGATTTGTAACGAGGACTACAATCGAGACAAGCAAAGAAGGGGAGAATTACGAATGGAAGAGTTGATAATCAGACTAGTAGAGTTAAAGGGAAGCCCTTTTGAATATGGGCTAAAGCAAAGTGAAGAAATTAAGTCGACACTGCTTTCAAATCAACTGCGTTTACTTGAGGATTTGAGCACTACTTCAAATACGAAGATAGCAAAAGAAATACTAAAGGACATGTCACCGAATCTTTTAGAGGAACTTAGAGGTTTGGCGGAAGGACTGGATATGGAGTTAGACACCATCATTAGGCTGTATAGTGGCTATGATGTAAATTTTCCAGCAATGGGTTGCACGGCATTCATAAAGGATGACTATTATGTGCGAAACTATGATTTTAGCCCTGAGCTTTATGATGCAAGACTTGTTTTCTCTAAACCAGCTGATGGCTATGCCAGTGTTGGATTTAGTCAGCAGGTAATTGGCAGACTTGATGGGATGAATGAAAAAGGGCTTGTTGTTGGATTACATTTTGTAAACAGTGAACATAAATCAGAAGGTTTTCTTGCGACAACAATTGTAAGAATACTATTGGATCAGTGTGCTAGTATAGAAGAAGCAATCGACCTTATTTCAATACTTCCCCATGGATATTGCTACAATTATTCTATTACTGATCCGAGCGGAAAAGGTGTAATAGTAGAAGCCTCTCCTCAGAAACAGATTTTTAATTACGGCCCTCCGTTAATATGTACAAATCATTTTCAATCGAAAACATTGCAAGACAAAAATGAGAAAGAGATACAAGGATCCATAAAACGTAAAGAGTATGTAAGCAGTCTATTAACAGAGGAACTTTCTCCTTTAACAGCGTATCGTCATTTTAATGACGGCAATTCTCCTTTATTTTTTAACTACTATAAAGAGTACTTTGGAACATTGCATACAGTTGTTTATTTGCCAAAGGAATTAAGTCTTATCGTTGGTGTAGGGGAGAATAGTGAACCAAAAATGTTTTCCTTAAGAAAATATTTGGATGGTAATATTAATCTTCCTAAAGTATTAAAAGGAACGATTCAACAAGCGGAATAAAATAAATGGTCCATCCCTCTGTGGTGTTGTTTAAGTAGGACATTGTTTTTAAACAGAATAGATGGCAGCGTAAATTAAAAAACGGATTAATCCCATCAATCAGTAGGACTAGTCAGATGAGCATTTTATGGAGAAGGATTGTAAATAACTTTATAGCGGAGACTAGTATGAGATTTTTTATTGAGTATATTACAATCAGTTATCTTTTTTATTTTTCCTTTTATATCCATTAATGGGTGTGGTATGATAAGAGATAATTAAAATAATATCTGAAGAATTTCAGGAGAGGTTCATAGCGGATACCCTCTATAAAAAACTATGGATACATGTCATTCTCGCCATGTCCATATATTGGACGTGGCTTTTTTGACTTTCTAAGTAGTTATTTTTATAGAAAAAGAGCATGCCCCTCCTTGGAATGATTAGATATCTAATTCAAGGAGGGTTATTTATGTCTGGTCGGCATCAAACAGAAGGATTAGAGGATTTAACGTTATTAGGAAATCAAAATGTGAAGTATGCATTTAATTATGCACCTGAAGTATTAGAGTCTGTAGATAATTTACATTCAGACCGGGATTATTTTGTTAAGTTTAATTGCCCTGAGTTTACAAGTCTCTGTCCAATTACGCAGCAACCGGATTTCGCGACCATGTATATTTCGTATATTCCGGATAAAAAAATTGTAGAAAGTAAGTCACTAAAATTATATTTATTTAGTTTCCGTAACCATGGAGATTTCCACGAAGACTGTGTCAATATCATTATGAATGACTTAATTAAACTGCTAGATCCACGTTATATCGAGGTGTGGGGTAAATTTACTCCACGTGGGGGTATTTCAATTGACCCTTGGTGTAACTATGGCCGTCCAGGTACGAAGTTTGAAGAAATAGCAAATTATCGTTTAATGAATCACGATTTATATCCAGAAAAAATTGATAATCGCTAACTGCAGGTTATGAAAATATCAATAAAATCCTTATAGCCAAGGGAGAGGTTGTTAGCAACCCTCTATAAAAAACTAAGAAGAACAGCGCATCTATCTTAGTGCTGTTTTTCATTTGAATGGAGAATGATCAATGAAGCAAGAAAAAGCATTAGTCGTGTTTAGTGGCGGACAGGATAGTACGACCTGCTTGTTTTTGGCATTAAAAAAATTTAAAGAGGTTGAGGTTGTGACATTTAATTATGGACAACGACATGCATTAGAAATTGAATGTGCAAAGCAAATCGCTAATGAATTAAACGTCCATCATCACATTTTAGATATGTCATTACTAAATCAACTTGCTCCAAATGCATTAACACGCGCTGATATTGAGGTGAAGGATGGTGCGGAAGGTGGGTTGCCATCAACATTTGTACCGGGCCGCAATTTATTATTTTTATCTTTTGCAGGTGTATTAGCGAAACAAATCGGTGCAAAGCATATTATTACAGGTGTTTGCGAGACAGATTTTAGTGGATATCCAGATTGTCGCGATATTTTTATAAAATCGTTAAACGTCACAATAAATTTATCAATGGAAGAAGCATTTGTTATACATACACCTTTAATGTGGTTGAACAAAGCAGAGACATGGTCCTTAGCAGATGAATTTGGTGCATTTGATTTTGTAAAAGAAAAGACCTTAACGTGTTATCACGGTATTAAAGCGGACGGCTGTGGTGAGTGTCCCGCTTGTAAGCTGCGTCTACAAGGAATGCACACATATTTACATACCAAACAGCATATAGGAGGATCAAAATGATACGCATTCTATTTTATTTAGTATCAATTGTAACGGCAAATGTACTGACAGCCCGCTTTGCGCCATTTGAATTTTGGATATTCATTATTCCAATGGGCTCGTTCTTAATTGGTGCAACATTTATCTTCCGTGATTTGGTCCAAAATAAACTTGGTCGTAAGAGGACATATGGTTTTATTTTCTTAGCCTTAGTATTATCAGCTACTGCATCGTATTTATTAGGAGATACCCTAATTATCGTCGCAGCTTCTGCGCTATCATTCTTAATCGCAGAAACAACAGATACAGAAATTTATACACGTTTAAAACTGCCGATGGCTTGGCGTGTCTTTTATAGTGGAATGGTTGGAGGTTTATTAGATTCAGTTGTGTTCGTCATTGTCGGACTAAGCCCATTAGGAGCTGGGTATATTCCTTGGTCAGCTGTACCAGCGGCAATTATTGGTCAGATTATCGTGAAAACGGTTATGCAAATGATTGGTGCTTATCTATTAGGGAAAGGGTTGTCTTATAAAGAAAAACATCTGGCGAAAGCATCTTAATCATTATTTAAATTATTACTTCTGTTTCAGGTATTAAAAAGTCTATCTCATACATTCCATACCGTAAAAAGGATTAAATCCTAGGTGGGGAGAGGAAGGTTATTATTTCCAACGTGTCTTTTGGGGAAATCTGAATCATCTAGAAGTAATTAAAGGGAAACTTGAGAATTATGGGACTTGAAATCTTCCCACGAACAAATCGCACGAACAAATCGTAAGAAAAAAGACAAAAGCATCTGAATTAGTATTGACACTTTTCCCAATAATAATAAGTGCTGCGTGGAATATCAGCGACTTTGATTAATTCCACCACTTCATAGATTTCCTTTAGTTCATAAATTACTTGCGCTTTGATTTGGTTGGTAATTTTTCTTGCATTTGAACTAAAGTGTTTAACTTTTTTAAATATGCATTCTCCATTTCCAGTTGCTTTATACGTGCTTCAAGTTCTTCTACAGATCCTTCAGCCGGTACAGGCTTCATTGTTTTTTTCGTGTTCTTTTTCATGGATGATTGCCCCTTTTTCTTAGAAACAAGGGCTTCATAACCGCCAATTTCAAACTTCTTCTTCCAATTTCGAATCATGCCTGGAGATGAAATGTTAAATATCGCAGCTGTGTCAATTGAAGATGTACCTGTTTCGATCATATAATTTAGTACACTCATTTTATACTCAGCAGAATAGTTTGTATAGGGTTTTAAGAATGCCTCTATACCGTTCGCTTGATAAAGGCGAACCCAGTCACCGATAACCCGTGTTGTAACACCAATATCTTTCGCAATTGCATTCATGGTTTCATATCCATTTACATAACGTTGAACTGCTTGGATCCTTTGTTCAACAGTTAATTTTGCCATAAAAAAACCCCCCGTAAAAATTAGATTAGTGTCTAACTTTTACGGGGCAGTTCATATGTTATTCAAATGCTTTTGTCCATGATGTTGAAGTGTCCTTTATTTTTTATGCTTACAGTGCATGGAAGCTACGTAACCAAAGGTCATACCTGGTCCCAATGTTGCTCCTGGTCCAGGATAAGAATGACCCATAATGGATGATGAGCAGTTACCACAAGCGTATACATTATCAAATACAGTGCCGTCTTCTTTGACAACCCTTGCTAATTCGTCTGTAACTACCCCGCCTTTAGTGCCGATATCCCCTGGGTAGACTTTCATTGCATAGTAGGGGGCCTCATTGATTTCAAGTAAATTTGGATTTGGCAAAGAAGGATCGCCGTAATATCGATCATGTGGCGTTTCACCTCTATGGAAATCTAAATCCTTACCATTTCGAGCAAATTCATTGAATCTGTTCATTGTTTTAACTAAATTTCCTTTTGGAATATTTAATTTATTTTCTAATTCCTCGACTGTGTTCCCTTTCAAAACAATATCATTGTCATAGTATGCTTGAGGGAAATCTTGCCCAGGGAAGAGGCCGGTAAAGATATATCTTTTCTTAGCCCTTGCATCTAAAATAATCCAGGAAGTGATGGCTTTCCCGTCTGTTTTTTCATTATGCTCATACATTTTATCAACGAATTCATGATATGGAGTCGGTTCATTGATATAACGATTTCCGTCTTGGTCAACGATAATCATATTCGGCAAGCCTCTATCCGCTACTAAGAAAAATGGCATACCCAAATGATTAATGACAGTAGGTGCACCCCAAACTCTGTCCATTAAACCAAACTTCGCATTCAATTTTGCGAAAGGCTCAATAATATCACCAGTTTGACCTTTTGGTGAGCTTGTCCAACTCACATCTTGTGGACTTGGAAGATATTTATCTCTCTTTTCTTGATCCCGAGAAAATCCACCTGATCCAAAAATTAAGCCTTTATTGATTTTGATTGTTACTTGTTTACCGTTTTTGTTTACGATTAGGCCTGTTACTTTATCGTTTTCGTAAATAAAATCAACAAATGGTGAATCAAGCCAAATTTCACCGTTTAAATCTTTGTAAGTTAGAGCCAATCGAGCTATTAAAGCTCTACCTAATGCGGCATAATCTTTTTTGAATAATTTATGCTTAATTAATCGCCATCCAAGTGTTAAAGAAGCTCTTTTTCCTGCCCAGGACCTGGTGATCATATTCACTTTAACGAAATCCTGTCCTGTCATAACGAAACCTTTTGTATCCATAGCAGGAGGGAGAAGCTTGCTCTTCCAATCTTCTAATTTATTTAAATCAATTACTTTGGGCTCGATCGACCGGCCGATCCCTTTTCCACCCGGATGTGTCGGGTAATAGTCAGAGTAATTATTTGCATAGGAGAATCTCATATGTGGGCTTAAATTATGCATATAATCCAGCATTTCGATCCCTTTTTTCAAATAGGTTTCTTTAATTGTATCACTTACTAAATCACCTACAGTGGAATCTAAATATAATTTAGCCTCTTCAAAACTATCGGCTACACCAGCCTCAACTAAATATCTGTTATTCGGAACCCATACACCGCCGCCTGATAAAGCAGAAGCTCCTCCAAAATGCTTTTCCTTTTCAATTAGCAGTGTACTTAATCCCTCTTTTTTTGCAGTAATGGCGGCAGAAAAACCTGTTGCTCCAGAACCGACTACTACTACATCATATTCGTAATCCCAACCCATTAAAAAATCCCCCTTTGAGTAGTATCCGCGCAAAATAACAAAACCCCTAAATAGAAACCGTTAAATATTCAGACAATTAAATTTTACAGTATTTAGAACAGATTATACAATAATATTTGGAAATATTTATTAAATATCAATCAGTAGAAGGACTGAATTGACCCATACTTAATAAATGAGATAAGCATAGAGAGTGAAACGAGAGTTTATTGTAGAAAAATATATAATGTTACACCTGGTATTTAAGAATCATTTAATGAACAATGCATCCAACTTTAATAGGGTGGACGGTTAGTTTACCAATGAATGCCAAAAGGAAATGATGGTTGTTATTGAGATTGGCACTTTGAAAATTACAAAATGGTAGATAAATAAGAATTGATGAAGATTAGATAAAGGAGGATCTCTGGATATGTTTTATCGTCTAGATAAGTGAAGGGAAATAATCCAAAATAATCAGATCCTGATCAACTTTAGAGGTCAGGATCTTTTTATAGGTTAGAGTGCTCTAATTAGTACACTGTAATTTTTTCTTTTCTTAAAAAAGCTTATATTATCTTAACTTCTACCCAAGCATCGGTAAGAGGGATTCCCCCCAATGTTGCCTCTTTAAAGAATTGTTCTATTGAATCGAATGACTGATCTGCACCAGTGAGACTTTCCAATATCCATTTATTATCTTTCTGTATAACATGGTAGCTATTGTCTTTATACATAAAGCTGGATACGACATTGTAACCATAATCAGTATTTTCTCTTACCATTTCCATCTTTAAATCTTCTATAGAGTAATTAATTTTTTCTGTAATCATATCAGCATAGCTTCTCACATCAGAATCTGTATCATTTTTAAATAGTTCAATGAATTTCTTTAAGGTATCTTCACTAAATTGGTAAGTATAATCATTCCAAATTTTATTAGCTATAGAGATCCTTAAATCATCATCAGGATGTTCGCTCAATTGTAATAACTTTTCGCCATACCAATCTAAATCTGCTTCCTCATCAATAGTATCAAATTGGATAATTTCAGAAAGTGTTTCAGCATCATCATGTTCGATTAACGATTCAAAGTCTTCCTTACTATATGTCACAATAGAATAGTCTTCGTCATCTGGTAATTCTATTTCCACTACATATAAGTTTTCTAGAAAATCGTCAAAGTTTCTAGCGATTGTTATTACTTGTGAAATCTCATCATTATTATCTACGTACACAATTGGCGGATTTGAAGAAGTATGCCGATAATCAAAGGCCAGCCAGTAATGACCATCACCATTAAACAAAACAAGGCCTTTAGGCATTTCCCATTCTTCTATTAATTCTTCACTATCTAGTATTCCTCCATTTTTGCCAATTCCATCGAGGTATTCTACTTCTATGAATAAATCGTCAAATACTTCATGCTTGGGAGCGGGATGAGCATTGTAGATGATACTCCCGCCGTTTTGATCTTTTAATAATTTTATGTAGGATTCTGGAAGTTTAACACCCAGCTTTTTTTCGGCCATTTCAATAATTGAATCAGTGACCGGTAGTGGTTTGTAATCTACATCTTTATCCCATATGCTGCTTTTCAAAATCTCTTCACCTAATTTCATATAAATTATTGCTATATATATAATTCTACAAAGTTTTATTTAATTCTTTACATAAATTGGTTGTTGGATAATCCATTGTGTGACTTTAAATATAATTTGTATTTCAGAAAAAACGAAAGGAAGATAGAGGAAATGGTGATAACGTGACATTTTTTAAAAGATGAAATGAACAAGCCATCTATTTTAAGTCATTTTATTCATATTATAAAATGGCTTTATAGTTTAATATAAGGGAATAAAGAAAATCGTCCAGATTGGAGATTTATGTGATGAATGAAAAATTTATTAAAAATGAACAATTAAATTTTATAAAAGAACAGATTGCCTTAATAAAGGATAGTAAGAAAAAGAATATACCTCAAAATATTTTGGACGCTGTCGTTTCCTTAGCAAATGTAAAAATTCTGGACCTATTTCCAGATAAAAGAACAGGAATAACGGAAATGCTTGATTTATCTATGCTGAAAACAGATAGAGAGTATGAAGCGTACGTACAGCGTCTTGAGGACTGTGTGCTTACTTTTCCACAAATTACAGAGAGCCAGTTAAAAAAATTATTCCCGAAACAGAAAAAATTAAAGCTGCCTGATTTATCAAATATAGACCACAACGAGTTGACCTATTTAAGCTGGAACGACCTAAGATCCAATAAAAAATTTATAATTTATGAAATGGAGGAGAAAATGGTCGGTATCGTATGTCAGCTTGCACCGACCAGCACGAAAAATATTTGTTCCTTTTGTAATAATATTGGGGAGGTTGCCTATTTTTCCACTGTAACAAAAGCGAAAAAAATGAACAACCCAGATTATTACAAGTCTATAGGTAATCTTATATGTGTCGATAGCAGCGAATGTAATAAAAAGATAACGAACGTGGAGTATATAGAAGCTTTTCTAAAAGATTCACTAAGAACGTGAATTGTTTAGGTAAAAGAATAATATTTTTGTTAGGTAATTGCATGAAGAAATGAATAGAACGTTGGTTACTACAAAATTAAATAATATGGATGATTATAGCGGGCACTCAAATAGGGTGCCCTTTATTGGTTTTACAGCACAATTATATAGTTTTGTTCATATTCTTTATGGAGTATCTAGTTATTTTTAAGTTAACAAGTAGAAATATAGTCAGTAATAGAGAAGCTGATAAAAACATACTTTAACCGTCTTATAGTGAATAACACCCTCCCAATATACCAAAAGATACTCCTCCCTATGAATTAGGTGGAGTATCTTTTAGCTTGAGCTGGTAATAGTTTAGCAGAGTTCAAGCGCTGCCTTATAGTGATGCCGAACCATGCGGCAAGGATAGCTTTAATAATGCCGACTGGTAAAAATGGATAAATACCTGTTACTAATGCTTCCTGCCAGGATAGCGCCGCAAATCCTTTTAACCAAATGCATCCAATGGCTAAGGTGATACACATACCGATTAGGTTTGCGAGAAAAGCTTGACTGTATGTATAGGATGTTTTTTCTAACCATAGCCCAATCAGAAAAGCTGTTGGAATGAATCCGATTAAGTAACCGCCCGTTGGTCCAAATAAAATGCCCAATCCGCCAGTGAATTGAGAGAATACAGGTAAGCCTATAAGACCGAGTGTTAAATAGACTAATACTGTAATCGTGCTATGTTTGGATCCCAAGATGGTTGCCACAATCCCAACGGCTAATGTTTGTCCTGTAATAGGAATCAGAGGCAAAGGAATGGTGATTTGGGCTAACAGACAGATGATGGATGCACACATTGCTGTGAGAACTAGCTTTTTCGTTTTATCATGAGCCATAGACAGTCACCTCAATCGAAAATAAGTAAACTAATTTAAGTAATAGGTTAACATATTTTACGGAGATTTAACAAGATTTCTATAAATTAAAATTTAAACAATTGTAATTTATAGAAAATTCTATCAAATCAAACTAATATAGTGATATTATTTAAATGAGTATAAAGATCTAGAGATTAAGGGGGATTCATTTGAGTAAGAAGGCCATAATTATACCAATTATTACAGGTTTTATCATGTTGCTGCTTTATTATGTGTATAATGTAAGACTGGAAACAACTCTGCCTGATGATGGGTGGGGAAGATCAAGCAATTTGAAAGCATCATCAAAATATCCAATGGAGTATTACAGTTATCAAAAAGATGATGAGTTACACATTTTTATGCCGGATGAGACAGACGTTTCTCACAAAGTATTCGATCAAAATTTTAACCTGTTAAAAGAAGAATCCATCCAAGCCGAAGTGGCACCGGCAGAACCAATTTGGGCGTCCGATGGTCAGCTGATTTATATGGACGATGATAAGTTAACCATCAACCAAGAGGGAACGAATCAGGCTATCGACCAAGACATTAGCTCTTTTACACCTATCCAAGCTGGAGTTCTCTTTTGGAATCAGAATGAACTAAAAGAATATAATGCAGGTACAGGTCAAACAAAGCTTTTACATACATTTGATCAACCTATTTACACAGCACTGCAGGCTAAAAATGGAAAGTCCTTTTTAGTAGGACTTCAAATATCTGATTCCGAGGTTCATTTTTATTCATTATATAATGGAAAATTTAAAAAGCTGCTCGAGCATTCAGCAACTGGTGGGGAAACAATTGAGAATATCATCTATGATGCCGGAGACAAAAAAGCTACGGCTATTATCGAAAAATATATGATGGCACAGGGACAAAGAGCCTATCAAGCGTTGGAATTGAGCTTTGATTTAGCTACTTCAAAAGTAGAAAAAAATGAGAAGTATACTTTTTATGATGAGAAGAATGGGAGTGAGTTAGAGAATCCTCGCTATTTGCAAATTTCCTTCCAGGATAATAAGCCGGTAATCTTATTTGTTGCTGAGGGAGATCGAGTTGCAAAGCGTTCTGGATATAATGTTTACTATGCTACGCAGCAAAAAGGAGCCTGGGTAGCTGAGAGGAGAAGTAATACGGAAGACACTCCAGCCAGACCTCAATGGCTTGATCAGAATTATATAACTTGGCAAACGTTTGATGGGAAGGAATATATGTTGAACGGCACAACGGATGATGATCGATATATCGAAACTTCACAAAAAATAACCAAAGAAGATTATACCTCCGCTCTATATTATTCTATTTCTGGCATATTCAGCGGCTTTTTTATGCTAGTGCTCGGACTGGTATGGGTTGTTCCGCCATTGGTCTTTTACGGAATCCTGTCGTTTATCAAGAGTGATATTTTCGAAAGGAATGAACGCAGTTGGGTAGAGCCGGTGGGAATTCTGCTCTATATTGGTACTATGATCTACATGCTGAATGAGGTCTTATCAGAAAGGTCATTCTTTGCGGCTCCATCATATTTAAACTTCGATGGCAGCTTGATTATTTGGCCTTTAATCATCAGTATTGTTACGTATATGATCTATCGCTGGGTGATGAAGGAAGATACAGGTTTATTTGCTGGATTATTTTACTACATAGGCTATAATTTATTAGTTATGACCTGTTTATTTGGGCCATACTTATTGTGAATAACCGTTAAGAAGAATACCAGGCAATCATGAAACGATTGTCTGGTTATTTTGTCGTATCGGGAGTATGAATATAACGTTACTTGGAAGATCCCAAAATCAATTTAGTAAGAGATTTCACTGCTCGGTTTATATAAATCAATATAATGGATCGGTAAATCCCTAGTGAATTTAATTATTCGTTTAAATATCTTAAAATGAGTGAAAAATTCATCAAATAAGAGAGGTTCCTGTGAATTAAAGTCATACACGGACAAAAATTGTTCCATTATTTCACATGTCTCCGGATCATTCAATATTCCATGAACTTCAAGCGGCACTTCGAATTTTAAATAAAGATGATCTAACCCAAAATCAGAAAAGACCAAAGCAATTTGATTTCTGTACATGTTTCCACCTCCAATAAGCAGTATGGTGATTTGTTTAGTCTTTCAAACAGGAATTCTTAAAAATATATAAAGAAAGGATTGGTGAAAGAGTGATAAGTGGTGTAAATCAGGAGATTGACGAGGAGAAACTACGGCTCGAATTTATAAAAAAATACATGCAGGTTGTCATTGATACAGCTGAAACAAACAAAGAACAATTTATGGAAAAGATGAAGGACATCTTTAAAGATGAAGACTGGGTAGAGAGTGCGGGGTATTCGCAGCTTTTAACTAGTGCAAGCTTCTATCAGCTCTCAAGGTCCGAACTGGAAAGTCTAATTAAGGCGATACCTAAACCGTATTTTGCGCGGGTTGATTTCACTTCTCGTGAGGCTGGCGGAATGGAGAAGCTTTATTTTGGAAAGACATCCTTATTCCAGCGTGACAATCAGGAGCAATTGATTATTGATTGGCGTTCACCTATTGCTAATTTATACTATGAAGGCCGGTTGGGAGAAGTGAGTTACACGTCAGAAGGTGAAACTTATGACGGTACGATTAGTCTGAAAAGGCAATTCATCATTGAAGATGGAGAGCTGCTCGACATACGGGATATCGATGTCACGACGGTGGATGAATTATTGCAGGAGTCTCTTGCCGGCAGTTCTGCCAATCGATTAACAGAGATTGTTGCAACGATTCAGGAGGAGCAGAATCAAATCATACGAGCGGATTTAAATAAACCTATTATTGTGCAGGGAGCTGCAGGAAGTGGGAAGACAACGATTGCTTTGCACCGTATTTCATATTTTTTGTATCACTATAAGGATGTATTCCAGCCTGAACAATTATTAATTTTAGCACCAAGCTTTTTATTCCTTGATTATATATCAGAGGCTCTCCCAGAACTCGGTGTTGAGAAAGTAAGGCAAATGACCTTCCAGGGATATGTAGAAGAGGTGCTGGGGAAGAAAATTAAATTGACAGAGGATACTAAGCTACGTGATATCCTCAAGGATCAACAATTCGTTCACATCTCAAGCATCAAAGGTTCCTCTCTATTTCAAGGGGTGCTTGACCATTATGTAGAAGAAATAAAAACCGGATTAATGGTGCATGAAGACTTTCGGGTTGATAAGTTTAAATTGTATACAGCAAAACAGTTTAATCATCTTTTATACAATGAGTATACCTATTTGCCGCTTTATAAACGAATCGAGAAACTAAAAAAAGTCCTTCAAAATCAAGTACGTTTGAATAAAGATAAAATGCTGAAAAAAGTAGCTCAGCATTATGAGGTCAGAATTGACAGGGCCTTAAACTGGAAGGGTGATGAGAAAAAGCGGAGGCAATACATTTCGCTGGCTTTGGATAAAAAAGAGGCGAGGGTCAATGATCTGAAAATGGAAATCAAAAAAGCCGTCCAGGATTATATGAGCTATTTTGATAAGAGAGATATATGGACACTTTATAAAGAATTATACAGCAACCCGGACAGACTGGTTCAATACTCAGATCATAAACTCAGTAAAAAAGAGGCGTTAGAACTTTGCGAAAGCAGTCAGAATATCTTTTCTAAGAAAAAGTATGAGCTTGAGGACTTAGGCCCTATTCTGTATTTATATGCAAAAATTTATGGAGTTAAGCCGGAGAAAAAGGCAAAGAATGTAGTGATTGATGAGGCGCAGGATTATAGCTTTATGCAGCTTCAAGGGCTTAAAACAGCTTTGGAAACAGATATGTTTACCCTTGTCGGTGATTTGGCGCAGGGCATCTATTCTTACCGGGGAATAACCGACTGGCAGGAAGTAAGACAATCCATTTTTCCAAGAGCCATTTATAGAGAGCTGAAAAAGAGTTACCGAACAACCGTCGAGATTATGAATGAAGCCAATCAATTATTAAAACGGCTCTCCACTTCATTTCCGGAGGTTGAACCAATCATTCGACATGGCAAACCACCTGTATTTTTAGAAATCACATCAGATGAGGAATGGTCTGAGCAGATTTCTAGTCAAGTAAGGCAGTTAAAGGAAGAGAAATTCAATACTTTCGCGATTATTACAAAAACTGAGGAAGATGCAGCGATTGTAAATTCCATTCTTCAACAGCATACTGAGCTTGACCTCTATTTACTTGAAGAAACAACATCTATTCCAAAGGATAAAATAGTAATTGTACCGTCGTACTTAGCGAAGGGATTGGAGTTTGATGCTGTATTTGCTGTCACATATAATGAAGTATACTCGGATAACCATGAGATCGATATTAAACTATTGTATGTCGTAATGACCAGAGCTCTTCACCGATTGATATTAATGGGGAAACAGAAGCGGGCATTTATTCTCTAACCTTTGTTGGAGAAAATTGTCCCTTTTTCTATTTGTTTTGGAAAACACGTTTACGGTATATAGGTAAGCGGTTGTAAGTAGTGTAAAATAGATAAGTAGATTGGATTAGGGAGGTAAGGCAGGGAGAATGAGAAATACAGTTTTAGAAGTCAAATCAATCAGCAAACAAATAGCTGGTTCTGATATTCTTAAAAATATCAGTTTTGAAATAGAAGAAGGCGAAATTTTCGGCTTAATCGGACCTAATGGGGCTGGAAAAACGACCTTGATTCGAGTGATTTGCGGACTTATGAAGAAAAATGCCGGTCAGATTAGAATCATGAATCACGAGGTAGGAACGTCTTTTGTTGACGCTATCCAACATGTAGGAGCTATTATTGAAAATCCAGCCTTCTACGATTATTTAACGGGGTGGCAAAATTTAGAATTATACGCTAATTTATATTCGAATATCTCATCTGATAGAATAGAAGAAGTTGTTGAATTAGTAAATCTGACAGAAAAAATTGATGACAAGGTACATACATATTCGTTAGGAATGAAACAAAGATTAGGAGTCGCCCAGGCCATTTTGCACAACCCGAAGATTTTGATTTTGGATGAGCCGACAAACGGATTGGACCCAGAAGGTATGCGTGATTTACGTAATCATCTTCTTTATTTGGCCAAAGAAGAGAATATATCGATTCTCATTTCCACTCATCTTTTATCTGAGGTAGAAATGCTTTGTGATCGAATTGGCATCATAAAAGCGGGTGAATTATTGGAGATTACAAATGTAAAAATGGAAAATCATGTACTTATTATTGAAGTGGATGATGTCCAACATGCTTTGTCTGTATTAGATGCAAATTATGAGGTTATTTCATATAAGGGAAACCTTATTCGCTTATCAGCTGAAAAAAAGGATATCCCGCTGCTTAATGAATTGCTGGTTCTGAATAAAGTGAAAGTATATCAGCTTGCTTATGACCAAAATCAGTTGGAAGATACCTTTTTACAGACGATTTCAACGAGGGAGGTCGGAATATCATGAGGTCATTACTTTATAACGAACACTATAAAATGACAAATAACAAAATGGTCAAATACTCCTTTCTGGTGATGCCTTTGTTGATTTGTTTATTACCATTCTTTTTTACAAAACTGATTAAAGGAACAGACGGAAATGTGATTGACTTTATGTCTGTGCTATCCAACTTCCTAATCATCACGATATTTCTAGCGATTGGTTTGGCGGGGAGTATACTGGCTAATGAATTTCAAACAGGAACAATTAAACTGTTATTGATCCGTCCGAGAACAAGGTCAATGGTCTTATTTGCCAAATGGCTTACGATTCAATTGTATGGTATATATTTATTAACCACTACATTTATCTTTTCCTGGCTTATTGGAGGAATCGTTTACGGTTTTGGAGCGGGCTATGGGCTTATGTTTCAAAAGTTATTGTTAACGTATGGAATTACATTTTTGGAATTGATGCTGATTTCAACCTTTACATATGCAGTATCTGTCGTATTTAAAAATAGTGCCTTTGCAATTGGGTTTGGAATAGCTGCGTTACTTGGCGGGAAGTTTGTAACGGAAATTGCAGAGTTGCTGGAGCTGTCCCTTGGCAAGATTTTGCTCTTTGCCAATACACAGTGGGACCAATACTTATTCGGTAATACACCTATCCTGTCTGGAATGTCACCAGGCTTTTCGATCATCATCCTTATCATGCATTTCATTTTCTTTTATGGTGTTGCTTGGTTTTTCTTTGCAAAAAGGGATATAACAGTATAAAGTAAAGGCCTGAAAGGGTGAGAATGATGATTATTAGTGCCAGCAGGAGAACAGATATACCTGCGTTTTACTCTGAGTGGTTTATGAATCGAATCAGAGAAGGCTATTATATGAAGGTGAATCCTTTTAATCGTCATCAAACAAAGAAGGTTTCACTTTTGCCGGTAGATGTGGATGCAATTTGTTTTTGGACAAAAAATCCAAAACCGATGAATCCTTATATTCCTGAATTAGTGGAGATGGGCTACCGTTTAATGTTTCAATATACTCTAAATGACTATCCAAAAGAGATTGAGCCAGGGATGCCAAGTTTATCTAACAGAATGAAAGAGTTCCAGTATATATCTGATTTAATCGGGCAGGAGAAAGTAATCTGGCGATACGATCCCATTGTGTTAAGCAATAAAACGAATGTGGAGTATCATATCGAGCGATTTACTCATATAGCAAAACAATTATCCGGGTTTACTACGCGTGTAGTGATTAGTTTTCAAGATTTTTATACGAAGACAAAAGGTAGACTTGCTAATCTGGAAAAGGTCGAGGGCTATCAATTCGATGACTGGCTTGACCCTAACAATCGGTCAGCTTTAAATGCATTGACCCGTACCATTGGTTCAGTTTGCAAGCAATATGGAATGGTACCAGAGACTTGTTCGGAGATTATTGACTTGGATACACACGGAATCAAACATGGCGCGTGTATTGATAAAAACTTTATTGAAGAAGTATTTAACCTGCAATTATCCGGTAAAAAGGATAAATACCAGCGGACTGAATGTGGGTGCATGGAGGCAGAAGAGATGGGTTCATATGATACATGCCCATTTGGCTGCGTATATTGCTATGCGGTAAGAAGTCCGAAGCTGGTGCAGACAAATAGACAAAAACATGATCCAACTAGTCCTTATTTACTGATAAACGGGTAAAATAATGATATACTTAAGGATCGTATAAAGGAAGCGGTGAAGAGTTAATGAGTTATTTACAACCAGGTATTAAAGCAACATTAACAGTGGAAAGAGAGGTTTCATTCGGATACTTTCTTTCTAATGGTGAAGAAGATGTTTTGCTTCACACACATGAAATTGTTGGTGATCTTGAAATAGGGCAAGAAATAGAGGTTTTCTTATTTAATGATAAAGAAGGTCGATTGACAGCCTCCATGAAATTGCCAACCATTACTGAAGGTGAATATGATTGGGTTCCGGTCGTGGATGTTCATCCAAGCCATGGGGTTTTCCTTGATATCGGACTTCAAAAGGATTTATTGATCTCCAGTGACGACTTACCAAAATTGAAAAGCTTATGGCCAGAAGTCGGCGACCAGCTTTATGTTACATTAAAAGTCGATAATAGAGGCAGAATGTTTGGACGTCTTGCTACTGAAACAGTTGTACAGGAATTAAGCGAGCATGCTCCTGAATCAATAAAAAATAAAGATTTTGAGGGAAGAGCTTACCGTTTATTAAAAGTAGGCACCTTTATTTTAACAACTGAAGGGTACCGTTGTTTCATTCATGAAAGTGAACGTGCGAATGAACCAAGACTGGGTGAGTTGGTCAAGGGCAGAATTATTGAAGTTAAGCCTGATGGCAGTACAAATGGCTCGTTACTGCCACGTACGCATGAACGCCTTGATGAAGATGCGGAAGCAATCTATACTTATCTTGAAAGCCGCGGAGGCAGTATGCCTTATTGGGATAAATCGGATCCGGAGTCTATCCAAAAACGCTTTGGTATGAGTAAAGCAGCTTTTAAACGTGCTCTCGGCCGACTAATGAAGGACCGCAGAATTACACAAGATGATGGCTGGACGAAGATAACGAAACAATAAGGGGAATGGATATGAATATACTTTGGGACTTTGACGGCACTTTATTTGATACCTATCCCGGTTATGCGAGAATGGTCAAAAGTGCAGTGGAGACATCTCTCTCAGAGGAAGAAATCTTTTCCTTGCTAAAGGTGTCATTTGGCCACGCGTTCAACGAACTTAAGCTAACCGAAGAACAAATTAAACATATTCATATACTTGAAAGGCAGTTAAAGCCCTTGGATTTCAAGCCGTTTCCGGGAGTGAAGAATGTGCTGGAGGCAGCGGATTTAAATGTAATCATGACGCATAAATACCGTGAAGGTGCCGAGAGTATTTTAAAAGCAAACGGAATGGATCAATATTTCACAGAAATAGTAGCCATTGATGACGGATATCCAAAAAAACCTCATCCGGCAAGCTATCAGTACCTGCACGATAAGTACCGTATTGATCTCGCGGTTGGGGATAGGGAATTAGATATTTTACCTGCCAAAAGTATTGGAATCAAAACCTGCTTATTTCAGAATAATACGCCAGGTGCGGATTATTACGTTAACAGCTATGATACGTTTTTTGAAATTGTTAAATAATTAAGCTAAGTAAAACAGGTGGGAAGAGAACATATCGTTCTTTCCCACCTGTTTTTGCTTTTTATGGATAGATTATAACGAATTCCTTGCTGGAAATAGATTTAACACACATATATAGATTCCTGGATTAGGAGAAAAGAATAGATATGAGGTTAAATAGCTATTAATAGAGCCGATATCCAGAATAATAGAGCCAATTTTAGTCATAATAGAGCCGATTCTGATCAGAATACAGCCGAATTCAGCAATAATAGAGCGGATTAGTTTTCCAATGGATATTTTCTTAATCTTTAGGATGTATAGCGATCAATGAAGATCCCATGAGTACAATTACGTAATTCGGTATCTGTAAGGGTTATTTTACAATTTAAGATCTACATTAATCGCTAAATTTTGAATCCTCAAAGCGAAATATCTTTACATTCGAAATAATTTATCCTTATAATTTAATTTACTAACCAAAAGATAATTTAAAGAAATTTGATTACTGAAGGAGTTAGAAAGTTGAAAATAAAAGACTTTACGTTAACCGCAATTTTTTTGTCTATTATTTTATTATTTGCGTTTACACCATTTGGGTTTATTCATTTAGGTGTAATTAAAGCAACCTTAATTCATATTCCAATTATTATTGCCTCTATTATTTTAGGACCAAAGATAGGTGCGTTATTGGGATTAGTATTTGGATTTACTAGTATTGCTGTAAATACAATCACTCCGACACTATTATCATTTGCTTTTTCACCAGCAATTCCCGTCTTAGGAACAGATCAAGGAAGTTTTTGGGCGTTATTTATTGCTATTGTTCCCAGAGTAATGATTGGATTTATACCTTACTTCATTTTTAAAGCATTTCGTAATGCTATAACAAAGAAAAATTCGCTTCAAAAACCTGCTTTATTTATTACAGCTTTAGTGTCCACTTTTATGCATACATTCTTGGTTATGGGTTCTATTACCTTTCTATTTCAGGATGCCTATGCAGAGGCTATTAACGCTGGCAGTACAAGTGCCATTTATAAAGCTGTTTTAACTGTGTTTTTTACAAATGGACTTGCCGAAGCACTCCTTGCCGGGATGGTAACGATGGCGGTAGTTCCGCCTTTATTAAAGATTTCGAGAAGATAAACTCATGTCATTATTTCTGAATATCAACTAAGAAATGTCAAACTCACATATTAATTTGAACGCCATTTTGAATATCAATATTCAAAATGGCGTTTTTTATAGTTGCTGTTAGGATTGAACTTATTATCAAGTGTTATAGAAGTTACTAAGTAATTTCAAGGAAAATAAGCCGTACGTGTCGTCTATAATCAATTTTTCCAACTACGCGGTTTTATACTATTTTTGTGGGATTAAATTGTGAAAAATAATGATATTTTGTATATAATTGTTAAAAAAGCGATCCGATTTGATTGTCGAATGCTATGCATGGTTTATTGTCTTTTTCATTCAGTTAAAGGGACGTTTTATTCGAAAAAAGTAAAAAAGGAAATCGTAGGTGATAGTGTTGTTCTTAAAGAGAATTCAACTTGAGCATGAAAACATACCTTCTTATAATGAGTACCCTTTCTCTATTCCTTCAATAAAGAATCTTCACCAATTGAATTTGAAAACCAATGTTACATTTTTTGTTGGAGAAAACGGTTCAGGAAAATCTACACTTCTAGAAGCAATTGCTGATAAATGTCAGTTTAATACAGCAGGTGGAGGGCGGAATAATACTTATAATGTTCATGTTTCAGAATCCGCACTTGGCGAATATATAAGGCTTTCGTGGCTTCCTAAAGTCACAGATGTTTTTTTCTTAGAGCAGAATCATTTTATAATTTCGCTTCTCATATTGATGAAGTAAAAGCTTATAATGCCTATGGCGGACGTTCCTTGCATCAACAATCTCATGGCGAGTCTTTTCTGTCCCTCTTTTTAAACCGATTTAAAGGCAGAGCCATCTATTTATTAGATGAACCAGAAGCTGCCTTATCACCTCAGCGGCAACTTTCATTTTTAAAAATCATACATAATTTAGTCACAGCAGGGGACAGTCAATTTATAATCGCTACACATTCTCCAATTCTTTTAGGATATCCCAACGCCACAATTCTAAGTTTTGATAACGATACAATTAAAGAGATAGATTATGAAATGACAGATCACTATCAAATAACGAATTACTTTTTACAAAATAGACAAAAGTTTTTGCGAGAGATATTAGAAGATTAATCATCCTGAAAACACTATATGTAGTAGTTTGACTAAGGTTAAGGCTTCAATGGTAGAGTATGAAATACAGGAGGATTTAAGCAGTTTTGTAATTTTTTTAATTCTTGGGGATAGTAAACAAGGCACTAACCAAATTATAAGAAAAGAGACAGGGACAAAACTCACCTTTAAACTAAAAAAGCCGATGGAATCTTACAAAAGTAAAATTCCACCGGCTTTGATCATTTTTTATGCTAGATATGTTTCAACCTCATTTAGGAGTGATGACAGAATTTTTTTAGCAATCAAATCAACTTTTATTTTTGTTCTAGCGGGAGACGTAAAGACGATACCAATTCTAGTGTCAATGGATGGTCCGGACTCAACCCGCTGTATTTTGAGAGGGCTTGGGTGATACCTGCTTCTTGGATTGTTTGTTGTATTTCCATAGATTCTTCATCTTTTGGATTATTGTAAAGGTATCCTGCAGCAATGCCTTGTAATAGATGTATAGGAAGTGTACCAAAAGCATCGTAATATTGTATTGCTGGACTAATCAGTCGGTCATCGGGACCAAGTTTCCGTATTGGGGAGCGGCCCACCCGGATAACCTCATCTGAAATGAATGGATTTTTGAATCGATTGATAATCTTCTCTATATAGGCAAGGTGTTCTTCTTGATCGAATCCATGTTTATTAATAAGCACTTTTCCCGATTCAATTAGAGAACCCTTTACGACATCGGCAATTTTTTCATCATCAATAGCTTGTTTAATGGAAGTATACTCTGCTAAATATCCAAGGTAAGCTGTTATGCAATGACCAGTATTGACAGTGAATAGTTTTCTTTCTATAAATGGAGATAATGATTCAGCAAATGTTGCCCCATTAATAGACGTAGTTTCACCAATCATTTCTGACTTATCGATTACCCATTCATAATATGGCTCAACTGAAACTAAAAGCTTGTCTTCATTGGTCTGATTTGGAACTATCCGGTCAACGGCCGAATTAGGAAAAGCAATGAGAGAAGCTGCAAATTTCTTTTCTTCTTCGTCGAGATATTCGTAAACTTTTTCCTTTAATAAACTGCTGGCACCAATCATATTTTCACAAGCTATTATATTGAGAGGTTGTTCATTTTCTTTCATTCTTTCAGAAATACCTTGTGAAACCAACCGAGATATAATCGAAAGTACATTAGGTCCTACCGCAGTTGTGATGAGATTCGTCGTTTTGATTGCTTCGATAACTAGCTCTGGTGATTTTTGACTATTTATCGCTTTAATTCCTTTGATCATTGTTTCCTTCGGGTGAACATCAGCTAGCACGATTTTATAGGTTTCTTTTGTATTCAGCAGATTGACAATCTCTTCATTAACATCAACGAAGGTTACCTCATATCCGGATTCGGAAAGCAGACCACCGATAAATCCTCGTCCTATATTGCCGGCTCCAAAATGCAGTGCTTTCATTGGTCTACCTCCTCGAACAAGGAAAGGATTTCTTCTTTTGATGTGGCATTTATGATGGCTTCCACATTTTCTTCATCTGAAAGGACAATGGCAATCTGCGACAATAAATCGAGATGTTCTCCGTTTTTCCCGGCAATACCTATCAATACTTTCGCAATGTTTCCATTACCGAAATCAACTCCTTCCGGCACTTGTAAGATCGAGATACCGGATGACAGGATAGAAGATTTTGCATCTTCAGTTCCGTGTGGGATGGCGACTTGATTGCCCATATAGGTACTTGTTATTGCCTCGCGTTCAAGCATTTTTGGGATATAAGAATGATTTACGTGTCCATTTTCAATGAGTACTTTTCCAGTTGCAACAATCATGTCGGTTTTGCTACCAGTTGGAACGTTCAATTGAACATGATCAGGTGATAAGATTGTTTTGTTCATAATATTGAATCTCTCCTTAATGTTTCTGTATTTTCTCTAAATGTTCTTTCAATCCATTAGCTAAGAAGGTGTATATTTGATATTTATTTGAATATTGAAATAATTTATATGATGCATCGTCTTCGATAATCATTGAACTGATATGGCTCATGATCTCTACCGCGCCTTTTTTCGGTTTGGCAGGGAGGAGCATTACCAAGGCGGATTGCATTTGAATTAATGAGCCATCCATAGCAGCAGTTGGCACCGGATCCTTCAACCGGAAAATTTTGAAGAGAGGAAATTTAACTGCTTCACTTCTTGTGTGCAGCAGAGCGAGTCCTGTCTTTGGTATGCCTGTTCCTCCTTTGTTTTCTCGTAAAAGAAGATCATCATAAATCTTTTTGTCATCTGTCACGAGATTTTGCCTAGCCAAGGATGTACTGATGAAGCGTATCAATTGCTCCTTATCATCATTGGTTTTAGTTACTTGGGTAACCGAGAAATGCTCCAATACATTTGCGATTGAATCCGTATATCCAGCAAGTAACTGAACATATTGGAGAAAGCCTTTATCCTCTGATTCTGAATATGATTCCTGCTGGATTGTTTTCCTGACAGTCAATTTTTGTATGGCCGCCTTAATTTCACCTATATCACGCTCAGTCAAAAAAGGGTTCACGAGAAGATATGACCTGTTTGTTATATTGAGGTGGACAGTGGAAAGTATTAAATCATAGTCATCCAGCCGGAGGGAAGGGATATCAAAAGCAGATACATTCCTGACCAATTTCACTTCAGGGAACTCTTTCTGAAGAGTTGCGGTCAAGACTTTAGATGTCCCTATTCCACTGGTACAAACAACTAATGCACTTAAAGGGTTTTGTTCTTCGCTCAACAGTAATGTTGAAGCAAAATGCATAACTAGGAATCCAATTTCATCTTCAGGTATTTGCAAGTGCGGAAATACCTCGCCAGCGGTTTCAATTAAAATATTGAAAAGTTCCCCATATTCTTTTTTAATGGAGGAGAGCAAAGGATTTTGAATCCCCATACGTTCCTCCAGTCGGTATATGGCAGGTTTCAAATGGGTGACCAAGCCATTGTATAAGGAATTATTTCTAGTAAAATCAATCCCCAAGCGTCTTCCAGTCAATGAAACCAACTTTTGTGTCGCCAGCCAAAGAGATTGATCTTCATCAGGCTGTAATTCTTTTTCTTTTAATGTTTTCGCTCCAATTAGATGCATAGCTATATAGCTTTTCTCTTCTTCAGGAAAGCGAATCCGGAATGCTTCCTCCAATTCAGCCATTAAAGCTGAGGCCGTTTCATATTCCTTTGATTTTTTCAGCCTCTCCATTTTTGGAAGCGTATTCATTATGAGTTTTCCTTCAGAGAATCTTTCAATTGCCAATGCGAGATGAACTATTAAACCCAAATAGGCTCTATCAGATATATGATTATTGTTTTTTTGGATAAACCTAGTGACAACCCGTTCTACTGAAGTGAGTATTCCTTTATCAATCAGACCTAGCAACCTACCATCTATTTCATTCAAATATTTGCTTTTTTTATCAGTCTTGTTATGGAATAAAAGCAGAAGTTCAAGTTCATCAGTATATCGATGAATAATACTGCTCATCATTTGTCTTTTTGCTGTTTCACTGCCAAAGATTTCAACCCCAGATCCTCTTTTTCTAACAAGTTCTAAGTTACTATTCTTTAATAGATTGCTAATCTTATCCAAATCATTGCCTATTGTTGCAAGGGATACTTTTAATTCATTTGATAAGGCACTTTGTTTAATAGGCTCGGCAGATTGCAGTAGCCGGGATAGAAGGAAGGTGTGCCGTTCCTCGGTTGTATAGTCAGTATGGGTTGCAGTTAAAATGGCGTCTAGAAGCTGTTTTTTTCGATTATCTAGACCGATGGCCACTATACCATTTCCAGGTTTCTTCTCAAGGGAAATGCCAGTATCCCGTAAAATATCTTCTGCACCTTTAATGTCTCTTTGAATGGTTCTGATACTTACATCCAAATCTTCTGCTAACTCATGAAATGTAGTTTCATGGTTGGTACTCAATAATATTTCAAGTATTTTTCTTTCTCGTGCAGAAATGTACATTTCACCTACATCCTTTTTTAATATTTGTAAGGTTACTAGATTTGGTGTATAAAATAGGGTGGAAATTATTAATTAGCGTCTGCTGAATAGCGATTTATTTAGTGTTTCAGCTGTTCGATCAGTTTGTCATATTCAGGACTGTTTAGGAAATTTTCTACAGAGATATGAACAGAAGCGGGTTGTTTTTCCTTTGCCCGTTGAGTCAGATCTTTGTGAGTGATCACAACATCGGCGTCTGCTGGCAATTGATTGATCGATGAATTAGTAACATCAATATCAAGTTCTGCTTTCTTAACCTTGTTTCGAAGGATGGAAGCACCCATGGCACTTGAGCCCATACCAGCATCACAGGCGAAGACGATTTTTTTAATATTCTTCAAATCTTCGGTTTTTGTAGTTTGTTGCAATACAGAGCTTACCGAGCTCTTTTTACCTTTCATACTCTCCATTTGGGTAGAAGCTGCACTTAAATCTTCGTCTTCTTTTTTACTCGTTTTCATAATTAAAGAGGCAATTACGAAGGAGACCAATGTAGCGATAATGACCCCTGCAATAACTCCTAAGTAGCCACCTTTTGGGGTCATTAGAATAACCGCAAAGATGCTGCCTGGGGAAGGGGGAGCCACAAGACCGCCGTTCAATAACGAGAAAGTAGCAACTCCGCTCATTCCTCCACCGATTGCAGCTAAGAGAAGTGCAGGCTTCATAAGGATGTATGGGAAATAAATTTCATGTATCCCTCCTAGGAAATGGATAATAACCGCACCAGGTGCTGATTGCTTTGCCGCACCTTTTCCGAATAGCCAGAATGCCAGCAGAATACCAAGACCAGGTCCGGGGTTAGTTTCAAGTAAGAATAAAATTGATTTTCCAGTTTCTGTTGCTTGTTCAATTCCTAGAGGGCTCAACACCCCATGATTAATAGCGTTATTTAGGAATAATATTTTTGCTGGCTCTACGAAAACGCTTGCAAGAGGGAGTAGACCGGCATTTACAATTAGTTCAACCCCGGTACCGAGTACTTTATTTAACCCTTCAACAACGGGACCTATTGCTCTTAGTGCGATTAAAGTCAAGATACCGCCGATAATTCCGGCCGAAAAGTTATTGACTAGCATTTCGAAGCCTTGCTTGACCTTTCCTTTAATAAGAGAATCAAACCACTTGATGGCTAATCCTCCAACTGGTCCCATAATCATGGCCCCAAGGAACATTGGAATGTCCGCCCCGACGATAACTCCCATCGTAGCTGTAGCACCCACAACTCCACCCCGAGTGTCATAAATTATTTTTCCGCCTGTGTAACCGATTAATAATGGTAGTAAATACTTAATCATAGGATCTACCAAGGCAGCCATCGTTTCATTCGGGAGCCAGCCAGTAGGGATGAACAATGCTGTAATGAGTCCCCAGGCAATGAAGGCACCAATGTTAGGCATAATCATCCCGCTTAAATAACTTCCGAACTTCTGAATTTTTACCTTAAAGGGCGATTTTTGATTCGTGTTTACGGACAATTCTTTATTTGTTTGAGTTTCCATTTTTATAAAAACATCTCCTTTCTCTACTTTCATAGTTAAACATACCCTGTTTTGTAATAAATTAGCATTAAAAGAAAAACTGGTTTTGTCATAGCTACATTTGACAAAATTAATGTAGTGTTTTGAAGTGCAGCGAGCTATGATCATTGCAGAACAAAGGAAAAGGACGAATGACAAACTTTAGGATAGGTTCCATTGACTGGTATAAAGAAGTGATAAACCGATGGTGAAGTTAGATAAACTAGATTTAATTAGTTTATAAGGATGAGTGAAATCAGACCGACACAGACAGAAGCCATTGTACTTAACTGGTAGAGAGAAGTAGAAAATAATGAATGAAAGGAGAGAAGAGGTTGGGACATACGTAATTCAGTTAACGATAAATCCTAACTATTAGGTGATATTTTCTCTTATGAATTTCGCCTGTGGATAATAGGAATTTAAATTTTAAACGAAAAATACCTGGCTGCTAAAAACCTGGGTAGGTATTTTTCTTATTGATTTTCAACGTGATTATCATTATGATTTGCAGATTACTTTCTGAGATGTAGGTCATCCTAGTCCTAAATATTAAAAAAGCTAATAGAGAAAGAGAGAAAGAGGGGTGGGTCAAAATGCTCCTGTGGAGCCAGTTTTTGAATTCTTGAAGGCTAATTTGCGTTTCACTCGCTTTTCTGTACGTGGAAAATTAAAGGTAGAAAACGAATTGGGCTATACGTTAGATTAGTAGTAGTAAATCTAAGGAACTTTACGGTCTCACCGATGACCATAGAAATTTTAAACACAAACATAAAGAAGGCGAATTCGAGTTTACTCAAATTCGCCTTTCTAATTATTTTGAAGCTAGATATGTCCTAGCCTCTACTACATTCATTACTTTTTAACTGTCTCTAAATACTCATCATACGTCATTTGTTTGTCGAGGATGCCATCTGGAGTAATTTCAATAATACGGTTTGCAATCGTTTGGATAAACTGGTGGTCATGAGATGTGAAGATCATGGCACCTTTGAAATTAATCATACCGTTATTGACTGCTGTGATGGATTCCAAGTCTAGATGGTTGGTTGGTTCATCCAAAAGAAGAACATTTGCTCCGCTGAGCATCATTTTGGATAGCATACAACGAACTTTTTCGCCGCCGGAAAGAACAGACGGTTTCTTCATTACTTCCTCACCAGAGAAGAGCATTCTTCCGAGGAAACCGCGAAGGAATGATTCGCTTTCATCCTGTGGAGAGAATTGACGAAGCCAATCCACTAGAGTTTGCTCGTTTCCTTCAAAGAACTCAGAGTTGTCTTTAGGGAAGTAGGATTGTGAAGTCGTAACTCCCCATTTGAATGTTCCTTCATCAGCTTCCATTTCACCCATTAGGATTTTAAATAAAGCTGTCTTGGCATTATCATTTTGACCAACTAAAGCGATTTTGTCGTCTTTATTCATGATAAAGCTAACATTGTTCAGTACCTTTTCGCCATCAATCGTCTTGGTTAGACCTTCAACACGTAGAAGATCATTACCAATTTCACGCTCTGGAGTAAAGTGTACATATGGATAACGGCGGGATGATGGTCTAATATCATCGAGCGTAATCTTTTCCAATAATTTTTTACGGGAAGTGGCCTGTTTGGATTTAGAAGCATTTGCACTGAAACGGGCAACGAATGCTTGTAATTCCTTAATCTTTTCTTCCTTTTTCTTATTGGACTCAGCTGTTAATTTTTGTGCCAATTGGCTGGACTCATACCAGAAATCATAGTTTCCGACATACAATTGGATTTTTCCGAAATCAAGGTCTGCAATATGTGTACATACTTTATTCAAGAAATGACGGTCATGGGATACAACAATTACCGTATTCTCAAAGTTGATTAAAAATTCTTCAAGCCATTGAATAGCTTTGATATCAAGGTGGTTGGTAGGCTCATCGAGTAATAATACATCCGGTTTGCCAAATAAAGCTTGTGCAAGCAATACTTTTACTTTTTCTCCACCATCTAGCTCGGCCATCTTTTTGTTGTGTAATTCTTCTGGTATCCCTAACCCTTTAAGTAGGATTGCTGCATCAGGTTCTGCTTCCCAACCATTCAGTTCAGCAAATTCACCTTCAAGCTCTGCTGCTCTCATACCATCTTCGTCGGAGAAGTTTTCCTTCATATAAATAGCATCTTTTTCTTTCATAACTTCATAAAGTCGGGCATGTCCCATAATAACCACTTGGATTACTTCAATATCCTCATATTCGAAGTGGTTTTGCTTTAAGACAGTAAGGCGCTCTCCAGGGCCAAGACTGACAGTTCCAGATTGAGGCTCTAGCTCACCTGATAAGATTTTAAGAAAAGTAGATTTTCCGGCACCATTGGCACCAATTAATCCATAGCAGTTTCCAGGTGTAAATTTAATATTTACATCCTCGAACAATTTTCGGTCTCCAAAGCGAAGACCTACGTTATTTACAGTAATCATGTATTTCATTTCCTCCGTTTGCTGGTATCTAGGAAATTATATCACCACATGTACACATTTTGAAAGAGAAGTACTAACATTCTCGTGTTTTAGTCAGAAAACAGCACTTTGACGGTGGTAATTTGTGTAAAATGACTACTTCTTTAGCTATAAAGACAAAAAATCCGTACTTACAGAATCAATAGATAAAGCGCTTACTTAGTTACTTTTCTGTAAATTTGTTACACTATTGTAATGTTAGCGACATATATGTAATAGGTTTAACATCTATTTGTTCTTAACAACTAATTTAGTTAGCTGGTAGGATAATGTCTGAAATTCATTCGGTCAAAATAAAGGAGGTTAAGCCCGATGAATCAATTGATTATTGCAGTATTAATTTCAACATCACTTGCGGGAGTCATACAAGGTGGCTTCGTTTCCTCATCAAATCATAATAAAACTCAACATATAGATCAGCAGCCAACAGCAGAAGTAAGTCAAGTAGTGAAAGATGATTTGAGTGACTTTATGTTTATAGATATGCCTGAAAAAAAGACAAGCTCTACAATCGTTCAGAATGAAAAAGAGTCTGAGCATACAACATATGCATCTATTAATTCAAGTAAAAAAGATACGCAAATGAATATTCAATCTTCTACTAATGCTGCTGCCGATGCAACAGATATAGTCGAAACGGAAAACGTGCAATCCAATGAACGTAGAACGGACTTATCTAAGATAGAAAAGCCTGTAAAGACAGAAAAGACTCAGGAAAATCAGGTTATTGATACACCTGCAGTTGAAGATAAAGATGAGGTAAAAGAGACACCTGTAAAATCACCTGTTGAAGAAGAGGTAAATAAAAATACAGAAACTGCTGTAACTTCTGAGGTTGAAGAAGTAAATGAAGAAATAAATACCTCTGCTGAAAACTCTGAGCAGGATGAGAAAATCATTACCGTTAAAGCAACGGCCTATACGGCGGATTGTGAAGGTGGAACTGGTGTCACATACACTGGTATTGACCTTAAAGCTAATCCGAATCAAAAGGTAATTGCTGTTGACCCATCTGTCATTCCACTTGGCACAAAAGTTTATGTGGAAGGGTATGGACACGCAATCGCCGCAGATATCGGAGGAGCAATTAAAGGGAATAAAATTGATGTTTTTATTCCATCTCAGGCTGAAGCGGAAAACTGGGGTATTAAAACAGTTGATGTGAAAATTTTGGAAGATTGATAGAATTTTAATTGGTTATAAAAAGCAATCCAGGCACGAGCCCGATTGCTTTTTTCTTTCTATTCCAGTAAAAGAGAGGTAGTATCAATACCATATGTTTTAATCAAATACATAAGTGTATAGCCGGAAATTAAAATGTAGGAATAGAGCGACAGTTTATTTTTTTCGTGATTTGTAGTAAAATTTAATTCTTTGACGGGGAATTATTATATTTTTAGTTTTTGATTCAATATGGAGGAATTCTGATGACAACTGCAACTGTAGATGAATATAATTTAGAGAGTTTGCTGGATTCATTAAAGATGGATGCTTTAAAGAATATCCGCAGAAATCTAAATTTAAAAAACATGAGTTCATTAAGAAAAAAAGAATTGGTAGCAGCATTGGCTGAGAAAATACCAGCTTCTGTCCCTGAGAAGGTTCAAATGATGGATCTTCATCAATACACAGCTATTGTGGCGATGATGACAAAAAGCGGGATTATGCCAATTGAACAAATTGGACTTGAAAATGTATTTTACTTATCAAGTATCGGATATATCCACCCTTCCAAAGTGGAAGATCAACCAGTGGTTGTAATGCCGACTGAAGTAATGAAACAATTTTACAATCTAAATCCAAAAGAAATTATGACGGTAATTAACCGTAACCAAAAAGTGACAAACATTCTTTTTGGCTTAATTCGTTATTATGGATTTATGGAGGTTGAAAAAGCCCATAAATTGATTGAAGGATATATCCAGGAAGAAGTGGATATTGAATGGCTGCACAATTACATTCGTTATTTGGAAGATTACTATGGAGATTTCCGTCTAAATGATGAGTATATTATTCACGATACAATCAAGGAGTTAGATGGATTTAAACAGGCACAGGCAAGCAGAGTAGGCTTGAAATACTATCAAATTCCTGCTGAAACTATGGTAAAAGTGAACCGATACGAACCATTTGAAAGAACAGAGCAAATGGTTGAACTCATTCAATATTTATCAGATACGTATTCTATGAAGCAAGAAGAAGCAGCAGAATTGGCAGACCGTTTCATCTTTAAAGTTCAATTCGGAGAATCCTTGCCTGATGTGGTGAAGTGGTTTGGAGAACAAATTGAATTTGGGTCAGAAAAAGATATTAATGCATTGGTTGAAAAAATGGTTATTGTCGTAAATAACACAAGACTATGGATTTTAAAAGGTCATACACCTTCTGAATTATCCTCTCCATCTGCTAATAAACCTGCAGCTTCTGCTCCAGTCCAAAAAACTCAACCAAAAGTAGGCAGAAATGAACCTTGCCCATGCGGCAGTGGAAAAAAATACAAAAAATGCTGCGGTAAAGCTTAATCTAATAAAGGTAACTTGTAAACATGGTGTGTATCCAGTGGCTTGCTACTGGGTATATGCCGTGTTTTTTTTATAAGGAGTGGTAAGAACAGGTATAAGTAGATTTCTTTATCATCATTCTTAAATGCGTTATAATCATCCAAAAAAGAGCGAGGAGGGTATGAATGGAGGATTTTGAATCTTTAACATTGCCAACCTATATAAAGCCTGGATTGGATATTGTATTTTGTGGGATTAATCCTGGCAGAATTTCAGCTCTTAAAGGGTATCATTTTGCGAATCCAGCGAATTTGTTTTGGAAGGGATTGTATTTGGGCGGCATTACGCCGTATCAATTTAAACCTGAGGAGACGGCAAAGCTCCTGGACTATGGCTACGGAATAACGGATATTGTCGGCAGAGCAACACGATCTTCTTCTGATTTGAAAAAAGAAGAATTTATAGAGGGTGCGGCAGACTTAAGGAATTTAATCATTCAATACAAGCCTAAATGTTTATGCTTCATTGGGATTACGGCCTTTCGCTACGCAACAAACCGTCTTAAAGGCAAAGTGGAACCAGGTCTTCAGGACGGCCTGTTTTATGGCACTTCCGATTGGGAAGGCTGCCATATCTTTGTTGTTCCATCTACAAGCGGAGTAAATGCCCATTATACAAGAGAAGAACGAATAGACTATTTCCGGCAATTAAATGAGTGGAATAAATCACAAAAATAAACAGGTATACTATCTGCTGATAGAGGCATGATAGGATTATAAAGTTCAGCAGATTATTGACATTTCTGAAAATGTGCTGTATAATTAGGTGTAATGTTTATCTTTATAAAATTGCCGGTAAATAGACATTCACTTATTATAAAGTGTTCTCTTTTTTACAGAGCGGTACTTTTTATAATAGGTGAATCTTTATTTATCACACATTTTTGGAGGTAACAAAATGAAAAACGGTAAAGTAAAATGGTTTAATGCAGAAAAAGGTTTCGGATTCATTGAAGTTGAAGGCGAAAATGATGTATTCGTACATTTCTCTGCTATTCAAGGCGAAGGTTTCAAATCTCTAGAAGAAGGCCAAAGCGTACAGTTCGACGTAACAGAAGGCGCTCGCGGACCTCAAGCTGAAAACGTAATTAAGCTTTAAGAAGTATGCGAATAAAGGCTATCCCATGTACGGATAGTCTTTTACTACATAATTAACTTCTAAAAGAAAGGTGTGCCGGTTATGTATAATCGAAAAAATGTTGAGGAAATAATCCCTGAAGAAACGAAGGTGTGGGAATGTACTTCTGATGATTGTAACGGTTGGGTACGTGACAATTTCAAAGCTACAGCAACACCTAAGTGTCCATTATGTGGTAGTGAGATGACAGAAGGAATTAAAATGCTTCAAGCGATTAATAATCCTAGACGGAACGATTAAGCCGTCCAGCTTTCTCGCAGAAACAGACCATTGAATATGTGGTCTGTTTTTTTTGTTTTTATTTTGTGAATTTACCAATATTTTCAGTAAATCAAAATGAAACCATTTAACCGTTTTGATCGTATGGAGGGTTATGGAAACACTACAGAAAAGAGGTATCTAAAGACGTGAATTTGCCTTTTGAACAAGAATTAAATGAATGGAAAGAATTTTTAATTGGTTATAAGTTTGCATTAAGTGAAATGAATACGAAACTGGAAATATTGAATCAGGAATTTGAATTCATTGATAATTATAATCCAATCGAACATATTAAATCGAGAATGAAAAGTCCACAGAGTATTATGAAAAAATTAAAACGAAAGAACCTTGATATTACGGTTGAAAATGCACAGCAGAATGTCCGTGATATCGCAGGGATTCGTATTTCCTGTTCATTTACAACAGATATTTATGCAATTGTAGATGCCCTTGGAAAACAGGATGATATACATATTATTGAGATTAAAGATTATATAAAAAACCCTAAGCCAAATGGGTATAGAAGCCTTCATTTGATTACGGAAATCCCGGTATTTTTTTCGGACTGTAAAAAATGGATGCCGGTGGAAATACAAATTAGAACCATTGCCATGGACTTTTGGGCCAGCCTGGAGCATAAAATTTATTATAAATTTTCTAAAGATGTACCTGAGCATCTACTCCAAGAATTAAAGGAATCTGCTGATATGATTGCAGACCTGGATGATAAAATGCTCAGAATCAATGAAGAAATTCAAGTTTATAAAGATATGGATAAATTAATGAGCGAAATCAAACTTTAATTAACCTTCCTCCTTCCATCAAAAATAATGTGTCAAAAAGCTGAAAAAGGGGAAGATAGAGGTAAAAGGAAGTGAGGTATAGCTCATGACGATGTTAAGAGAGATTATGACAACAAATGTAGACTATGTTACACCGCTTGATAATGTATATGAGGTTGCTTTGAAAATGAAAGAGGATAATGTGGGAATTATTCCTGTCTGTGAGGATCATACGTTGGTTGGCATCATTACGGACCGCGATCTGGTTGTGGACGGAATTGCTGAAAAACGGCCAGGTTCAACTAGAGTAACAGATGTGATGCATCAAAATGTTGTGACTGCAAACCCTGATACAACAGAGGAGGAAGCAGCTGCACTAATGGCTCAACATCAAATTAGACGTCTGCCTGTCCTGGAAAACGGTAAACTTGTTGGTATTGTATCCTTAGGTGATTTAGCCGTAAGCTATACCGGTAATGACGAAGCTGGTGAAGCTTTACAGGATATTTCAGAGGAAAATTAGAAAAAACGAGTATATTTATACTTTACAAAAACTATTAAGTGACAAGACAATCCAATAAACAGGGTATTCTCAAAATCTGAGAATACCCTGTTTTATTTACTATTTATATGAATGGATCAATGAGTCTCAATAGCCCCTGCTTTATATAAAGAGATGTTTTTTCGATTTCAAAGTAAGAACATCTGTGCCCTATATGGTATGATAATGGTACTACGAGCAGGTTGGGTGAGTGTACATGTTAGGTGAGTATCATATATCCATTAGACAGTTAGTTGAATATGTTTATCGGAGCGGCGATTTGGACGGGGGTTTTCGCACGGCCAGCTCCATAATTGAGGGGACAAGAATTCATCAAAGAAGGCAAGCAGAATATGAGGAGAACGATGAAAAAGAGGTACATCTTAATCTTATAATGGAATACGGGGATCTTCTTTATGAGATTGAAGGAAGATGTGATGGTATTTTACATCGGCCAGAAGGAACAGTTATTGAGGAAATAAAATCAACCTCTGGACCTCTTGATGCGATTAAAGAGAATACATACCCTGTACACTGGGCTCAGGCAATGTGTTATGGCTATATATACTGTTTAAATAAAGGTCTGGAGCATATAGATATACAATTGACTTACGTACAAGTACTGACCAATCAAACAGCCTCGTTTCGCAAAACCCTGACGTTTAAAGAATTAGAACAATTCCTAAATCAAGTACTTGAAACCTTTTCACCATTTGCAATCCTGCAATTAAAGATACGGAGAGAAAAACTCAATTCAGCAGCACAAATTGAATTTCCGTTCGAAAATTTTAGAAAAGGACAGCGAAAGCTCATAGGAGCCGCCTGGAAAACCATTTCTGAACGGAAAAAATTATTCGCATTGGCACCGACTGGCATTGGAAAGACCATTTCTTTTATATTTCCAACCATAAAAATGATGGGAGAAACAGACCATAAGATTGAACGGTTTTTCTATTTAACAGCCAAAACAATTACGAGGCAAGTGGCTGAGGATACACTAAATATCTTAATTGGAAAAGGTTTAAGAGTGAAAACTGTTACGCTTACAGCTAAGGATAAAATGTGTCCTGATTGTACTGCTGGTCAATGTATGTATGGGGAGGGTCATTATGACCGAATTAATGCTGCAGTTTTGGATATTTTAGAAAATGAATGGTTAATAGATAGAGAAACAATCCTGGAATACGCTAAGCGCCACCGAGTATGTCCTTTTGAATATTCGATTGAATTAGCGTACCTGGCAGACATTGTGATTTGCGATTATAATTATATTTTTGATCCACGAGTCTTCTTGAAACGACTATCTGATGAGCAAAAGAAACGAACTGTAATTCTGGTTGATGAAGCGCATAACCTGGTGGAACGCGGCAGGGAAATGTTTTCTGCAGAGTTGGAAAAGAAAGCATTCTTAGAAATAAAAAGGTCCTACAATCAATTGAATCCAGAGCTATCAAATGCAGCTAAAGTAATTAATGCATTATTGATTCAGCAAAGGAAGGGATTGGGCGAAAGAAAATCGGCTGCTTATCCGGGAGTGCCGGACGAGTTACTGGATGCACTAGAAGATTTCGTACTTCATGCCGGTGCTCAATTAGCCAGGTATAATGAGAATCATTCGTCAAATGAAATTGATTTATTAGAAACCTTTTTTCAATCACAGAATTTTCTACGGATAGCTAAGTATTATAATGAGCATTATACGACGCATGTAATAAAAGGAAGCAATAATGTATACTTGAAGCTGTTTTGTTTGGATCCTGCTATAAATTTGCAAAAGATGACGAAGGGATTTGCTTCCACTCTATTCTTCTCGGCTACATTGACGCCAATTGGCTATTACATGGATGCATTAGGAAGTGATGATGGGGATTATCGGATTCAAATCGGTTCACCATTTTCCCCAGATCAGTTGGATATAGCAATACAGCCGCTTTCTACAAGATTTCATGATCGCTCGGTATCTAGTGTTCAAATTGCCAGAACCATTCATGCAATTACAAAAAACAGAGGTAATTTTTTAGTGTTTTTCCCGTCCTACCAATTTTTAAGAATGGTTATGGACGAACTGGAGGAATTTGAGGAACCTTCTAAAATTCTGATACAAAATCAAGGAATGAGTGAGCAGGAAAGAGAAGATTTTCTGTCAGCCTTTGAAGAGGACCTGGATATTCCTGTGATTGGCTTTACAGTATTAGGTGGAATTTTTTCTGAAGGAATCGACCTGGTTGGCAATCGATTGAGTGGAGTTATTATAATTGGAGTTGGATTGCCTCAATTAAATGAAGAAAGAAAAATAATTCGAAACTATTATCACTCGAAAGGTAAAAATGGATTTGATTACGCGTATGTTTATCCGGGGATGAACAAAGTATTGCAGGCTGCAGGCCGATTAATTCGCAGTGAACAGGATACAGGTACGCTTACTTTAATAGATGATCGTTTTTTAACCGATAAATATCGATCTTTGTTTCCTGAAATGTGGAGTCAGTTTAAAATTATTAATAGCTACAAGGATATTGTTACATAAAAGGAGATTTATATGAAAGAGCAAAAAGTAAGAGGATTCGAAGTTGTTAATCCTGCGCATATCAAGATGCAAATGACGGAGGATGAGGTCAAGCTGCCAATGCGCGGAGATGCCGGATCAGCAGGATATGATTTTTTTTCAAATGAAACCATTACATTGAATGTTGGAGGAAAGCATCTGTTTTGGACTAACATCAAAGCTTATATGCAGCAAAATGAATTGCTGGAGATACATATCAGAAGCAGTCTAGGAGTGAAATATGGCCTGGTTCTATCAAATGGGACCGGCATTATTGATTCTTCCTACTACGGAAACCCTGAAAATGATGGGAATATTGGTATTTCCATTACTAATCGCGGAGAAGCTCCAGTTCTTGTAAAAAAAGGGGACAGGATTGCACAGGGTATTTTTAAACAGTATCTATTAGCGGATGAGGATCAAGTACTTCATGCTAGCAGAACCGGCGGATTTGGTTCAACCAAACGCTGATTGGCAAGGTAATAAATTATTGTTAATAAACGCTTTTGTTTTAAAATCTTTCAAATGGGTAAAAATAGGTAAATCAAACCCTTATTGGAAGAGAGATGATTCAAATGCTTTGGACATTAGTTGGAATTTTGGTGGCTATATGGTTATTAGGTCTTATATTTAAAATAGGTGGAGCAATTATCCATGTTTTCTTAATAGTGGCTGCGCTTGTACTTGTTTATAATATTATCAAGAACAGAGTTTCGCGAAGGTGAATAGGCAGATTTAAAACTAAAGAATTCAAATCAACTATATCAGCCATCACTGAGGACTATATAAGGACATTGCTTCCTATATAGTCCTTTTTAGTTGGACCTAATTGATTAATAAATAACTGGTGTATCGTTAAGTGTTTGATGTTACAGGTCTTTTATTACACTATACATAGATGTGCAATAAGGGGAAGAATGGTATTTTCAAAAGGGGAATTACATAAAAATAATCATTTTACATGAATATTACAATATTCACAATCTGTAAATGTTTTTATGACAGTAAAGGATATCAGGTGTATTTGTCGAATATAGAACATACGTGTAAAGCTAAAGTGAAATGGTGGTCTAATGGTATGGAGCCAATTTTATTAAAGCAAGGTGAATATCAGCAGCTGATTGAGGATTTATTGATAAAAGAAGAGGCGAGTTTATTTCAGGAGTATTTAGATTCTATTAAGATGTCAAATAAAGAGGATTATCTAGAATCTATGGAACAGCCGCGTAAAATTATGTTCAACCAATTGATTGATACGATAAACGGGAAAATATCTGAAAATCAAATTAAGGAAATGGCAATAAGGACAGCCAGGGAGCGAATCGATGATATTAATATAGGAGATGTCTTATATAACATCAATCAGGGACGCAGAATTTTTGTGAATTTTGTGCTGAAGATGGATATACCCTCTTATATACTCCAAAGTACAATTAATAATATCAATAAACAATTTGACACATTCAGCTATGAATTGGTTTCGACCAGTATACATTTGAAAAATAGGGTCATTGATGAGAAGACTACATTCATCAATGAAAACCATAAGGATAAATTAGCACTGCTCGGCCAAATATCATCAAGCTTTGTGCATGAATTCCGTAATCCGCTTACAGCTGTAATGGGATTTAATAAGATTTTGAGAAATGAATATCCCGATATGAAATACCTAGATATCATGGATTATGAGCTTAATCAATTAAATTTTCGGATTAGCCAATTTTTGCACACATCAAAGGCTGAATTCAATGAAGAGGAAATTATGGATATATCAATCAGGGATCTGATTGAAGAGATTAAACAATTAAGCTATGCGAATATTATCGACACCAATGTTAAGGTTGACATCGATGTTCCTGCTGATTTAACCATAAAGGCAAGCAGAAATGGATTGAAGCAGGTTGCCCTCAATCTTTTTATTAATTCAATTGATGCCTTGAAAAATCAGCCGCCTCCGCGTTTGATTAAAGTAAAGACCACTATTAAGAACAATCAATTAGTGATAAGCTTGTCCAATAATGGGCCTATGATTGCAAATGAAAATATTGAATCCATCTTTGAGCCATTTTTCACTACGAAGGAATTAGGTACGGGTATTGGCCTATATGTATGCAAAAAAATTATTGATAGTTATAATGGAGACTTAGTATGTACGTCCAATCCGGAATGGACGGAATTTAGTATTTTTCTGCCTGATTCTATCATTATTAATCCTGCACAGTGAGTTCTACTTAAGATCTCTTTATTAATCGGATGCATTTTAAAAATTTAATATGGTCATTAACATTTATTCGGCTGGTAATTAAAAATACCTCTAAAAGCAGTCCAGAGACTGATAGGATTGCGAGAAAACTAAGGATCATTACGCTGTGTATTTGTAAATGTAATAAAGCTTTTCTGAAATATTTTATTTAAGCAGCACTTATCCATTACGGGCAGGTGCTGTTTTTTTATGGGTAGTTATGTTCCAAAAGGAAAAAGAGCAAGAGAATACTCGTATAAAGCGGTCCCAGAGATCAGTAGAAGGAGCTTGTTATGGAGCTCAGATTTAGATTCTATTAAGCCACGTCGTTTTGCGTAATGGACAAGAAGGAAAAAGAGAAATTTATTATTCTTCCATCAGATTCGAATTTCATAGATATTAAAAATCGGCGTGGATCAATGTGTTAGACTATCAGACACCTGTAATCATTGTTGTGTGTGATTTAGAGACATGAATAATTGAATATTAGCATGTGATTGCAAAAATACAGGTTGGCATCATAATTGCATTATTGTAAGTGATGGCAAAATACAGTAGATGCTTGCCAATTCTCCCATAGAGGTTGATTTCATAATGAACCATTTAAGTGATTTTGTTCAAATAGATCAAAATTTAAATATGGAGGGATTTATGTGACGACATCTAATTTGGATTTATCCAGATCATTGTTAATTGGAGAGTATTTACGCAGGGCAGCACACACGGCTCCTGAGAGAGAGGCATACCTATTTGGCAGTGAGAAACTGACCTATCGTGAGTCAGAGAAAAGAGCAACCCACTTAGCAGGATGGTTGCAGGAAAACGGTATAGGATATCAGGATAAGGTTGGATTTATGCTCTTGAATGGACTTCCTTTTATTGATATTTTCTTTGCTACCTCATTAGTTGGAGCATTGGGAGTCCCAATAAATTTTCGCCTCACAAAAGATGAGCTAGCGTATATCATTGGGCAATCTGAGTGTAAAATATTGTTTGTTGATCACGTCTTTTTACCTGTGATTGAGTCGATACGATCACAAATTCAGCTTGTAGACAGTATAGTTATCGTGAATGGAGATTCATCCTCTTCCCATATACCATATGAGGAAATATATGACAGCTCATCAACGTATCGTCCGTGTAATTCATTATCAGGTGATGATGGAGCGCTTATTATGTATACTTCAGGTACAACTGGGCGTCCAAAAGGAGCGGTTTTAACTCATCAAAATATGTGCATGAATGGGATGAACCAAGTCGTCACAGCAGGACTTAGCTCAAATTTCAAACAATTAGTAGTTGCGCCCTTATTTCACATTGCTGCTTTATCAACTCTTTTATACCCTATTAATGGAACCACCGTGATTCATTCGCAATTTGACCCCGAAAAAGTACTTCAAACTATCGAGAAAGAACGAATTAATTTTATCTTTTTAGCACCGACCATGTGGCATATGCTTGTAGAATTTCCTTCGATTGAACAGTATGATTTAACATCATTAGAAAGGTGTGCCGCTGGGAGTGCACCCTGTTCTCTATTATTGAAAGAAAGAATTGCAAAATATTTTCCGAATGGGAAACTGCGCGATCCTTTTGGGCAAACAGAAATGAGCCCGGTTACCACCTGTCTTCAGCCAGAGGACTCTATTAGGAAAAATTCTTCCGTTGGTAAGCCGGTGGTCAATGTGGAAATCAGGGTTGTTGATGACCATATGAATGATGTTCCGCTCGGGGATGTAGGGGAAATTATCTACCGTGGACCAACCGTTATGAAAGAATATTACAAAAATCCGGAAGCAACTAGAGAGGCATTCCGTGGAGGATGGTTTCATAGCGGTGATTTAGTCAGGATGGATGATGAAGGATTTATTTATGTCGTTGATCGTAAAAAAGATATGATTATCAGTGGCGGAGAGAATATCTACCCAGCTGAAATTGAACAAGTCTTAAATAGACATACCAAAGTGGTTGAAAGTGCTGTCGTCGGTGCAGTTGATGAAAAATGGGGAGAAGTGGTTCAAGCATATATCGTTCTAAAGTCTGGTGAAACAATGACAGAGGAAGAAGTCATTCTCTTTTGCCAGGACCATTTGGCATCCTATAAAAAGCCTAAGCTGGTACATTTCGTAGATTCATTGCCAAGAAACGCAGCTGGAAAAATTGTTAAGACAGTCCTTAGAAAGGGATATTTAGAGACAGAAAAGTAGATAAGGTCAGTTCGTTTGAGCATCAGGCAGTGACAGGAAATTTAGTGGCTTATCACTGCCTCTTTTTATGCGACTTCACTAGTTGAGTTTTTTTATAGGGGGAAAAAGGTACAACTATATGTATCTATCGGGTAATTATCTATACTAATAGGCACGATAGAAAAATAGTCGTTATAGTAGCTTAAACATAGACATATCGCAAAAATGAAAATCTGCGCTCAATCGGCTTCCTTTTTCACTTAGTCTTCGCTAATTCAATCCTTAAAGTGGTTTGGCTCAATTACTGTCATTTACGGTTCAAATATTAGTTGAATCCGCTCTATTATTTACTAAAAGTACTTTTTAAACTATGTATATGGATTGATTTCACAGGGGAACTTGTTTTTCATTAAAATTTAATAAAAGAAAGAAAAATAGTCTCAAAATGAAATCCTATTAATAGGCCTGGAAATTGATGATAGATTTATTCTATCTTTTTTTAGTTAGCCTACAAATTACAACATATTATGTATAGGTTATAAGTTACAGTTTAAGTAAAGAAGTTCCGTCTGCAGGGTTCAAAAAGCCTATGCTTGATATTCAAACAGCAAGGAAAAAAGGTTGTTTGGAAATCAAGCATTCCTAAATAAAGGCCATATTATTTTCCTGATTCTTACACGGATAGTGTGTTGGCACGGAACTTGCAATTAGTTAAATGAAGGCTGTTCCAAGTGGATGCAACTTAATGTAAGCGCTTTATTAATGTAGGGAGGAGGGAATACATACGAAAAGCATCCATGAAAAAATAAAAGTTAATTATTCTAAAAGGAGGGATATGAATGCGCGAATATGTAACTACCAAACAAATGATCAAAAAGGATTCACTTCCGTATAAGCTGTACCAAAAGGCAAAAAGACATGGGATTTGGAATCCGGTTGATATTGACTTTAGCCAGGATAAAGAAGATTGGAAGAAGCTAAGTCCTGATCAGCAGCAGGAAGTTCTGATTCAATTTGCACAGTTTATTGGCGGAGAGGAAGCTGTCTCGGAGGATATCCTGCCGATGATTATGGCTGTTTCCAAAAAAGGATGGTTTGAAGAGGAGTCCTACCTATCTACATTCTTATTTGAAGAAGCTAAGCATGCGGAGTTCTTTAGTCTATTTTTAGAAGAAATCGGCGTGAATGAGGATCTCAGCCATCTCCTGACATCCGGTCATAGGAAATTATTTGACGATGTCCTCCCTAAGACAATGAATAGATTACTCGTAGATCAGTCACCTGAAGCGATGCTGGATGCTGCGGTCACATACAATATCTTTGCTGAGGGTGTATTGGCGGAAACCGGATATTGGTTCTTCTATGAAGCTTTATCAAAAGCGAATCTATTCCCAGGATTTATTGAAGGAATAAGGAATGTAAAGAGGGATGAAGGACGCCATATTGGATTTGGAACATTCCTTATTCAGCGCTTGATTCATGAAAACCCCGAGTTATTTGATCGTGTCCAAGTAAGACTCCAGGAGCTGCTTCCAATTGCCTATGAGCTGACTGCGAGGGAAGATGGGGCAAAAGTAACGAGTCTTGGTATTGAGGAAGGAAAAGCAATGGAATATGCACTGAAACAATTGAGTGCTCGGATTGAGGTACTTTCACGTGCCCAGGAAAAAACGATGGAAGAAATTCATGAAACTGAAGTTATTTTTGAGTAAGAAAATAGGGGGGATATAGGATGAGTACAGACGTGAAGGTTCAGGAATTCGCACAATTTATTGGTGGAGAATGGACACCAGGATCTACGGGAGAAATGTTTGATGTCATAAATCCAGCTACATCTGAAGTAGTTGGTAAAGTCCCTAAAGGTACAAAAGACGATGTGAATAAAGCTGTCCAAAATGCAAAAGAAGTTTTTAAATCAGGTGTATGGTCAAGGAAAACACAGGCAGAAAGAGCACAAATCATGTTGCAATTTGCCGGTAAAATAAAGGAACATGCCCAGGAGTTAATTTATTTGGAAGGTATCAGTACCGGAGCGACCTTACGTAAAATTGGCGGAGCAGATATAATGCAGCTCATCTTATCTCTTCAGCAAACAGCCAATATGGCTCTTGAATATGAATTTGTTCAAGCATTGCCAGTAAGGGAAGTGTTCGGGGCAAATAGAGCCCAGTTGGTTCGGGAACCATTAGGCGTTGTAGCCGCGATTACACCGTTCAATTTCCCGCTTGTCTTAGCAATGTGGAAGATTGCTCCAGCCATTGCTATGGGGAATTCCATTATTGTCAAGCCGGCATCTGATACCCCGCTTGGGACATTAAAACTGGCGGAGATTGCTGTTGAAGCAGGACTTCCTAAAGGAGTTTTCAATGTCATTACCGGATCAGGTTCAGAGGTAGGAGAGGCGCTTGTGACACATCCGGATGTAGAGAAGATTGCGTTCACAGGTTCAACTGAAACAGGAAAGAAAATCATGGAGTTAGCCTCTACGGGTGTGAAAAAAGTTACGCTCGAGCTTGGCGGAAAGGCACCTGCAATTGTACTTCCGGATGCTGATCTGGAAGTGGCCATACCTGGGATTTTACTTGGCGTATTCTTTCATGCCGGTCAAGTTTGTGAAGCAAGCACACGTGTCCTGGTTCATGAATCGATGTATGATATCGTCGTTGAAAAATTGGTGGTCATGACTGCAAAAATAAAATTGGGCCATCCACTTGATCCAAGTACCGGAATGGGGCCAGTCATATCAGAGAAACAAATGAATAAAGTTTTAGGCTATATAGAATCCGGATTGGAACAGGGTGCCCGTCTTGTATGCGGTGGCAAAAAAGCAGAAGGACCGGGATTTGATCAGGGTTATTTCATCGAGCCAACCATTTTTGCAGATGTCACTAATGATATGAAAATAGCACAGGAAGAAATTTTTGGTCCAGTTCTGTGTGTGATGAAGTATTCAACAGTGGAAGAAGCTATTGAAATCGCTAATGATACGATTTATGGATTAACAGCAGGAGTATGGTCCCGTGATGTTGTAAAAGCAAATGAAATTGCCACGCAGCTTAAGGCAGGAACAATTTGGATTAATGAATGGCATGCATTCAGAAATGATGCTCCATTCGGCGGTTATAAACAAAGCGGGCTTGGACGTGAATTGGGAAGTCAGGTTTTCAATGAGTATACAGAGCAAAAAAGTATTATAACAGCACTCACAACTGAAAATGAACAACGGGCAGCTTTAGGGCTGATATTCTAGCATTCTTTTAAAACTAATAGGAATGGGGAGATAAGATGAAGGTCACTTCGTATTATGAATTTATCCATCGATCAATCATTAAGAATGGGGCAGGGTCGCATATACTTATTCCAGACTTAATTCAATCATTGGGCGGTAAACGACCGGTTTTATATTCAGATAAAGGCTTAACCCAGGCCGGATTGACGAAAAAAATCCAGCGTTTATTTGAGATGGTACCTGGTATCCAATTGGCAGGGGTATTTGATGATGTTACACAGGATGCCAAGTCCTCCAATATTAATAAAGGGCTGCAATATTACAAAGAGTGCAATGGTGATTCTTTGATTGCCATCGGCGGTGGTTCAGTTTTGGATACAGCAAAAACCATTAAATGGTGTCTTCATAAGAAAGTGAACAAGATCGAACATGCCATGAATGGAAATGTTTTAGAAGTTTGGCCAGAGGCTCAGCATATGGGTATTCCCCACATTTCGATTGCAACTACAGCCGGAACAGGTGCGGAGATATCAGGCATCTCGGTCGTCTACAATGAGCAATTAGGGGTGAAGTGTAATTTGCTCCATCCATTTATCAATTCAGATATCGCAATTCTTGATCCAGAGTTAACTGTTGGCTTACCGCCAAAAATTACGGCTTTTACTGGATTAGATGCCTTAACCCATGCAGTTGAAGGGTATTTTTCCAATAATTCAAGTGCAATGGGAGATGCATTTGCACTCCATGCTGCTAAACTAATTAGAGCTAATTTGGAAACAGCTGTACATGAAGGCAGTAACATCGCAGCACGTGCTACTATGCTGCAGGCGAGTGCGATGGCGATTACAAGCTTTGTCTTGGCATTTGCTGAAATGCCAATCCATAATATAGCCCATACTCTTGGTGCAAAGTATGGCATCCCACATGGTTTAGCCAATGCTGTTTTAATGCCGAGTGTTATGAAAAACTTAGCTCCTCTCTATTTACCTAAGATAAAAGAATTTGCTCAGGCGCTTGGCATTGAGAATATTGCCGATACCGAGGAAGAGTGCTTACAGCAATGTATAGAAGAAATTGAAGCACTTCGTAAAGCTGTAAACTTACCAGATGATTTTTCTGAATATAACATTGAATCTGCCGATATATCGGAACTTATATCTGCTGTCCAAAATGATCCTTCTGGTCAAACCTATCGTTTGCCAGAAGAGGTAATTGAGCAGGTTTGCCGAGAGGTTTTAGGCACAAAAGTAAGTGTTTAATAGGCGGAAATATAGATTCTATATTTTAAGGAGGTAGTTAATTTTTGAATATTGTTGAACTGCTAACGTCCACTGTGTCGCGTTTGCCCAATCAGCACGCTATTCATTACCGGGAACAAGTGATGACTTATCAAGAGCTGAGAGATCAAATTTTCAGTGTTGCAGCCGGGTTAAAAAATAAAGGCATTACTCAGGAGACAAAAGTAGCGTTGATGATGACCAATCGACCGGAATATATCATTACGTATTTTGCTATATTAGCAACTGGTGCAACAGTCGTACCCATTAACCCTACCTTTAAAGAAAAAGAAACAACCTATATTATTAATGATTCGGAATCGGAATATTTAATTACGGAAGTTGCTGCATCCGCTGTCATTCAAAACTCTATGAATGACTTTAAACAGATGAAAGAAATCTATTATTTTGGAGAAGAGGAAAATCATCCATTTACTGACTGGCAGGAATTGCAATCTCTATCTCCTATCAGCAAGGTGGCCCCTGTTCATGCGGAGGATGTCGCGCAAATCATTTATACATCCGGGACGACCGGTAATCCAAAGGGAGCCATGATTACACATGCCAACTTGAATTGGATGACAATTACGGCAGCCGTCATTAATCAATTAACGCCAAAAGACAGGGTCCTTTGTGTATTGCCTCTTTTTCATGCTTATGCCAAATTACAAGGATTCCTAGCGCCGATTGCCCACGGAAGTACGATTTATTTAGAGGAACGTTTTCATCCTGTTGATACACTTGAAAAGATATCAAAATATCAAATCTCGATATTCTTGGGCGTCCCAACTATGTATGCTTTCTTTCTTCAAAATCCAGCCATTTCAGATTTAGACTTTTCTCATCTTCGGACAGCTGGTTGTGGTGGTGCGAGTTTGCCTGCTGAGATCCTCCATAAGACCAATCAATCACTTGGTGTAGAAATATCAGAAGGATATGGTCTGACAGAAAGTACAGTTATGCTAATGACCACACCTCGAGATATGGCTAAAAAATTGAATTCTGTTGGAGTGCCTATTCCTGGCGTCGATTTGAAAATTGTTGACCCGGAAGGTGAGGAAGTAGAGCCTCACGCGGTAGGGGAGATTATTTTCAGAGGACCAAACATGATGAAGGGCTACTATAAGAAGGAAGATGATACGATTAACACGATTAAAGATGGATGGTTATATACTGGTGATTTGGCCTATTATGATGAAGATGGATACCATTTTATTGTGGACCGGAAGAAGGACATGATCATCAGAGGCGGCTTTAATATTTACCCGCGTGAGTTAGAGGAAGTATTGTACACGCACCCTGATATTTTGGAGTGTTCCGTTATTGGCAGGCCTGATCCGGTCTTTGGCGAAAAAACGGTGGCCTATGTAGCAAAGAAAAAACCAGAGTTACAGGAAGAAGAGGTAGTTTCCTATTGTAAAGAGAGACTGGCAGAGTATAAGGTTCCTGATTATATTTGTTTTATTGACCAACTACCGAAATCAGGAACAGGAAAAATGCTAAAAACTGTTTTAAAAGATTACGATAAAAATACTATTAAATAATAAATGATTTCAGTGGGGCAAAATCCTGATTCTTAAACGAGAAGGATTTTGCCGATTTTTATTCCCTTCCTATATTTAGAGGAGTTTTACACGTATTTGTGGAAAACGTATATAGAATCTTAAAGGGGGAGAAAACTATAAAGCCCGTTAAAGAAATTATGAGTCCGCTCGAACATTGTTTATCACCAACGAACACATTGATGGAAGCGCTGTCAATCATGTATAAGCAAAAGTGGAATACGATTCCGGTGACAAACAGTTCTGGAAAACTTATTGGCGTATTTACAAGAAGTTCATTGTACCAAATGATTCTGACTGATGTTTCTAAAGATACGACTATCAGTGAGTATATCAAAAAAGATGTAGGAACGGTTTTGGAGGATATGAATGCTGAACTGTTGGAAAAACTAATATCCAAGAGCAGGGTTGGCACGGGGATTGTTGTGAACAAACAGGGTGCACCTGTAGGTATTTTTACAAAAACAAATGCGGTTATGAATTACGTGAGAGAAACGCAATTATTAAAAGAACAGCTTGAAAAAGTTTTACAAACATCCAATCTGGGAGCCATTATGACAGATGAAAAAAATCAAATAATCTTTGTGAATGAAAAAATCACTGACATGATTGGCATCCCTTATTCATCACTCATCAATGAAAACCTCGAGATTTATATCCCTCAATTAGATCAATTTTCCGAGAAAATGGAAGCTCATTTTCCAATGGTTTTTCAATCCGAACATTATATGGTACGTCTGTCGAAGTATGATTTAGAAAATGGTAAACAGGGGTATATCACGCTTTTTCAAAATGTATCTGAATTAGAGAATTTAACGAGAGAACTAAAATTTCAAAAGAAATGGAAAACACTTTTGCAATCTGTTATCCATAATGCTTATGATGGCCTTGTCATGATAAATGAAAAAGAAGAAGTTACTTTTATCAGCCCCTCGTTAATTGAGCTGTTTGATCTTTATGAACAGCAATTGGATATGAGGGAAATCGAATCGGTTTTACCACATCTTCATTTGCCGCATGTGATGAAAACGGGTGTAGCGGAAGTAAGTGAGTTTATGCAGGTTAAAGGAATAGACTATATCGTTCACCGTATACCCGTTTATCAGGATGAGCAAATTATCGGTGCCATTGGTAAAATCGTTTATCGCCAACTGCACGAAGTCCGTGAGTTATTCAAAAGTGCAGAGATAAATGATAGGAAGAATCTGAATCCTACCAAGCTTGAGAAATCAAGATTTACTTTTAATCAAATCCTGTCACACGATAAGCAAATGGATAAGCTTATGAGGAGTGGGATGAAAGCAGCCAAGGTAAAGACCACGGTATTAATTTTTGGGGAAAGCGGAACAGGTAAAGAGTTATTTGCCCATGCCATCCATAGTGCCAGTCCATTTGGAAAGGGTCCGTTTATTACGGTGAACTGCGCAGCTATACCAGAGCATTTATTGGAGTCAGAGTTTTTTGGATATGAAGAAGGCGCTTTTACAGGCGCTAAACATAAAGGGAAGATCGGCAAATTTGATATGGCTAATGGTGGCACACTTTTTCTCGATGAGATTGGGGATATGTCCTTACCCATTCAGGCCAAGCTGCTTCGTGTCCTGCAAGAAAGAGAGTTTTACAGAGTAGGCGGAACAGAACGGATCAGTGTAAATGTCCGAATCATTGCCGCTACCAATCGTCCCTTGGAAAAAATGGTTGCTGCCGGGGGATTTCGGGAGGATCTATTTTACCGGTTGAATGTCATATCCTTCGAGATTCCTCCTTTAAGGCGGAGAAAAAAGGATATTCTCCTCCTAAGCGAAGCTTTTATTAAAGAATTTAATAAACAAAACGGGACAAGTATTACAGGGTGGAACCCATTGTTCGAGAAAGCAATATTGGAGTATGATTGGCCTGGAAATATCCGGGAATTGCGGAATGTTTGGGAGAGAGCCATGATTTTTGCAGAGGATGGCAAAGTCGGCCTAGAGGACATTCCAGAATATATTCTGCAGAAAGTTGGCTATGATTTTTTCTTGAATGAAGAGGAGGAAGATGAAACACAGCCTTTATTAGCGAAAGCGGAGCAGATGGCCATACAAAAAGCATTGGAAATGTCAGGAGGGAATAAAAGTAAGGCCTGTCTTCTGCTTGGAATCAGCCGATCTGTATTGTATGACAAGCTAAAGAAGTATGATTGGTTACTGCCTGAATCTTCCCACTTAAAACAGCAGAAATGAAGGTGTTTGAAAATCAGACATTCTTTATGAATGGGATAAATTCTATATTTTAACAGGTTATGAATTAGGTGAATTTAAGGAGGAAGCGTACATGCTTAAGGGAATTAAAGTAGTTGATTTCACCCAAAACTTGCCCGGACCCTATGCAACCCTGCGGCTGGCAGATTTAGGAGCAGAAGTCATTAAAATAGAGCCTCCAACTGGAGATCATGCGCGTATGCCATTGGAGGATGATCAAAAAGAAAATTATCTTTTCCGGTGTATGAACCGAAATAAAAATAGCTTGGCCCTGGATTTGAAAAACGAAGCGGACAAAGAATTGGCGATTGAGTTGATCCGTAATTCAGACATTTTAATTGAAAGCTACCGTCCTGGTGTAATGGCTCGCTTAGGGCTTGGATACGAAGATATAAAAGTCCTGCAGCCATCGCTTATTTATTGCTCCTTATCCGGCTATGGTCAAAAAGGAACCATGCACCAACTAGGCAGCCATGATTTGAATTACATGGCTCTCAGCGGTGTATTAGCTCAGTTAAAGGATGGGAATGGCAGACCCATTCAACCGTCACTTACATTTGCTGATTTGATCGGTGGAACTTCAGCAACCGAAGCTATACTAGGTGCCCTCTTTCAAAGAGAACGATCAGGCAGTGGAAGCTATTTAGATATTGCTTTATTGGACACGACTGCTGCATTAATGAATTACCATGTGTTTATTGAATCAGCAACAGGCAGAAAAAACGGAATCCCTACTTTAAATGGTAATGTGATTTGTTATGGAATTTATGAAACCAAAGATCACAGGTATATGACGTTATGTGCGTTGGAGACAAAGTTTTGGCGGAATTTTTGCGCGGCAACAGGACAGGATGCATGGATAAATGCTCAATTTTCTAAGCCGACTAAGCAAAATGAAGTTTATCAGGAAATAGTTCAATTGTTTGCAAGTAAAACATTCGAGGAATGGATTCATTTCTCTATGGAAGTGGATTGCTGCATGGCGCCTGTCCTTGAAGCCGATGAGCTAAGCGAACATATCTATATGAAGGACAGAAATCTAATTCACGAGAAAGATTCATATCGATATATGGTGACTGGATTTCAATCAGGAGCATTTTCAAATGAAATAATCGGTACCTATCCAAAGCTTGGCCAGCATAATCGAACCTATCAAAAATAAACGCTAGTAAACTGCTGTGTATGAATACCGGCAGTTTTTTCTTTATAGATTGATAATTAGCGTATTTTGCTAGGTGCCGTTTAAACCAACCTGCTACAGCAAGCGACAATGGACGAAACGAGACACTAATGAATGGGAAGGTGTACAGATTTCATACAACCAATCTCACAATCTGGCGGAATACCCATTTAATAATTTGGCATGATAATTGCATGTATATAGGGTGTACAGATATAAGACTATGAATAGAAAGGGAGTACAAATATGACCGGTTATTTAAAGGAAGAGCATCGTATTTTTCGTGAATCAGTTCGGAAATTTCTAGATAAGGAAGTGATTCCTTACTATCTTGATTGGGAGAAGGAGAAAAGCACACCTAGAGATTTGTGGAAAAAGTTAGGAGACCAAGGGTTTCTTGTACCGTGGGCAGATGAAAAATATGGTGGGTTTAATGCAGATTTTGCCTATTCAGTCATTCTTGCTGAGGAGTTTGAAAGAGTCGGAAGCGGAATCGGAGGATGTGTTTTACATAATGATATTGTTGTTCCATATTTATATGAATTCGGTACAGAAGAACAAAAACAAAGATGGATTCCAAAGTGCATTACGGGTGAATATTCAACGGCTATTGCAATGACTGAGCCGGGAACGGGATCAGATTTAGGGAATTTGCAGACAAGAGCTGTTAGAGATGGGGATCACTATATTATTAATGGGCAAAAAACGTTTATATCAAATGGACTCAGGTCCGGCCTGACCATTGTTGCCTGTAAAACAAATCCAGAGGCAGGACATAAAGGAATCAGTCTGATTGTAGTTGAAAAAGAAACACCCGGATTTATACGCGGCAAAAAGCTGAATAAGATTGGTCAGCTTGCGGGTGAAACGACTGAGTTAATTTTCGAGGATGCAAGAGTACCGATAAGCAATTTATTAGGAGAAGAAAATAAAGGATTCTATTATTTGATGGCCAAGCTTCAGCAGGAGAGGTTAATGTGTGCGATTCAGGCCTTAGCAGCAGCAGAGGAATCATTGAAAATCACGATTGATTATGTCAAACAGCGGACAGCCTTTGGTAAATCAATCAGTGAATTTCAAAATACACAATTTAAAATAGCTGAAATGGCGACCGAAGTGGAGATAGGTCGCACATTTATCGACGATTTAATTGTGAGGCATATGGAGAGACAGGATATTGTCACCGAGGTGAGCATGGCCAAATGGTGGATAACCGATATGGCAAAGAGGTTGGTCAGCCAATGTATGCAATTGCACGGTGGTTACGGTTTTATGGAAGAATATGCGATTGCGAGAAGATACCGAGATATAGCGGTCACCTCGATATATGCAGGTACAAATGAAATTATGAAGCAAATAATCGCTAAGAAAATTGGATTATAAGGGGGAGAGTTATATGAGGGAGGCCGTAATTGTTGAAGCAGTCAGAACACCGGTAGGAAAGCGTAATGGAGTATTGAGCTCCATCCGCCCGGATGATTTGCTCGCAAACGTTTTAAAAGAAGTAGTAAACAGGGCAGGTGTTTCTTCTGATTTGATTGAGGATGTCATTATTGGGTGTGTATCCCAAGTGGAAGAACAAGGGTTAAATATTGCACGTTCAGCTGCCTTGATGGCTGATTTCCCCATTAAAGTACCTGGCACGACGATTGATCGACAATGCGGTTCCAGTCAACAAGCGGTTCATTTTGCCGCACAAGCCATTTTGAGTGGAGATATGGATATCGTTATAGCGGGTGGAGTGGAGAGTATGTCACGAGTGCCGATGGGTTCAACAAGAAAGCATTCACAGCCTAGTGAACAGCTGTCTTCCCGTTATGAATTAATCAATCAAGGACTATCAGCAGAAAGAATTGCTGAGAAATGGGGCTTTAGCCGCAATCAACTTGATGAATTTTCTCTATTGAGTCATCAGAGAGCTATTCAAGCCCAAAATGAGGGGCGCTTTGATCGTGAAATCGTGCCAGTGGAAGTATTGGATGATTTGGGAGCAAAGACTTTAGTTACACAGGATGAAGGCCCACGTCGGGGAACGTCTCTTGAAAAGCTGGCCACTTTGCCTACAGTTTTTAGAGAAAATGGTGTGATACACGCTGGGAATGCCAGTCAAATGAGTGACGGAGCTGCAGCCCTGTTAATCATGTCTAAGGAGAAGGCGTTGGAATTAGGCTTAAAACCAAGATTTTCGATAATTGCCCGAACGATTGTAGGATCCGATCCAACCCTGATGTTAACTGGACCGATCGAGGCGACGAGAATGGCACTTGATAGAGCAGGACTGACGATACAGGATATGGATTTATATGAAGTCAATGAAGCCTTTGCACCAGTTCCGCTCTGTTGGAAGGAAGAACTTGAAGCAAGCATGAATAAGTTAAATGTAAACGGAGGAGCGATTGCACTCGGTCATCCTCTTGGTGCAAGTGGGGCAAGGGTCATGGTTACTTTAATGCATGAACTCGAAAGAACGGGTGGACGATATGGATTACAGGCTATTTGCGAGGGTGCCGGTATGGCCAATGCAACGATTATCAAACGAATTGAATAGAACAATCAAACAGGTATGATTGAAAACTAAAAAATGGAGGTTGGTTGTATGAAGATGCAAAATATAATTGCTGTTGTAACAGGTGGAGCTTCGGGTCTGGGAGAGGCTACAGTCAAGAATATTGTGGAAAATGGCGGGAAAGTAACGATTATCGATCGCTCGGAAGATAAAGGGCTGGCATTAGCCGAATCACTCGGTCATGAAAATGTGATCTTTGTAAAAGCGGATGTAACCAGTGAGGATGAGATTCGGACTGCCATTGAGAAAAGTGTTGAAACGTTTGGGAAAATCAATACGGTCGTCAATTGTGCAGGGATTGGAGTAGGTGAAAAAGTCGTCTCTAAGGATAAAGTTCATGATCTTGGCAGATTTAAAAAAGTGATTGAGGTCAATTTGGTTGGGACATTTAATGTAATTCGTCTGGCTGCAGAACAAATGATTAAGAATGAACCTAATGAAGAAGGGGAAAGAGGTGTTGTCATTAATACAGCTTCAGTAGCAGCTTTTGATGGACAAATTGGCCAAGCAGCCTATAGTGCTTCAAAGGGTGGAATTGTTGGCATGACCTTGCCGTTGGCAAGAGATTTAGCGAGAAGCGGAGTTCGTGTTATGACGATTGCTCCGGGCTTGATTGACACACCTTTGTTTGGGGGATTACCAGAGCAGGCCAGGAGTGCCCTCGGTGCGATGGTACCATTCCCGCCAAGGCTCGGATATCCCTCAGAATATGCCATGCTCGTCAAAAGTATTATTGAAAATCCAATGCTGAATGGAGAAACAATTCGCCTGGATGGGGCAATTCGTATGCAGCCAAAATAATAGATTAAGAGGAGGCAGTGCTATGTATTCATTGCTGCGTGTTGAAAAAGAGAATAATGTCGCAACGGTCGTCATTAATAATCCACCGATGAATGTTTTGAGTGAACTACTGGCAAGTGAGCTTTGTGATGCCTTTACTGAACTGAGAGATGACAATTCAGTGGTTACGGTTATTTTAACAGGGGAAGGTGACCGGGCATTTATGGCGGGAGCAGATATTAAGGAGTTCCCCAACATGATTAACCAAAGCACGGAGGCCAGAAAACAGCCCAGTAAGAAAAATGAGGTTTTTCGATTGATATCCGATTTTCCGAAGCCTACTATTGCCTATTTAAATGGAATAACACTGGGTGGTGGATTTGAACTTGCACTTGTCTGTGATCTTCGTATTGCCAAGGAGACGGCCCAACTTGGCTTGCCTGAAGTGAAGCTCGGCCTATTTCCAGGTGGAGGGGGAACGCAAAGGCTGCCCCGTTTAATCGGTTCAGCTAAAGCAAAAGAGCTGATGTTTACAGGCGATTCGATAACGGCTAAAGAAGCGCTTCAGCTCGGGATCATTAATCAAATTGCTACAGATGAAGAAGGGATTGAAGCTGCCCGCAAACTGGCCCGGAAAATCAGCAGGCATTCTCTTCAGGCTTTAAGAAGAATCAAGCAGGCAGTCAATGAGGGGGCAGATCATCAATTACAGGATGGGCTCGAATTGGAATCAAACCTGTTCCAGGAAATCTTTACAACAGAGGATATGAAAGAGGGAGTAACTGCATTCCTTGAAAAACGCCGTCCGGTATTTACTCATCAATAAGCATGTAAGTGTTTGCTATTGGGAAGAAGTCTGGGGGAATCATCTGTATGAAGTATGTTGAATGGAAACGGGTCGGTGTGGAGGGGCATATAGCCGAAATACGATTAAACAGACCTAAAGCGCTTAATGCCTTTGATACAGAGATGGCTAAAGAAATCCTTGCGGTTACTCAAATTATTTCTGAAAGTGATGCAAGGGTGGTTTTAATCACATCGTCCAATAAGAAAGCTTTTTGTACCGGTGCAGATTTGAAGGAGCGCAACGAGCTGAATGAGGAAGAGTGGAAAAATCAGCACCAGCTATTTCGGGAAATGTTCACTGCTATAGCATCTCTTAAGCAACCGGTTATCGCGGTAGTGGATGGGTATGCTTTGGCTGGAGGATTTGAACTCGTTTTGAATTGTGATTTTTTAATTGCAGCAGATACGGCACAGTTTGGATTGCCGGAAGTGACGCGTGGAATTATGCCTGGGTGTGGCGGAACGAGATTGCTATCAAAGCGAATACCGGTTCACCGTGCAAAGGAATGGATATGTACAGGACGGATTGTGTCGGCTTTAGAAGCGGAAAAGGATGGATTATTGAACAGGATGACCAGTTCTGCTGAATTATATGAATCAGCATTCGAATTTGCTGGGGGTATTGCCCGTAATGCCCCTATAGCTGTCCAGCAAGCAAAAGCAGCAATAGATTCCTTGTCTGTATTAAAGAATAATGAAGCAAAAATTGTAGAACAAGAGTACTATAACCGATGTTTATCAACCTCGGATCGACTTGAGGGAGTAAGGGCATTCGTCGAGAAACGGTCCCCTAAGTTCATCGGTAAATAAAATCAGGAGAGCCTGTCATTATTCAAAAATGATTCCGGGAGGCTCTCTTTAAGCAAAGATTAATAAATTATATAAATAGGAGCACTTATTCTAAATTTTTCTCTTGGTTAGGCGTGTTAAGTAAACAATAGGTGATTGGAGGTGAGTTAAGTGAAATCTGTTCCCCTGGAAGAAACAGTCCAATTTAATAAAGAGCTGCGTCACAGTGTACGAAGAGTATGTCAACGATTCTCCGGCTCTTATTGGAGAGAGCTAGACATGAAAAATGCATACCCTGAAGAGTTTGTAAATGAAATAACGAGAAATGGTTTTCTATCAGCTTTGATCCCAGAAGAGTATGGTGGTTCTGGATTAGGGATTGCGGAAGCCTCTATTATTCTTGAAGAAATTAACCGAAGCGGAGGCAACGCTGGTGCCTGTCACGCTCAAATGTACATAATGGGGACGTTAGCCCGGCATGGAAACCAGCAACAAAAGTCAAACTATTTACCTCGTATTGCTGACGGTACATTACGATTGCAGGCTTTTGGAGTCACAGAACCAACGACAGGTACCGATACGACTAAATTACAGACTTTTGCAGAAAGAAGAGGAAATTATTATATCGTGAATGGCCAGAAAGTATTTATTTCAAGAACAGAGCATTCTGATTTAATGATGTTGCTAGTGAGGACTACACCGGTCAGTCAAATTAAGAAAAAAACGGAAGGTTTATCTGTCCTGCTTGTTGATTTGAGGGAGGCAATAAACAATGGTATTACCATCCGTCCCATTCAGACGATGATGAACCATTCTACGACTGAATTATTTATTGAAAATTTAAAGGTACCAGCCGAAAATTTGATTGGTGAAGAAGGAAAAGGTTTTTCCTATATTTTAGATGGTATGAATGCAGAACGAATATTAATTGCCGCTGAATGTATAGGGGATGGACGATGGTTTATAGAGAAAGCAACTCAATATGCAAACGAAAGAGTCGTTTTTGATCGGCAAATTGGGAAAAATCAAGGAATTCAATTTCCATTGGCGAAGGCACATATTCAAATAGAAGCAGCGGACTTAATGCGTAAGGAGGCATCAAGACTATTTGATTCAGGCATAAAATGTGGGGCTGAGGCGAATATGTCGAAATTGCTTGCCGCTGAAGCGTCGTGGGATGCTGCTAATACAGCACTGCAAACCTTTGGAGGATATGGTTTTGCATCTGAATATGATGTAGAGAGGAAATTCAGAGAAACACGCCTTTATCAAGTGGCACCAATTTCAACTAATATGATTCTTTCTTATGTAGCGGAGCATGTCTTAGGTTTGCCTAAGTCTTACTAGTATGAAACTCAAGGTTGATGGGAGGATGTAGTATGAGAAATGCGGTGATTGTTGAGGCTGTTCGGACGGCGGTTGGAAGGATAGGCGGATCGTTAAAAAATGAGGAAGTGGATTTTCTTGCTGCTGCCACCATGAACGGATTGATTGAACGCACAGGAGTCCAGAAAGATGAGATTGATGAAGTCATTATCGGCCAGGCGAAACAAAGCACAGATCAGCCTAACCTGGCTAGATTGGCATTATTACGTGCCGGACTTGCAATCGAAACGCCGGGTTATACGGTCCATCGCCAATGCGGATCAGGAGTGCAGGCTATTCATAATGGTGTCCAGCAAATCATGTGCGGCTTATCGGACATAGTAATTGCCGGAGGGGCTGAAAGTATGAGTCAGGCACCATTCTATTTACGTAATGCTCGTTATGGGTTTGGCACTGGTAATACGAAAATACTTGATTCCAATACGGAAAGTCAGCCACGTGCACAACCAATCGAGACATACGGTCATTTAACCATGGGGATGACAGCAGAAAACCTTGCCGAAAAATATTCAATCACCAGAGAAGAGCAGGATGAATATGCACTTTTAAGTCAAGAAAAGGCTGAACGTGCTATTTCTTCTGGTCTATTTAATGATCAAATCATTCCATATCAGATAAAGACGAAGAAAGGGACAGAAATATTTAAAGTGGATGAACATCCAAGAAAAACGAGTATGGAGCAATTGGCGCGGCTTAACCCTGTTTTTAAAGAAAATGGAACTGTAACGGCAGGGAATTCAAGCGGTAGGAATGATGGAGCAGGGTTGGTTATGCTGATGGCAGAAGAAACAGCTATTCAAAAGGGCTATAAACGTAAAGCAAAAATCATTGCTCAGGCAGTTGCCGGTGTTTCTCCAGATATTATGGGAATCGGTCCTGCACCAGCTACGAGAAAAGCACTGAAGCTAGCCGGGTTGAAGTTAGAGGATATAGGACTGATAGAATTAAACGAAGCATTCGCTGCTCAAACCTTAGCTGTGATTAAAGAATTGGATTTGGATACGAAACGATTGAATGTAAATGGCGGAGCGATTGCGCTTGGCCATCCAATCGGAGGGACTGGAGGTATTTTAATGACCAAGCTTATTCATGAAATGGAGCGCAGGGGAGAAAAATATGGATTGGTCACCTTTTGCATTGGGGGAGGCTTAGGAATATCCTCCATTGTTGAGAATCTGCAGGTTTAGGCCATGCAAGAGAAGAAAGGGTTGGATCTTTACCGTTCACGTACCGTCACTGCAAAAGAGGCAATCTCTCTTATAGACTCCTCTTACAATGTATTTTTGGCACCTTTTTGTAATGAACCGCAACAGCTGGTAAAGGAACTTATTCGGCAAAAGGAACGGTTTTGTTTATTAAATTTATACACTTGTATTGTTGGGAGTCCCTGCTTGTATGCTGAATCGGAGAGGAATCCTCATTTTTTTATCAGGACATTCCTTGGATCCTCATTATTAAAGGGGGTTTTTCATGCAGGAAATGGTGATTATATACCTTTGAATTTATCCGAATTACCGGCATGGGTGGAAACAAATAAAATTGATTTTGCCATGATTCAGGTTACTCCTCCCAATCAAGATGGTTATTGTAATCTGGGAATCTCAGTCGATATTATCCATTCACTTAGTAAACATGCTGGTAAAGTCATTGCTCAGGTCAATAGCAATCTTCCCAGGACATTTGGGGATTCAGAAATTCATGTATCAGAGATTGATTATTTTGTTGAATCAAATGATAGTTTATTGACGATTTCATCTGGAATTCCAAACAAAATAGAAGAGGCAATCGGTAAAAATGTTGCACAATTAATCCCTGATTATGCAACGATTCAAGTTGGGATAGGTAAAATTGCAGATGCCGTTCTTTTGGCCCTTAAGGAAAAGAAGGGATTGGGTGTTCATTCCGGTACTATAACAGACGGTGTCATGGAAATGATGAAGCGAGGAGTTATTACTAATGAAAGAAAAGAAGTGATGACTGGTAAAACGGTTTGTACCACTTTAACTGGAAGTCAGCAGTTATATAGATTCGCCAACCTCAATAAGGATATTTGCTTATACCCAACAGATTTTACACATAATAGCTTACAAATTTCAAAGATTACGGATTTCTATTCAATTAACTCAGCTTTGGAAGTCGATTTGACAGGACAAATAAATGCTGAGCAAATTGGCAATTATCCATTAGCTGGAGTTGGCGGCCAAATGGATTTTATTCGTGGGGCCAGACTTTCAAAAGGTGGAAAAGCTATTATTGCCCTTCCAGCGACTGCAATGGGAGGTACTAGGTCGAGAATAAAAAATACTGTATCTTCTGTTACATCCTTAAAATCAGAGATTGATTATATTGTGACAGAGTACGGAATTGCTTCCTTGTTTGGCAAATCACTTAAAGAACGAAGACAGCAAATGCTGAACATCGTACACCCGAATTTCAGAGAAAGTTTAAGTGCTAATCTTACATCACAGTTGTAGCAATAATCTTTTTTACATGGAGGGGTTTAGGTGTCAATCAAGGTGAAACAGGATCAGATAAAAAGGGCAAGACGGCCATTTTTTACTGATGAACATGAAATGTTCAGGAAATCACTCGTGAGTTTTTTACAAAAAGAAGCTGTTCCCTATTTTGAAACATGGGAAGAGGAGAGATTGATCCCTCGATCCTTTTGGGAGAAGATGGGTGAACAAGGCTTCATTTGTCCGTGGGTCAGTGTGGAGTATGGCGGAATGGGTACTGATTTTGGCTTTGCTATTATTTTAAGTGAAGAATTAGCAAGAATAGGAGCTGGTTTGACGGGCATAGGAACTCACAGCAATATCATTGTTCCTTATTTACATACATTTGGCAATGAGGAACAAAAGCATAGATTTTTGAAAAAATGCGTTAAAGGGGAACTGATTACTTCGATTGCAATGACAGAACCAGGGGCTGGATCTGATTTGGCAAACATCCAAACGACGGCTATCCGTAAAGGTAATCAGTATATATTAAATGGTCAGAAAACATTTATTACAAATGGAATCCATTCTGATTTGATTATTGTTGCCTGTAAAACGAATCCAAAAGCTGAACCAAGACATAAAGGGATCAGTCTTATATTAGTTGAACGAGATACCCCAGGGTTTACGCGTGGGAGGAAGTTAAATAAGGTGGGAATGCACAGCCAGGATACGAGTGAGCTAATATTTGAAGATTGTATAGTGCCAGTCTCAAATCGATTGGGAGAAGAAGGAAAAGGCTTCCGCTATATGATGATGAATCTTCAGGAGGAACGGCTCTTATGCGCAACAAATGCGGTCGTGGCTGCTGAAGATATGCTGCAAATAACCATCCAATATGTAAAAGATAGAAATGCCTTTGGGAAACCAATCAGTCAATTTCAGAACACTCAATTTACGCTGGCCGAAATTGCTACTGAAATAAGACTTGGCCGGACTTTTGTCGATGATTTAATCAAAAAACATATCGATGGAAAAGAAATTGTGAAGGAAGTAAGTATGGCTAAATGGTGGACGACAGAGATGGCAAAACGTGTCTCCACCCAATGTATGCAGCTTCATGGCGGTTATGGCTATATGGAGGAATACAAAATTTCCAGACGGTACAGAGATATACCTGTTACATCCATTTTTGCGGGCTCCAATGAAATTATGAAGGTCATTATCTCTAAACAACTGGGACTCAGCTGAAAAAAGCATGATATACCAAATTAAAAAGAAGAGGGGAGAGAACGAGTATGGACTTTACCTTATCAGAAGAAACGGTAGAAATGAAAAAGATGATCAAACAATTCATTGATGAAACGGTCGATCCGAAAGCAGACTACATCGAGAAAAATGATTATATACCTGAGGATATCATGCAGCTAAGCAGGGATATGGGTCTATTTGGTTTGAGTATCCCGGAAGACTATGGCGGACTTGGCCTTGATATGGTTGGCAAATGTGCCATATATGAGGAGCTAGGCCGTACGCATAATGGCTATACGACCATCATTGGAGCACATACGGGTATTGGCTCTGTTGGGATAGTTGAGATGGGAAATGATAAGCAGAAGCAAAAATATTTACCCAAAATGGCAACTGGTGAATTAATTGGTGCATTTGCTTTAACAGAGCCTGAAGCTGGCTCAAATGCAGCTGCGATTAGAACAAGAGCCGTTCGAAAAGGAGACAGCTATCTTCTAAATGGAACCAAGCACTATATAACTAATGCATCCATTGCCGGGTTATTTACCGTGATGGCTGTAACTAATCCGGATGCAGGTCCTAAAGGAATTACCTCCTTTTTGATAGAAAAGGGTACAAAAGGAATGATTATTGGGAAAAAGGAAGAAAAAATGGGCTTGCGAGGCTCTCATTCTTTCGAAATCTTTTTTGAAGATTGCGAGGTTCCCTCAGATAATATTCTTGGACAAGAGGGAATGGGATACGTGAATGCTCTTAAGATTCTAGCTAATGGCCGCGTTGGTCTGGCTGCGAGGAATCTGGGATCCTGTCAAAAATTATTGGAATTATCGGTCCAATATGCATTTGAACGGAACCAATTCGGGAAGCCGATTTTTGAACAGCAAATTATCCAGCACTATTTGGCTGATATGGCCTTGGACATTGAATCGCTCCGTGCATTAACCTATAAGGTTGCCTGGATGGTGGACCAAGGAAAGAATGTTATTAAAGAAGCGGCTATGTCTAAACTACAGGGTTCAGAAATATTTAATCGAGTAGCTGATAAAGCCGTTCAGATTCATGGGGGCTTAGGATATATGAAAGGATATCCAATCGAGCGATTTTATCGTGATGCAAGAATCACCAAGATTTATGAAGGTACATCTGAAATCCAGAAAAATATTATTGCTGCACAAATAAAGAGAGATTTCTATAAGCATTCACAGATGATATATATACATAATTCTTATTAAGACAGACAGGCATTGATATCGAAAATAAAAATGGGCAGGATTCCAACGGATGAGAGGAATCTATTTTTTTGCGTGGAGGTGTTTTAAAACAGTATAAATTATTACGGTAAACTGGCTAGAGATTTGTTAAAATTGGAATATATGTTCGATTGTGGAAGGTGGGGTCGTTTTAAGATGTTAAAGAATGAAGAGGATGTTATTAGGCTAATTCAAAACGATGAAAAAATGATGGAGATTATAAAGGCTGCGAGCACTTTAAATTTACCTGATTGGTGGATATGTGCAGGATTTATCCGTTCAAAAATCTGGGATACTTTGCACGGATTTAATGATCGTACTGAAACACCGGATGTTGATGTTATCTATTTTGATAAATCAATAATTAATGAGGATATCGAAAAAGAATTTGAGAATAAATTGATTAGTATTATGCCAGATATACCTTGGTCTGTGAAAAATGAAGCTAGAATGCATATGATTAATAACTCATCTCCCTATACCTCTTCGCAGGATGCCATTTCAAAATTCCCTGAAACGGCGACAGCTCTAGGCATAAAGATAGATAGTGAGAATAATCTAATTCTTTTTGCTCCTCATGGATTAGATGATGTTATCAATTTAGAAGTGAAGCCAACTCCTTATTTTCGCGGGTCAAAAGACTTGGCTGTTATTTATAAGGAGCGAGTTTCAAAAAAGAATTGGAAGTCTATTTGGCATAAGGTTGAAGTTCAAAATGTATCTGATTAAGAATGATCGACTCTCATTTACTTTCCCTCTTTTTATTAGTATCTCTATAACTTCTATTATTTTGATATTTTCTCGTGTATCTTATCTATCCATTTATAAGAATATGTAATTTTGTGTAAAAAATGGTGATAATATTCTGAAAATATAATAAAATATGAATTTATGGGGGTGTATAAAGATATGCGTTTAGCGGGTGAGATACTTGGCCACTTTAAGCCGTATTGGATCAGTATTACAATAGCAGTAGTTTTTTCTTTGATTGGTGGGGGATTTACGATACTTCCGCCAATTCTGACAGGTAAATTGGTTGATGATGTACTCTTACATAATGTAATTGAACTTCTTCCGTTGATCATCGGAGGTATTATTGTTTCTTATATTGGAAAAGTAGTATTTGAGAGTATGCAGGAATATATTCAAATCAAAGTTGGGCTGAATGTCATAACGGATATGCAATTGCGTGTTTTTAAGAAATTGCATAAAGCCCCAATGTCCTTTTTCCAAAAGACACCGCGCGGAGACATGTTATTTAGGCTGACACATGACGTAGAGTCGATTCAAAATTTAAATAACACTGTAGTTCCACGATTCCTGCAGCAGATAATCAGTGCAGTTGCTGCTTTTTCGACCGTCATTTTTCTTTATTGGCCAACTGCTGTGGTAATGATGATTGTATTTACTATTTATTTATATCCTTCCTTTAAGCTTGGGAAAACGGTTAGGAAAATGGGAGCTATTCAAAGGGATATGAGTGCTGATATGTACCACCATCTGCAAGAAAGTATTGAATCGATACCTTTGGTTCGTACTTTTCATCAACAGACTGCTGAAATAGATAAGCAGAAATCCAAGCTGAAGAAATGGATGGCTTTCTCCATCAAAGCAGCGTTGATCGGTAAAGTGAACTGGCGCCTGGGTAATTTGTTCAATATCGCTACACCAGGAGTAGTTATGCTTTTAGGAGGCTATTCGGTTTGGAAGGGTGAAATCACGGTTGGTGTACTCGTGACTTGTTTAGGCTTTATCCCAACCATGTTTCAGCCAGTGCGTTCACTCGCTGAAAATGCAATGATCATCCAGCAGGCTATACCAGCCTTGCAAAGAATCTATGAATATTTCAATTTACCTGAAGAGCATGATGAACAACTACCTGACATAGGTCCTATTGCAGGAAAAGTAGAATTAAGAAACATCACTTTTCGTTATTCAGAATCAACTGAGAATGTATTAAATAATATTTCAATCACGGTAGAACAGGGCCGCCATATTGGAATTGTAGGTACAAGCGGAGGCGGAAAAAGTACCTTGGTCCAGATTTTACTAGGATTATATAATCCTGATAAGGGCGAGGTCCTGATTGATGGGAAGAATCTTCATTCCTATAATCGGAATTCGTTCAGAACCCAGGTTGGAATTGTAAGTCAGGAGACTTTTCTTTTGAATGCAACATTGAGAGAAAATTTATGTTATGGAAAACGGGATGCAAAAGACACCGACTTGCAGCATGCTGTTGAAGCTGCTGGATTGGCTGAATTGATTGAGTCATTACCGGAAGGCTACGAAACAATCGTAGGAGAAAGGGGCCTGAAGCTCTCAGGAGGGCAGCGTCAACGGATCGCACTGGCGAGAGCTATTTTAAGACATCCTCACCTTTTGATATTTGATGAGGCAACATCCTCTTTAGATGGAGAAACAGAAGAGAAGGTACAAGAAGCACTTGAAAAGCTCATACCAGGGAGAACAACGATTACGATTGCCCATCGCTTAATAACCGTTCGCCATACAGATGAGATTTTGCTTTTACATAAGGGAGAAATAGCCGAAAGAGGGACGCATCAAGAATTACTTGACCTGAAAGGGAAATATTATGAGTTGTATATGTCGCAATACAGTGAACTTGAGAAGGGGCGAGTAGGATGAGTACTGAACAAAAGAAGCAAAAAAATCGCGATGGCAGACGTGTACTCGCCTTTTTAAAGCCGTTTTGGAAATGGGTACTGGGGGATTCATTTGTGATTGCTATTGCACAAGTTTGTGCAGCTGTAATCCCGGCATTTGCTCTGAGCTGGCTTGTAGATGAAGTGATACCTAAACAATCCTCATCTTTATTATGGGGGTTAATGTGGCTGCTGTTGTTTGTAGCCATATTTGATTTACTCATGATGGTTATAGACGAATATTTTTGCCATTATATTGCGAAGTCCGTTACGAACAGACAGAAAATAAAATTATTTACTCACATCCATTATCTACCCTTCTCCTACTTCCAGAATGCAAAATCAGGCGAATTACTGGCCCGTGTTTCAGATGATCCTGATACATTGCACAATTTCCTGGCATGGGAAGGCTCCACATTAATGGCTGCTGTTCAGGGAGTTATCATATATAATTTCGTTCTATTTTTTATCCATCCCTACCTGATGCTGGTCAGCATGATTCTAGGTATTATTTTTTATCTGGCATCTAATCATGTCGGTAAAAGAACAAGGTCTGCTTCTCAAAAAGCGAGAGAAGAGGCGTCCCGATATTTAGAAAGACTGCGTGAATCTGTAACTGGGATCCATCTTTCAAGAGTCTTGGGCGTATCTGATCGTGAGGTGGAGAGCATTATATCCATTCGGGAGTCCTTTGTTAAACATTCTATAAAAGAATTAAAAGCACGTATGCAATCGATTGTTGTAATTGGCGGATATAATGGAATCGCACTTGCAGGAGTTTATTATTTAAGTGTCCTTTTGATTTGGGACAATCAATTAACAACCGGTCAAATGCTAACAGCCGGGGGTCTTGTAACGATTGCGGCGAATGAAATGCAAAAGATGTTAAGAATGTGGCTATCGGTAAGAAGAACCGGTCCAGCACTGGATCGGTCAGATCTTCTCCTTGCCATCCCGAAATCTGAAATTGAAACCAATCAGGGTGAAAAACAGGAATCGATTGTTGGTACTATTGAAGCTTCTAATTTGGTTTTTTCCTATCCTAATAAAGATGAGCCTGTCTTAATGGGAGTCTCATTCAAGATTAAGCAAGGAGAGATTGCCGCGATTGTGGGACCGAGCGGATCTGGGAAATCAACGATTGTTGACTTGCTTTTACGTCTTTATGATCCTGTTGAGGGTGCAATCAAAATTAATCATCAGGATATTCGTTTGATTGATGTCGGAGGGCTTCGCCAAAAAATTGCGTTCGTTTCTCAGGATGTTCAGATGAGGAATGGAACGTTGGCTGATAATTTGAGAATTGGAAATCCAGAAGCAACAGATGAAGAGCTTTATACCGCAATTCGAGACAGCGGGCTAATGGAATATGTAGAAGGATTACCGAATGGACTGGAAACAAATGTTGGAGAAAGAGGCAGCATGCTGTCCGGGGGACAAAAGCAACGTTTATCTTTAGCACGGGCATTAGTAAAAAAGGCTGAAATTCTCATCCTGGATGAAGCAAGCTCAGCGTTGGACCCGATCACTGAGCTCAAAATAAATGAAGCAATCAGAAAAAGGAAAGATTCGCAAACCATCCTGATCATTTCACATCGACTTTCCACTGTCCTATCAGCCGACCGAATTATTGTTATGGAAAATGGAAAAGTAATTGAGACAGGTACACATAGGGAACTGCTTGAGAATAAACAAGGGGTATATTCAAGGTTATTTAGCAGGGAAGCCGAAATGGGCAATCAAACTGTAACTATATAACTCTACAGAATCGTAAGAATTGGATGGCTCACACCTCTAACATGTACTTACAAGTTATGGTAAACTATTCATGATTCGCGTTTGTTCATAGAGGGGTGATTCATATAATGAAAAAATACGAACAAGTAAAGATGGAGATTAAGAAGCTCATCGAAGAAGGCGATTATATACCTAATCAGCGCATAAGTTCTGAATATAGTTTAACGCAGCAATTTGGAGTTAGCAGACATACAGTGCGTAAAGCAATTAATGATCTTGTAAATGAAGGCTGGTTGTATACAGAGCAAGGTTCAGGAACCTTTTGTGCTGACCGGGACTTAAATCAACCATCTGAAAAAACAATTGCTCTTTTGACTACCTATATATCCAATTACATCTTCCCCTCCATCATTAATGGAGTTGAATCCTATCTAAGCAGTAAAGGATATAATTTGCTCCTTTATAGTACGAATAATGATTTAAATAAAGAAAAGTTATGTTTAGAGAATATTTTAAACAGGGGAATTGCAGGGTTAATTGTAGAACCGACTAAAAGTAATTATTATAATCCGAACCTGAAATACTATTTAAATTTAGAAAGTGAAAAAATACCGTATTTAATGATTAACGCTTATTATCCAGAGCTACACCCGTATAGATTAACGGTAGATGATGAATTAGGCGCTTATATGGCAACAGAACATTTGATTAGATTGGGACATAGACGCATTGCAGGTATCTTTAAAACCGATGACCAGCAAGGTGTTAAGAGGATGCAGGGATTTATCAAAGCACATAGGGAGCATAGCATCCCCATCTTACCCAATATGATTTTACCCTGTACAACAATTGAAAAAGATAGAGTATTGAATGAAGAATTCAGGGGTCTGCTAAATTCTGAACAAAGACCTACAGGGCTCTTTTGTTATAACGATGAAATAGCTTTGTCTGCTCTTGATGTTATTAGGGATTTTGAAATGAGTGTACCTAATGATTTATCGATTGTAGGGTTTGATGACTCAAATTTAGCGACTGCATCTGAAGTAAAATTAACGACCATCAGACATCCCCAATTTGAAATGGGAAGACAGGCTGCAGAAACAATTCTTCAGCTGATTGAAAATAAAGTAGATGGAGATCCTTCAATCCGTTATAAACCAGAGTTAATATTACGAAATTCAACGAAAAAAATATAGGAATATCCTTTAAAAAACCCACCAAAATGGGTTTTTTATTTTGTTCACAAAATGATTGTAAAAAATATGAAAAGAAGCATAATTTATGTAGCGTACTTGTACTAACAAGTAGTATGATATTAATGTAAGCGCATGCACTATTTAGAAAGGTTTCTATATTCATAATATTACGTAATTATCTTGAATAAGAGCCTTATTTTATCAAAAGGGAGTGGTTGATAACATGAGAAAGTTTGTTACTGCAATGATGATGTTTGTACTGGTATTTACCTTAGCAGCATGTGGCGGTGATGAAAAATCCAGCGGTGATGAAAAAGGGTATGTTGGAATTGCCATGCCAACAAAGTCATCAGAGCGTTGGGTATTTGATGGCGAAAATATGGTCAAGGAATTTGAAAAGTTAGGCTACAAAACAGACCTTCAATATGGCGAAGATGTTATTGAAAATCAAATTGCCCAAATTGAAAATATGATTACTAAAGAAGTAGACATTTTAGTAATTGCCTCTATTGATGGGGAGTCTTTAACAGAAGTTCTTCAAAAAGCAGCTGATCAAGATATAAAAGTAATTTCTTATGACCGATTAATCAAGGGTACAGATAATGTAAGTTATTATGCAACATTTGATAACTTCAAGGTTGGTGTTTTACAAGCCTCCTATATTGAAGACAAGCTTGGTCTTAAGGATGGCAAAGGGCCATTCAACATTGAGTTGTTTGGTGGGTCTCCAGACGATAACAACGCATACTTTTTCTATGATGGTGCAATGTCTGTCTTAAAACCATACATAGACTCAGGAAAATTGGTTGTTAAAAGCAAACAAACTGATATGAAGCAAATCGCTACTTTACGTTGGGACGGGGCAACTGCACAATCTCGTATGGACAACTTGCTGAGTTCACAATATTCAACTGATCGTGTAGATGCCGTTTTATCTCCGTTTGATGGAATCAGTATTGGTATTATTTCTTCTCTTAAAGGGGTTGGTTATGGAACTGAAAGTAAGCCATTGCCAATAATCACTGGACAGGATGCTGAGTTGGCATCAGTAAAATCAATTATTGCCGGTGAGCAAACCTCAACCATCTTTAAAGATACGAGAGCATTAGCTAAAAAAGCAGTGGTGATGGCTGATGCAGTCCTAAAAGGTAAGGAAGCAGAAGTAAATGATACTGAAACATATGACAACGGAAATAAGGTTGTACCTTCTTATCTATTGGAACCGGTTACAGTTGATAAAGAGAATTACAAAGAAATTTTAGTAGATAGCGGATATTACACAGAAGAAGAATTAAGCAAATAACAGAAGTGATAGGTCTTGGTATTTTGAAAGGTTTCTATATTCCAAACTTTATGGGGCTAGAATGAATTAGAAACCTTTATTTTTATCAAAAGGGAGAGGTTCAAAACATGAGAAAGTTTGTTACTGCAATGATGATGTTTGCACTGGTATTTACCTTAGCAGCATGTGGCAGCGATGAAAAATCCAGCGGTGATGAAAAAGGGTTTGTTGGAATCGCTATGCCGACAAAGTCATCAGAGCGCTGGGTATTTGATGGAGAAAATATGGTCGAAGAGTTTGAAAAGCTAGGCTACAAAACAGATCTTCAATATGGCGAAGATGTCATTGAAAATCAAATTTCCCAAATTGAAAATATGATTACTAAAGGAGTAGATATTTTAGTAGTCGCCTCTATTGATGGGGAATCATTGACAGAAGTTCTTCAAAAAGCAGCTGACCAGGATATTAAGGTTATATCCTATGACCGCTTAATTAAAGGGACAGATAATGTGAGTTATTATGCCACATTTGATAACTACAAAGTTGGTGTTTTACAAGGCTCTTATATTGAAGAAAAACTGGGTCTTAAGGACGGAAAAGGACCATTTAATATTGAATTGTTTGGCGGATCTCCAGACGATAACAACGCGTACTTTTTCTATGATGGTGCAATGTCTGTCTTAAAACCATATATAGATTCCGGAAAATTGGTTGTTAAGAGCAAACAAACAGATATGAAGCAAATCGCTACTTTACGTTGGGATGGCGCAACAGCGCAAACTCGTATGGACAACTTGCTAAGTTCACAATATTCATCTGATCGTGTAGATGCAGTTTTATCACCAAATGATGCATTAGCAATTGGTATTATTTCTTCTTTAAAAGGGGTTGGTTATGGATCAGATAGCAAACCATTACCGATTATTACCGGACAGGATGCTGATTTAGCATCAGTTAAATCTATCATTGCCGGTGAACAAACCTCTTCCATCTTTAAAGATACAAGAGCATTGGCTAAAAAAGCAGTTGAAATGACAGATGCAGTTCTAAAAGGCAAGGAAGCAGAAGTAAATGACACTGAAACATATGACAATGGAAGCAAGGTTGTACCATCTTATCTTTTAGAACCAGTAATAGTAGATAAGGAAAATTATAAAGAAATTTTAGTCGATAGCGGATATTACACAGAAGAAGAGCTAAGCAATTAACAGAATGGATGGCGGATGCTGTTTGATTGTAATGTAAACGATTAAACAGCATCTTAATTTATACAGTTGAGGTGAATGGCGTGTCATCAATTTTATTAGAAATGAAAAATATCACGAAGACATTCCCTGGGGTAAAAGCTCTTGACCATGTGAATTTAAAGATTAAAGAAGGTGAAATCCACGCCCTTTGCGGAGAAAATGGAGCTGGTAAATCTACTTTAATGAAAGTATTGAGTGGAGTATACCCACATGGCACTTATTCTGGAGATATCTTATTTAATGGAGAAGTGTGTGAATTTAAAAATATTAAGCAAAGTGAAAATCTGGGAATTGTAATTATCCATCAAGAATTGGCTTTAATCCCTTACCTATCCATCTCTGAAAATATATTTATAGGCAATGAACAAACAAAACATGGAATCATAAATTTTAATGAAACGATTGTAAAAACATTAGACTTACTGAAAATTGTTGGGTTAAATGAATCACCGAATACACCGGTTAATCAACTGGGTGTAGGAAAGCAACAATTAGTTGAAATAGCAAAGGCATTATCCAAGAAAGTGAAATTACTTATATTAGATGAACCAACTGCAGCTTTAAATGAGAATGATAGTGAAAATCTCTTAAATTTAATGCTTGAATTTAAGAAACAAGGAATGACCTCCATAATAATCTCTCATAAATTAAATGAGATTGCAAAGGTGGCCGATTCGATAACCATCCTTCGTGATGGTAAAACTATCGAAACTCTTGATATGAAAAAAGGTGTTACGGAGGACCGAATCATTAAGGGGATGGTAGGACGTGACTTAACGAATCGGTATCCTGAACACACACCAAATATCGGAGAAACCATATTAGAAGTGAAAAACTGGACGGTTCAGGATGAAAACAATTCCGATCGTAACGTGGTTGATGATGTAAGTTTCCAAATAAAAAGCGGTGAAATTATTGGCATAGCCGGATTAATGGGAGCTGGGAGAACCGAGCTGGCGATGAGTTTGTTTGGAAAGGCTTATGGTAAAAAAATCTCAGGCCAAATAATTAAAAAGGGAAAAGAACTGAAGCTGAAAAATATTACACAAGCAATCGATAATGGTATTGCTTACGTAACAGAAGACCGTAAATCATATGGACTTGTATTGGAAGAAGATATTAAAACGAATATCACATTGGCGAATCTCGGTAAAATATCCCAAAAACTAGTAGTAAATGATAATCAGGAAATTATTGAAGCAGAGCAATATCGTAAAAAAATGAATATAAAGAGCCCAAGTATCTTACAAAAAGCAATGAATCTAAGTGGAGGAAATCAACAAAAAGTCGTGTTAAGCAAGTGGATTTTTGCGGAACCGGAAATCTTGATTTTGGATGAACCAACACGTGGTATTGACGTTGGGGCAAAGTATGAAATTTATTCTATTATTAATGAATTGGCCGACAAAGGAATGGGAGTATTGGTTATTTCATCAGAACTGCCTGAGATATTAGGGATATGTGACAGAATTTATGTCATGCGTGAGGGCACATTTACGGCAGAATTTGACCGGCTTGAAGCTTCACAAGAAAAAATTATGAAATATATGACCAGAACAGGGGTGGAACAGCTGTGAAAACACTGACTAGTTTATTGAAAAATAATATAAGACAGTATGGAATGGTATTGGCTCTGATCTTTATCATGGTGCTATTTCAAGTATTAACGGATGGCATATTACTAAAACCTCTTAATATTACAAATCTTATTCTTCAAAATAGTTATATTCTTGTTTTAGCAATTGGGATGCTGTTGGTCATTATATTGGGGCATATCGATCTTTCCGTAGGTTCGATTGTAGCCTTTGTTGGCGCTATGTCAGCGATATTTATGATTGAAATGAACATGCCGGTTTGGTTATCTGTCTTACTTTGTCTTATTATAGGAGCTTTAATAGGAGCTTGGCACGGATTTTGGGTTGCATTCCTTAAGATCCCAGCGTTTATCGTTACACTCGCAGGGATGCTGATTTTCCGTGGACTTACTATGCTTGTGCTCAATGGGCAATCCATTGCTCCGTTTCCTGAGTCCTTCCGCCAAATGAGCACAGGGTTTATACCAGGGCTGAATAAAACAGGAGAATTAGATTTACTGACTATGATTGTCGGAGTTTTAATCTCTCTCGTACTTTTATGGAGTGAATTAAGAAAGCGTAAAAAACAACAGTCTTACAATTTTGAAGTACTTCCAATGTGGCTATTTGCTTTAAAACTGGTATTTATCGTAGCAGTAATGAATATATTTGCTTATTTCCTAGCTTCATATGAAGGTATTCCAAATATTTTGGTGATTTTAGTTGTACTAATTGTTGCTTACTCATTCTTTACAAATAAAACGGTTCCAGGTCGACATTTATATGCGCTTGGCGGTAATGAAAAAGCTGCAAAATTATCAGGTATTAAAACAAAATGGCTAACCTTCTGGGTATTTGTAAACATGGGTGTATTATCTGCCTTATCAGGATTATTATTTGCAGCTCGGTTGAATGCAGCAACTCCTAAAGCGGGTAACTCTTTTGAGCTGGACGCAATCGCTGCGGTCTTTATTGGCGGAGCTTCTGCATATGGTGGTATAGGTACCGTTATAGGTGCTGTAGTGGGTGGCTTAGTAATGGGTGTGTTAAACAATGGGATGTCATTAATTGGTTTAGGTGTAGATTATCAACAAACAATTAAAGGTTTAGTATTGCTATTAGCTGTAGGCTTTGATGTTTATAACAAGAATAAATCCTCATAATCTAATTTAATTTAAAGGAGTAACCTATAAATGAAATATCGTAAACTTGGAAATACCGATTTATCTTTCAGTGAAATTAGTTTTGGTACATGGGGCATAGGCGGTGATTGGGGAGAGTCAGATACTCAGGATGCTCTTCTAGGTTTAAACCGCGCTATGGAGAATGGCGTTAACTTTTTTGATACAGCGGATGTATATGGGAGTGGCAGAAGTGAAGAGCTCTTAAGGGAGGCAACGAAGGGAAAAGAGGATACGATCCATATAGCTTCGAAATTTTGCCGGGCCGGTGATATCCATGATCCAAATACGTATTCAGAAGAATCTATACGTGCATATTGTGAGGCAAGTTTAAAGAGACTTGGCCGTGAAAGAATTGATTTGTATCAAATTCATTGTCCGCCATTACATATTTTACAGAATACGGATGTATTTACAGTATTGGATAAACTTCAGCAGGAAGGGAAAATTCGCCACTATGGCGTGAGCGTAGAAACCGTTGAAGAAGGCTTATTCTGTCTTACCATTCCAGGTGTGAGAGCATTACAGGTTATTTTCAATGTATTTCGGCAAAAACCGCTTGAAGAACTATTTCCGGCAGCTAAAAAACAGGGTGTTGGTATATTAGCCCGCGTACCACTGGCCAGTGGTTTGCTAACAGGAAAATTCAGCACCCAAACAAAATTTGAAGAAAATGATCACCGCCGTTTTAATGCGAATGGAGAAGCATTTAATGTTGGTGAAACGTTTGCAGGACTTGAGTTTTCAAAAGGAGTTGAATTGAGCAATCAGCTTTCCTGGATTGCGGATGGAAGAGATAACATGGCTAATTCAGCTTTACGATGGATTCTGGACCATGAAGAAATTACATGTGCAATTCCTGGTTTTAAAAATGCGCAACAGGTTGACCAAAATTTAAAGGCCATTCAAACTAAATCCTTTTCAAAAGAAGAGTTAGACAGGCTGAAAACATTTTATATGAATGAAGTGCATGATTATATTCGCGGACCTTATTAATGCGGGTTAAACAAGAGATAAAATGATTAATAGCTAATCAATAAAAAGGAACAGGTATTAGATATTATATATTTTCTAATGCCTGTTTATTTGCACAGTTTATAACTTCTTAAGTATTCGAATATTCATAGTGTTTCAATCACGTTTGTTGTGAAGGCATACATACAAATTATATAATTAGGTCAGACCTCTATATGATAAGGAGAGAACGTACATGCAAATTGAACAGAAGGTATTTGGTGAAATTGAGAATCAGGAAGTTGTACAATTTTCAATTACTAATAAATCAGGATTTACCGTTCGTTTTATAAATTATGGTTGTGTGATTACAGATATTATGGCTCCTGACCGTGAGGGAAATATGGAGAATGTCGTCTTGGGGTTTGATTGTATGGAAGATTACGAGGATCATTCACCTTATTTTGGAGCGGTTGTCGGCAGAATTGCAGGACGAATCGCAAATGGTCAGTTCACTCTTAACGGGAAGTCCTACCAGATTACTAAAAACGAGGGGGATAACCACCTACATGGAGGGATTAAGGGATTTAGCCATGTTCTTTGGGATTATAAAGTAGTAGAAGAAAAGGATACTGTTGGGGTTGAATTCAGCTATACAAGTAAAGCAGGAGAAGAAGGATTTCCTGGCAAGGTAGAGGTTACAACGACTTATTTAGTAAATGAAAACAATCAGCTTGATATTCGCTATAAAGCTACCACCGATGAGGATACGATCATCAATTTAACGAACCATACATATTTCAATTTAAGTGGGGACTTGAGCAAAACAATCAAAAATCACGAATTACAGCTCGATAGCAGTCGATATATTGAGCTTAAGGAAGATTCTATTCCGACTGGTCGATTAATTCCTGTCGAGGGAACACCATTTGATTTTACGAATAGCAAGCCGATTTCTCAAGGTGTCGATAGCGGCTACAAACAAAATGAGTTAGCAGGCAATGGCTTTGACCATCCGTTCGTTTTGGATACCAATTTTAATAAAGAAATAGAATTATATGATCCTGAGAGTGGACGTAAGTTAGTAGTGGAAACGGACCAACCAGCCGTAGTTATTTATACGTGTAATCAATCAGAAGGGGATTATGAAATCAGAGGTGTCCGTCCGCATCATCATATGGCTATATGTTTGGAAACACAGGGATTCCCGGATGCTATTAACCAACCTGAATTCCCTCCGGTTACACTAAAAAAAGATGATGTATATCAAGCGCATACGAGATATATTTTTAAATAAGGCTATGTTTTAAGAGAGTGATGCTTTTAATGGATTAGGAGGACCTTTAGAATTAGGTCCTCTTTTTATGTTTCTGTTTATTACAAGATTGAGAAGATAATTCTCCAGTTAGCTATGACAAAACAAATTACTATGCCATTTTTTATTGCATTTACGAGAATTCTATTGTATTTTAACTCTTTCGTTTTATCGTCACTTCGATACAAAGGTAGGTTAATATTATGCGGATCCTTTTCAATGAAACTGAATACAAACCAAATTAATAATCCGATGAGCGGAAGAGCTAAAATGCTTTTTTTCTCCCCCCAATGTGACACATGACCGTTCGAATCGAATGTCATAGGAATACTATTGGGTATATCTGACCATCTAATCATTATGTATACAAAAATGATTATAAGTAGGATTAAAGATACTATATTAAAACTGAATTCAAATAATGTTTTTTTGTTTTCGATGAGGCCCTTGATCATTTGTGCCCTCCTTTTAAAATAGATAACCTAATTTTACCATACAACCAAATATACGTAATGCAACTATTCGAGAATCCTGCAAAGTACTGAAAACTTTGGCAACCATTATCTTTAAATAAACAAAACAAAGAGAGAGCGGGATTTAGTATCCGCTCTCTCTTTCTAAAATAACCAATATACTGGTCTACAACAAACCTTTTCGTTTGTATTCCATTAATCGCTTATTGATCCAAATGGCCGCCTGTGTCGCATCCCCCATGGCAATCGTGGCCTGTTCGGAGTGCGATACAATATCTCCCGCTGCCCATACATTTTTAACATTGGTTTCTTTTGTTCGTGCATCCACTTTAATATGTCTGTTATTCTCTATATGAACATCAATTTGACTGGCCAATTCTGTATGAACTTTATTGCCGCCAAAGCCAATAAAAGCTCGATCAGCTTGCAGGGATTCACCATTTTTTAAATGGACGCCTGTAAAAAAGTCCTCTGATTCTTTTGACACAGATTCTATTTCCTCTTCTAAGTACGTAATATGATGTTGGTTAAGTTTAGATAGAATGTCCGCTGAGACAGGTGTTTTCTCATGATTGATATAGGTTATATCATCCGTCCAATTTAATAAAGATACTGCAAGATTGGCACCTGGATCACCAGCACCCATCACAATAATTTTTTTATCCATCGCTTCGTAGCCATCACAATCTGTGCATATATAAATGGTGCTGCCCAGGCACTCTCTTATATTGGGGATATCAGGTATCCGATCGGTAACGCCTGTAGCCAGTAAAATAGTCTTGGTTTGATAAGTTTCGTTATCAGTCGTTACCAAAAATTCCTCATCTCTTTTAGATATTTGCTTCACATCAGATTTGATGAATGTAACTCCTGTTTCAGATGCTTGCTGCTGTCCTTTTTTTCTTAATTCCTCACCACTGACGCCTTCAGGCCATCCGATAATATTCCGATAATCCTTACATAAATTAGACCGTCCTGCTTCCTTTGAATCAATAACTAAACATTTAATTTGGTTTCTGCCCATCTGTATAGCCGCCTGAGTACCGGCAATACCTCCACCTATAACAATACATTCCCAAGTATTTCTCATATTAGTACCATTGCCTCCTGCTTAACGTCATCCTTAGTATCAGGATGAATTAAGATATTATACCCTTCCATGCCCATTCATAGTGTATTTTGACAAACAATTGGTCTAAATGTGAAAATTAGATATCCGAATTAGAATGGAGGGTAAAATTTTGGATCTTAAATTAGCTGGAAAAAACGCGTTAGTGGTTGCATCTAGTCAAGGATTGGGAAAAGCAATTGCGCAAAAGTTAGTGGAAGAGGGCGCAAATGTGATGATAACTGGCAGATATGCAAACAAGTTAGAAAAAGTGGCAAATGAACTAATCCCTTTAAACAAAAACAGCAAGGTTGTCTATTGTGAAGTTGACATTACAAAGCCTGAACAAATTAAGGACTTGGTAAGGAAAACGGTGCAAGAGTTTGGAACAATTGATATTCTACTCAATAATGCAGGTGGACCTCCGGCAGGGACATTTATGGATTTAACTGATGAAGACTGGCAAAATTCGTTTGAATTAAATTTATTAAGCTATGTCCGAATGATTCGAGAAGTGTATCCTTATATGAAAGATCAGGGTGGAAGGATTCTTAATATGGCTTCTATTTCTGTTAAGGAACCGATTCAGGGATTGTTGTTATCAAATACATTCCGCCTTGGCATTACCGGTTTAACGAAGACATTAGCATCTGAATTTGCTCAGGACCATATCTTAATAAATACGATTGCACCTGGTGTTATATCCACAGACAGGATAACCTATTTGGATGAAAAAACTGCCGAGCGTCAAGGGATATCGATAGATGAGGTAAAAGAAAATGCACAAAAGCAAATTCCGCTTGGCCGATACGGAGAACCAGAGGAATTTGCTAATTATGCAGTATTTCTGTTGTCAATGCTTAATACGTATGTAACCGGACAAGTATTACTAGTCGATGGTGGAAAAGTGAAGGGAATTTAATTTCGTATAGAGTTTAAAAGAATACCCGCTATTTTTAAAAGATAAAGATTGATGAGGAGATTTATTGAAATAAATATTGTGTATTCGCTTTAAATTTTTCTTGATTTATTTAACAGGGCAAGTGGTGTTTCTAATGAATCTCTTTATAACTTTACATGAAAACCAATAATAATTTTAAAAGGCATCGTCAACAAACGATGCCGTTTATATATGGATACGTTACTTTCGTTTAATTTTCTTTCCCTGAAAAAGAAGCGGAAATCATAAGTGTCTCTTTGAAAAAGACTTTGAAGTCATTTTATGTTGGTGATTCAACATTAGTTCGCTTGCTTTTCAGATTTAATCTTTGAAGATACGGTTTTATTTTTGATGAAAAGCAGGTTGGGTGTTAATTTCCCTTCCATCCCCGCAGACTTACTTATCAATACAGAGATCAAATTGGCCATCGTAAAGGCTGTAATAGCAAGAAGTACTCCTGCAGCCATATCTGTCAGCCAGTGTATGCCAAGATAAATAGTAGAGAACATGATAATTCCCACACTGCCAGTCATAAACCATTTAAAAGGCTTATTGTTCGACCTATAGCTTAAGAATAATAAAGTCAGTGAAATCGAATTATGCAGGCTTGGAAAACAGTTATTCAATCCAGATACATTCCGATATTGAGTCTCAAAGTCCGGATAAACTTCCGGGATTAAAAAGTGTACCTGAGAATGGACGTACCATACCTCATTAACAGGTAAAAAAAGATAAAAGGGTATGGCAATAAGATAATTCAGCCCAACGGCATAAATAAATGTATAGAATAATTGCTTGTTTTGTTGGATGAAATAGAGGACAAATGATGTTGAAATCAAGGTGACAAATATAATGATGTAGAAAAAAGTTGTGATTTCTGTTAACCAGGTATTGTTCAATAGTTTTTGGAAATTAGCCAGAAATTGCCCTTCATACTGCTGAATAATATGAGAATAGTCACCGATATGAATAAAATTGCTCTCTATTTGCAATTCCAGTTTATTAATTAAAAGTATAGTTCCAAGTAATGCAAAATGAATCCATAATTTTTTGTTTTGTCGGCTATCCCATAATATCTTAAATACGATGAAAGGGTTACGCTTTGATAGGATGATGACTAAAAAAACCGTCATAATCGTGATGGTGATAGCAATCGTAAACATAGATTGATACATAAACAGACGATCCCTTCCTGATTCAATATATTCATAGTGTTTATATTATAACGTTTTGAATTGTAGGAATAGTAAAAAGGGTACAATTTTAACATATTTTATTTAAAATGAACGATTAACTTACAAATTCTATAAAAATCTATATAAATTTTGAAGAAAAATGAAAAACAATGAAACTTCTTAAAACTTGATTCGTAAATACAAATATGGGAAACTAAGCCTGACTACTAGAATTACAGGAGGAATTACTTTGTTAAAGAAAATGTTAACTGCTTTTATGTTGGTTACCTTTGTATTTGCACCGGTGGCTGAACATGCGTTTGTAGGAACTTCACACGAGGTTAGTGCAAAATCATACCGTTCAGGTAAAAAATCGTTCAATTTAAATAACAACCAATCTAATTTCAACCAAAATAAATCAACGGTTAATAAGCAAAAATCAACAACAAACAGCAATGCCAAAGCAACTAAAACAAATTCATTTAATAAAGGTGGATTTATGAAAAGCATGATGCTTGGCGGTATTGCCGGTTTATTATTCGGCGGTTTGCTGGCTAATATGGGTGCCATGGGATCCGTACTTGGTTTATTATTAAATGTAATTGCGATTTTGCTGGTTGTTGTTTTAATCAAAAAAATCTTTACACGCAGTAACCGTCCACGAAAAGAGGTTGACGGAACGTGGAGACAATAAAAATATCAGAACAAGAGATTATTAATTCACTTTGTGTTTATATCGCAGCTAAAAAGCAAGTCAATCCTGAACAAGTAGAAATTGAATTAATGTATGACGATAAATATGGGTTCTCCGCAGAAGCACATGTTAATGGTAGATCCCAAATTCTAATCACCGCAAACATGATTGAAGCACTGCGTTTTTATATTGAGCATGAGCTGAGTATGGATCCATTTGCTGCAGCAATTGAACTTGAATTAGATGACGAGGAAGGCATTATTGCCTACGTTCAATAAAAGTATGAAAAGAGGCTTAGGCCTCTTTTTTTATTGTTTAAAATGATTAGCTTATAATCAGTCTATTCATCAATTGACTGTGACTGTTACATATTTTCAGAAAAATATAAAAATGTTCGTGACTTTATACATATTGGTCGCTAATATAAAAAGCATAAGAAATGATTAAGCGCTTACATACATATAGGAGGAAATAAAAGATGCATCCTTATTTAAATGAAGAGCATGACATATTTAGAAAATCCTTTAGAAAGTTTCTAAAAAAAGAGGCGTATCCATACTATGATCAGTGGGAGAAAGAGAAACTGATTCCAAGAGAATTTTGGTCCAAGCTTGGTCAAGAGGGATATTTATGCCCTGATTTACCAGAGCAATATGGCGGCTTGGAAACGGATTGGGGTATATCAGTTGTCATTAATGAAGAACTTGAACGCCTTGGTTCCGGTACAATCGGGTTTGGTCTTCATAATGATATTGTTGTGCCGTATATTAACGCCTATGGTACGAAAGAACAGAAGGAGAAATGGCTTCCCAAATGTGTCAGCGGGGAAATCATCACAGCTATTGCCATGACAGAACCGGGTGCAGGCTCTGATCTTGCTTCCTTATCTACATACGCAGAATTAAAAGGGGACCATTATATTTTAAATGGACAGAAGACGTTCATTACAAACGGAATCCACGCAGACCTTATCATTGTAGCTTGTAAAACGGATTTACATGCTGTACCCAAGCATAAAGGAATCAGCCTGCTTGTTGTCGAAAGAGATATGGAAGGCTTCTCAAGAGGACGTAAACTAGAAAAAGTGGGTATGCATTGCCAGGATACAGCTGAGCTCCTATTTGAGGATTGTATCGTACCAAAGGAAAATTTATTGGGAGAAGCAGGGCAAGGTTTTATGTATATGATGGATAAGCTCCAGCAGGAACGGTTAATCGTGGCTATTTCAGCTCAGGTTGCTGCTGAGGATATGCTTCAGATGACGCTTGATTATGTTAAGTCAAGGAAAGCCTTCGGAAAATCAATCAGTGATTTTCAAAATACGAAGTTTAAGCTGGCTGAAATCGCATCCGACATAAAAATGGGAAGAGTATTTCTTGATCAATTAATTGCAGATCATATAGCCGGGAAGAATATAGTGGCAGAAGTCTCAATGGCTAAGTGGAAATTAACAGATATGTCTAAACGCATCTCGGTAGAATGCATGCAGCTACACGGTGGATATGGATATATGGAAGAATATAAGATTGCCAGACGATTCAGGGATACCCCGGTTGCCAGTATTTATGCCGGTACAAATGAAATTATGAAGACGATCATTGCTAAAAACCTTGGACTCTAATGGGGGAAAGTGAATTAGCATTGGATTCTCGGTCAGGTGAGATTTAAGAGTACTATATTCAATTAATAGGAGGAAGGGGTAATTATGATGATGCAAGTGCCATTAACTGTACATTCTTTGCTGGAAAGAGCGGAAAAAGTTTTTCCGAAGAAAGAAGTGGTATCAAGGACTCATGACAAGGTGCAGCGATTAACGTACAAAGAAATCGGTGAAAGGACAAGAAAGCTGGCGGATGTACTCCAGAAAATGAATGTATTAAGAGGTGATAAAGTCGGTACGCTGGCGTGGAATCACCATCGCCATCTCGAAGCATATTTTGCAGTACCTGGCATTGGAGCTGTTGTCCACACCATAAATATTCGGTTATCTGCAGAACATATTACCTATATTATTAATCATGCAGAAGACAAGGTACTATTGATTGATGAAGATGTTGTACCCATAATAGAAAAAATCGCTCCAGCATTGACAACCGTCAAGGCCTATATCATTATGACGGATCAACCAGAAATTCCCTCAACAAGTCTTAAACCGGCATATTCATATGAAGAACTCCTAGCAGTCGGTAACCCGAAAACTCCATTTATAAATGATTTGGATGAAAATGAAATAGCAGGGATGTGCTATACATCAGCAACAACTGGGAATCCAAAAGGAGTACTGTATTCTCACCGGGGAATCGTGCTGCATAGCTTTGCACTCGGCCTCGCCGATACAACAGCTGTTTCTGAACGAGATGTGGTCATGCCTGTTGTACCAATGTTTCATGTGAATGCTTGGGGATTGCCGTTTGCAGCTACCTGGTTTGGAACAACTCAGGTTCTGCCTGGACCTCGATTCAACCCGAAATTATTAGCCGAATTTATCCAATCAGAAGGTGTGACAAAAACAGCGGGTGTGCCGACAATTTGGTTAGGTCTCCTGCAGGAGCTTGAAAAAGGTACGTATGATACAAGCTCGTTGGAATTTATTTTATGCGGCGGCTCGGCTGCACCAAAAGGATTGATTAAGCAATATGAAATTAAATATAAGATACCATTCCTACATGCTTATGGAATGACAGAAACTGCACCATTGGCAACCGTATCACGTCTGAAAAGCTATCAATTAGACTTGCCAGAGGAAGAGCTGCTCGATATTAGAGCTAAGCAAGGCTTGCTTGTACCAGGCTTGGAAATGAAAGTGGTCGGAGCTGAAGGTGAAGTGAACTGGAACGGAATGGATATGGGTGAGCTGATGTTACGCGGTAATTGGATTGCTGATGAATATTATCGTGATGAACGGACTGCCGAAGCATTTAAAGATGGATGGCTATTGACTGGAGATGTGGCTACTGTAGATGAAGAAGGGACAGTCAAACTGGTCGATCGTACTAAGGATCTAATTAAGAGCGGCGGAGAATGGATTTCATCTGTTGATCTGGAGAACGCCTTAATGGCTCATGAGGCGATATTTGAAGCCAGTGTCGTAGCCATACCGCATCCCGAATGGCAGGAAAGACCGATTGGGTGTGTCGTTCTTAAGCCTGAATTTCATGGGAAGGTTACAGAAGAAGAGATTCGAAGCTTTCTTAAGCCACAGTTTGCAAACTGGTGGGTACCTGATGAAATTATTTTTATGGAAGAAATCCCGAAAACCTCGGTTGGTAAATTTCTAAAGGCTAAATTGAGAGAAATGATTCAAGAGAGAGTATCTAATAACTAATAGTGGATAGATAGGGGAGAAGTCTAAACCATCAAGGAAGTGGTTTGGACTTTTTTAGTGAGGCTGCTTTATAAATGCAAAGATGAATCGGAAAATGCTGGTATGATTTGTTCTCTCCTGTAAAGAATAAGGGATAACTACTATTCATTAAGGAGTGTACTTTATGAACCAGTCATTAGGATACGTGCAGGAAATCTTATCAGCACATACGGAGGACAGCAAAGTTGGCAAGCATATTTATAATATGATTGCAGACGGAAATTACGATAGCGGAGAACAGTTTGTCAGAGATTTATCAGTGGGTGAAAGTCATTATCTCAATCGGGTTTTACAAGATGCCATTGCTTATTCAAACCAAGAACAGGACGAAGAACGATCCAGGCATTTAAATGAGATTTATGAGTTGTTGTTTGTCTAAAGGAGTTTAATTCGCACGACTTCACAATTATCATACGTTTCAAGGAGAAGGCAGAACGATTCAATTATTTCATAGAGTTTATATATAAGATTTTTTCCTAAAAATTGCTCAAGAAGAAAGGAGGTGCATAGCAACTCCTTTTTTATGTTTGTCCTTTCAAGGCAAAATAGCGAACGAACGCACGGGGAACCCTGATGCCTTTTCGGGTTTTGGTACAATATTAAAGATGATGGCTCCTTTAGGAGGCAGCTTGTCCAGGTTTTTCATGAGTTCAATTTGATATGTATCCTGAGAAAGTACATAATATTCTCCTCTAAGTTCTCCATTTTTGCGGAAGTCAATAGCAGAATCAGTGTCAAAAGTTTCATGGCCTATAGCTTTGATTTTTCGTTCTTCAAACAAAAATTGCAAGGCTTCATAACCCCATCCAGGGATATGATTATGGCCTTCCTCATCTTTATTGGAGAAGGCCTCTTTATCAGGCCAGCGCTTGCTCCAGTCGGTGCGCAAAGCCACAAATGTATTTGCCTCAATCGTTCCGTGTTCAGTCTCAAAATCTAATATATCATCGATGGTGAGCGTGAAATCAGGATTTTCCGCTGCCTCTTTTGATTTGTCAATCACAATCAAGGGTAACACAAGCTCCTTTAGCTCCAATTCGTCTAAATACCGGGTGTCTGGCACAAAATGAATGGGAGGATCAATATGCGTTCCATATTGACCAGCGAACGAATAACGCTGCGCCATGAATCCGTCATCATGAGTAAATAAAGTATCAATCTGTGCGTCATCAAACATAAAGAAATGAGGGGAATCTGGTCCAAATGTATGGGTGAGATCCACCCACTCCTTAGATTTCAAGATATTAAGTACCTGCAACAGATCGTTTACCATCTACTCAGCCTCCATAATTTTCAATTTTCAAATAATTATTATATACTTTATCATAGACATGAAATAGCAACAAGCTCTCTCTTAAAGAATATAAGCCTGATGCTTTTCTTACATATGTTTACTTTTATAAGGACTATTATTGTAAAGAAGTGACGGTTTTGCTATAGGAAATTCATTAAATCTATATTCAACTATTGGTTTAAATAAATTATAATTAAATTATTACTATATGCGCTAATTCGGGGAATTTACAAAGGCATTCGAATTAAATGCTTTCCCTTTTATTAATTAAATCCAGATTGATAGAAATATCGAAAGGGGATACATATATTTGAATACAAAATACTTAGACTTACTTGTCCAAAAATATGATTGTGAAGAAAAAGTAGTAACAGAAATAATTAATTTGGAGGCCATCCTTAATCTTCCGAAGGGGACAGAACATTTTGTCAGTGATTTACATGGGGAGTATCAAGCTTTTCAACATGTGCTGAGAAACGGTTCCGGGAATGTAAAACAAAAAATCAAAGACTTGTTTCAAGATGTTTTATTAGAAAAAGAAATTAATGAATTTGCGACATTAGTTTATTATCCTGAAGAGAAATTAAAGTTAATTAAAAATCAATTTGATAATAAAGAAGAATTGAATCAATGGTATATCGTTATTATTGAGCGGATGATGAGGCTTATTTCTCATGCTTCATCCAAATATACACGTTCCAAATTAAGAAAAGCATTGCCTAGGCAGTTTGAATTTATTATCGAAGAGTTGTTGTACAAAACGAATCAAGCGAATAAGGAAAAATATTACAATGAAATTGTTGAGCAAATCATCTCCTTAGGCCAAGCTGATAAACTCATAACGGGTCTTGCCTATACAACTCAGAGATTGGTTGTCGATCATCTTCATGTTGTTGGCGATATATATGACCGTGGACCTGAACCTGATAAAATCATGGAAACTCTAATCAATTATCATTCGGTTGATATTCAGTGGGGGAACCACGATGTACTTTGGCTAGGTGCTTATTCTGGTTCATTGGTTTGTCTTGCTAATATTATTCGTATTTGTGCAAGGTATGACAATCTCGATATTATTGAAGACGTGTATGGAATCAATTTGAGGCCCTTGTTAACTCTGGCTGAGAAATACTATGATGACAATCCGGCTTTCAGACCAAAGGTACATTCAGATAATAAACTATCTAGTCATGAAAAATTACAAATAACAAAAATTCATCAAGCCATTGCGATGATTCAATTCAAGCTCGAAATGCCTATAATAAAAAGACGTCCGTGCTTTAATATGTCCGATAGGCTTTTATTAGAGAAAATTGATTATGATAAAAATGAAATAACGATTTATGGTGAGACTTACCCTCTTGAAAATACTTGCTTTGCCACGGTTAATCCCGAGCAGCCTGAACAATTATTAGAGGAAGAACAGCAGGTTATGGAAAAGTTGTTATTTTCAGTCCAGAATTCAGAAAAGCTCGCCAGACATATGAATTTCCTTATGAAGAAAGGAAGCCTTTATTTAAAATATAACGGAAACCTATTAATACATGGGTGTATTCCTTTAGATGAAGAAGGAAATATGGAGAAGATGACCGTCGATAATAACACCTATTCAGGTCGTGAATTACTTGATGTTTTTGAGCAATATTTACGTTATTCTTTTGCGCATCCAGAAGAGACGGATGATCTTGCGACGGATATGGTCTGGTATTTATGGACGGGAGAATATTCGTCACTCTTTGGAAAAAGAGAAATGACAACTTTTGAGAGGTACTTTATTAAGGACAAGTCAACACATAAAGAAAGAAAGAATCCATACTATCATTTACGGGAGAATGAAGAAATTTGCCGCAAAATCCTAGCTGATTTTGATTTGGATCCTGACACGGGACATATCATAAATGGCCATACACCAGTTAAAGAAATAGAGGGAGAAAATCCAGTTAAGGCAAATGGGAAAATGATCGTAATTGATGGAGGTTTCTCCAAAGCATACCAATCAACAACAGGTATAGCAGGATATACATTACTATACAATTCCTACGGTATGCAGCTGGTTGCCCATAAGCACTTTAACTCAAAAGAAGATGTCTTACTGAACGGGACAGATGTTTTATCAATAAAAAGATTGGTAGATAAAGAATTAAAACGGAAAAAGGTTAGAGAAACCAATATTGGAGAGAAAATAATTCAGGAAATTTCAATATTAAATAGTTTGAGAGAATATCGCTACATGGATTGATAGTTGCTTGGAATTAAAAACAGGAACAATGTTTCCTGTTTTTTTGTTTTAAGAGAAATCAATCTGGTTAACTTTGTCCTTCATGTATCGATATTCCAAACATGTTTATACCTATATTCTTTAATTGCCTCTCTAAATGTTCTGGCTTCACTTTCCCGTTCTCTTGGCAGTAAGTTGGGTAGTAATCAGGTGAGGCGACAGGTGCCTCTAAATTCAGCCACACTGAACGATAGATTTTGTGTACATCTCTTACGGGTAAATACTCTCCGCTTTCCAATTCGACATCATCATCCACACCATATTCGAATCGGCAGCAGGAACATATTTCATAAGAACCCACCTCTAACTGTTTAGAATCATAATAAGCGGGCTCATCAAGCCCTTTATGACCGCATACGGGGCAAATATATTTCATCATTTATAATCTCCTTGCTCATGTGTGAATTCTAAATAAAGGTAAATGACTTCTCTGTTTCCTGTATTTCCTATATTATAGTGAGGGGTTACTTACATTATTTAATCCATAATTTCAAATAAGTCTGGCTACTATTATCTTATTATTCAGGATACTGGATAGTTTATCAATAATTAGAATTTGTTTCGAATAATTAAGAACAGGGGGAAATGTTTTGAAGAAAATTATACTAGTCACGGTACTGTTACTGGTATCTTTTGTACCTGATGCTTTTGCGCACTCTCATTTAGAGAGTTCTACACCTAGTGACGGGGAAGTTATTTCAGAAGAATTACGTGAAATAACATTAACATTTAGTGGGGAAATTGAACAAGGCAGTACTTTTAAACTATTGGATTCCAAGGAACAAGCTGTTTCAGTTGAAAATATTACGATCACGGACACTGAAATTACAGGAACAATTCCTGTTAGTTTGATAAATGGAAATTATGTTGTTGATTGGAATATTATTAGTGCAGATGGCCATCAAATGGAAGGGGAGTTTTCATTCGAGGTGAAAATGACTGAGACTGAATCTCCACTAGCTAACAACAATGAGCAAGAACAAGTGAGTAAAAATGTAGAAAATCATGAAGGAAATCAAGATGGTTTAAATGAACAGGATTCTAATGAAAATGTTGCTAATGATCAAACAGAAAATGATATATCATCCAATCTCGTTCCTATTATTATCGGTGTTTTAATAGTCACCATTATAATCACCTTTATTGCATTAAGGAGAAAAAAATAAACAATGTCCTCTGTAATTTTTAGCGAAGTTGCCCTATATCTTTGTCTTTCCATATTAATGGGCAGTTTTATTCTATCCATTGTTCCAAACCATCATCGGCCTAGCATATCTGTAGGAAAGAAATATATGATCTTAGCTGCCATTGGTGTTGGATTATTTTCTTTTTCACCCGTACTCATTCTAATCTTGAACTTACAGCAAAGAGTAGACTGGCAGGGGAGAATACAAACGGTATTATTAACGTTCGAAATTGGCAAGGCATGGATTTTCACAACTATTGTGATGTTAATTTTACTCCTGTTTATTGCTAAATTTCACCAAAGAGAAGATTCTAAATACTCTTGGATTGGATGTATTTTAACCATTCTTTTGATTATGGGCCTTGCTTGGTCCAGTCATGCAAGTACATCGGAACAGATCATCGGTTTTTTAACTCATTTTGTGCATGTTACTGCTGTAACGGTCTGGGTTGGTATTCTATTTGTTATAAGTTGGTTCTCAAAAAATCAAGAGAATTGGCTGCAGTTTTTGCGATGGTTTACCCCAATCGCAATTAGTTGTGTCCTAGGGACAGCTGCTTCAGGAATAGTCCTTATGACATTTGTTATAGATCTATCGCAATATCCAAATTCTTGGATGGTTGATTATGGACAATTTTTATTGATAAAACATATTCTTATTATGGTGCTGCTTGCCTACGCTTTCGTTAATGGCATACTCATTCGACGGAGGTTAAGGGAGGACGAAACCTTTAATCCAGTTCCCTGGGTGAAAGCCGAAAGTATAGTAGCACTACTGATTTTTTCGGCAACTGCTGCAATGAGCCAGCAATCACCGCCAAGTGCAGGTACATTGGAACATGAAGGATTATCTTTTCTATTCGAACTCTTTTATCAAGGTCAGTATTATTCAGGAATGGATGTTCAGATGAGTGTAAATTCAATCAGTATCTTACTTATTACTATTGCTTTTCTATTTTTAGCCTTGCTATTTTATGCGTTTATTAAAAAAGCTTCATCAATGATCACATTAGTGCTTAGTATCTTCTTTGTCCTTTCAAGCTATTTGGCTTTGATCATGAGTGTTAGTTAAAAGGGAATTATTATAAATTTTTCCGTAGGTTTTAAGTTAGAGATTATAAAATGAGTTTATTTTTAACAAAATGGGTGCCATTCATGAATGGATTGGCCTTTTTCTATATAAGGAATATATGTCGATGTACGGGCTACGCTGAAATTGAAAAAGCGATTAAATCGGTGATTAAACGTGAAGCAATAGAGTAACGAATAACTACAAAGTATTCATAGGGTGTGGTCATCAAGCAAAAAAGATTTAATCGCTTTGCCAACTATATTTTATATTCGTTCTTACGAAACGAAAGTCAGCAGAAGCATAATGAATAGGAACGTCCTAGGCATTTATAGGACGTTTTTATTAATGAGAAACATAAAAATTATTTATGGATATATGCATACAGACTATTAATTGCAATTTACTCACAACTATGCTCAAAAACATGTGGAGCTTATTGTATGGTACTATCTGAAATTGTAAAGATAAGTATATAGCTGATTCGATTGTGAGGATATAGGATATATCCCATTGAGATAAAGAAACGTGTGGAAATACATTTAATTATATCTAGCATATAAAAAATTTTGTATATGACTAACTTCATTTTTTAATGAATTAACTAACGAAAATAAAGCATTCACATCATTTTGCAATAGGGTAATCTGGTTCTCGATTTTTTTAAATTGTTTGTTTTGTTCTTCCCTATATGTTTGCTCATTCTTTTCATTTAATTCTGATTGTTTTATATCCAGAAAAGTACCGCCAATAGATACTAAATCACCAATTGTTATAGTACTTGCTCCAATTAATGCAAGGATAAAACCTAAGTTGGATTCATTGGCCTGGTCAGGGGGAAGAGAAGAATCTGCCGTATTTTCTAATTGCTCTTCTTCTTCAATTTCCTCAACTTCGCTTGCCTCAAAGCTGATGCCGAGAACTGTAAGAAGGTTACCTATTGTGACAATCATTTGGCCAAATAAATCAACCTTATCTCCAAATTCAACAGGCAAAGATTCGATAAATTGATTTTCTGAGTCCTTTTTAATCAACTCTAATCACCTACTTGATTGTAGCCTGATTTTCTCCATAACTTTTAATGTAGTTTGATTTAAATCCTCTTGAATTCTTTTTAATGATGAAAAATCTTTTTCAAGTTCTATTTCATTTAATTCAAATAAATGATCCATACTATCAGTGTTAAATACGTTGTTTAGGCAATTTAGAATCCCTTGGAAGGATGATACTAGTTGAGTATGTTCAATGACTAAAAATGAGGGAGGAATTGTATTTTCTAAACAAAGTACGCTAGTCTGTGCAACATTTACTGCATTTTTTAAATCTATATAGTATTGTTCTGGGTTTATGATTAAACCATTATCAGCAAACTGTGGATAGATTTTATTTGATATATAGACTAAGTTACCGCCGGCTAATTGAAGAGCATGCCCATATTGTTTTATAGTGTTTGCCATATCTTTTCCCCTTTGATCTATAAAGTAAGTTAAAACAATATATGCCCAAAGATTAAAGAAGTTCCAAGAGTATATAATCTGGATGCCATTGTGATTACAGATGTCTTTTTTCAAATGATTAATATATGAATTGTAATATTCCACCAAATAAAAAAGGAGTTCCAATAAATCGTCAACATGACTTTTTGGAACGCCTCTATTTATAAAGAAATGCAATTTTATCTATTTATAGTATACAACTGAATTAACGGTTTGAAATTTGGAAAGATCCGACTCACTTATTGTTTGAGCGATTGCTTGGATGATAGCACCAATAGCTTGTATCCAGCTGCCTATGGAATTGAATTGCTGTCTCTTAAGACTGGTTGATGGTAAAAATCCCGCTATTACTAACATATTAATCCCAATGGTTTGTAACAATCCTCCGAATGCATTATATAGATCAGTAAGATTGGTTATTCTTTCCAATGAATAAATAAAAGACAAAACAGTGCCCAATGCTTGTCCTTCATTTCCTATATTGAATACGGTTTGTTGTGCATTTGAATCACTAAACGGAAGGATATAACCGGCCACTTCCGCAGACAAGCCGCCTGCTTGAATTATATTACCAACTTTATTTAGTGTCAGGTCGCTCTCAGTGTCAACCAGGACTGCCGTAGCTGCAAGCTGAAGATTGTAACCAATTAAATTGATATCAGATGAGGCCTTATTATCGAGTGATATAGGTGGTGTATTCCCAATAGCAGTTACAATTCTGCCAAACGCGCCTACCCACATTGCACCTGTTATTATCTGTGTTTTGTTTTCTATTTAAATCACCAACTTATTGTGGTTTTAGTCATGCATCATTGTATTCAAATAAGTAAATTTATGTTCTGCTAAATTAAATAACGGAAAAATAAATGCAATCCTGTCCTATTTGCAGAATTTCTTCAAGAAGGATTCTAAATATACGATTTCAAAATTGTATTTCAGCCGATTAAAAATATTCATTAAGAGTTGGAAAAAGAGAAGAGTAGAAATCTTTTGAAGTGTAGGGGAACGTGCAAAATAAATGCAAAATAAAAGCGTAAACTATAGATTTCTTTAGGAAACTACAGTTTACGCTAATCCTTATAAACGTTGATATATCAAGGGTTTGATGTGATTATTTGAATTCTTTAAGAAACAGGAAACGTCCCAGAGAGGATTCGAACCTCCGACCTACAGTTTAGGAAACTGTTGCTCTATCCTGCTGAGCTACTGGGACTTATGTAAGATACTTTATAATTATAATAATTTTATTACAAAAGGTCAACTTTATTAACCAATTAATATTCTAAATTAATAAATATGGTTTATTAAGGAAAATGTTATAGGATTTTAAATTCCTTATCACTGAAATCTCAATCTATTTCAGTGATTCCTTTACCATAATAAGACCCTTTTCTTTCATTAAACATTCCAGTGCTGTTTTAAAGGTTGAGAATGTATGTAGTGAATTAGTAAAAGGTAATTGGGAAGAGACTAAGTCTTTTACGAATTCTGGTGATAAGCCTACAACGAGGACTTGTATTCCCATCACTTTTAGGGAGGATATTAAGTTTCCTATATTCTCACCCATCAGTTCTAAATTATCACAATCTTTTAGTACAAAACCGGAAAAATCCAGTACGATGGAATCGATTTCTGAGTTATTTACATAATTTAATATGATTTGAATAACCTGATCAAAGTAGGCTACTGAAACATCAAAAGTTAAAGGAACAAGTAAGGTATCGGGTATGATGGAAGCAATCATCGGGACTGAAACTTTACGGTCCTTAGCTTCCAACTCCCTGACTCTTTCGGTTAAATCATTTATTTGCTTAAGAAGTAATTCTTTTTCGTTAGTCTCCATCTTCAACCTCGCTTATCTAAAATATATACATTGACTTCAGGTATATTATTGTTTAATTCGGTGGAAACACATGTAAATCCTTTATTTTAAAAAAAACTTCGAAAGTAAACCGATTGATAAGAATACTTATAAGGGTGGATGTTTAGAACTGGAGTTTACCATACGCGCAGCATAAAAGACTTTTAGATTGCCGTGATTGATTATGAAGGTATATATGGTTGCATTAACATATAAAAAACTATAAATCAAATAATAATTTTGAAATGGATGTTTTTTATAGAATCCTACATAGTAGTAGCCAAATAAAGGATTAACCCTTGTTAGTATGATCCTTTAGCTTCTTTAGAATGTTATTTTAATAAAATTTATGAAAGTTTTTTGAACATTTAGATGAATTTATGATAGTCATAAGTGATTTCATTTTATATTAACATTATTTTATGTTATAGTTTTTCCTAACTATATTAGGCAAGGAGGCTAACTAGCTAGAATTGTAAGGCTTAGTATGATAATCCAATGCAACAGACTCCTTTTAAAGATGTTTTTCATTAGAGAAGGATCTTCCGCTTAACTCTTCTTAAATCGTGTCCTACCATGGTAAGGAAGGATTTCGATTAATTTCTACTTTAATTATATTTTCACCCAATTTGAGAGCATTTAACATTCTCGGCTTGGTCTTTTGCATGCAGAAGAGTATTTAGAGATAATAAGGATGTAACCAAAACTAATAACAAAACGTAAAGAACTATTAAACTAGTAATAATTTTTAAAAATAATTTGGAGGTGAATCCCTCTTAAGAGGGAAATAATTGGACATAACCACGATAATCAATCTTGTTTTACTTGTAGTACTAATAGGAGCCTCAGGGTTCTTCGTAGCATCTGAGTTTGCGGTCGTAAAAATTCGGATGTCCCGTATTGATCAATTAATTTCAGAAGGAAACAAAAAAGCGGTGCTTGCTAAAAAAGTAGCAAGTGACCTCGATTACTATCTTTCTGCCTGCCAGCTTGGTATTACCGTAACCACTTTAGGACTTGGTGCACTGGGTAAACCAGCGGTTGAAGGTCTGTTGTATCCTTTGTTTAATCTTTTTAATGTGCCAGACACAGTTGCATCTGCATCGTCCTATGCAATTGCTTTTATACTGGTTACTTTCTTGCATGTTGTAGTGGGGGAAATGGCGCCTAAAACGCTTGCCATCCAATTTGCTGAAAAACTTACATTAATGCTTTCACCGCCTTTATATTGGTTTGGCAGAGTGTTGTCACCATTTATTAAAGCATTAAATGGGACATCAAGAGTAATTCTTCGTGCATTTGGAGTCAAACCTGCAGGACATGAAGAGGCATATTCTGAAGAAGAACTAAAGATTATTATGACTCAAAGCTTTCAGGGTGGAGAAATTGATCAAACGGAATTGGAATACATGGAAAACGTGTTTTCGTTTGATGAACGTGTTGCCAAGGATATTATGGTTCCAAGAACTGAATTGGTTACGCTCGATTTGAATATGAATTATGATGAAATCGTGAGCATTATTGATGAACATAACTACACACGTTATCCGGTTGTTGAAGATGGGGATAAAGACAAGATTGTCGGAGTAGTAAATGTGAAAAAAATGCTGACTCATATTGCTGCCAAAAGAGAACGTAAACTTGAAGAATTTGTTAGGGACTTGCCTTATGTTCTTGAAGCAACCCATATACAGGATGCGTTGTTGAAAATGCAACAGGAACGGGTACATATGGCTTTAGTCATTGATGAATACGGAGGCACTTCAGGAATTCTTACGATGGAAGATGTGCTGGAAGAAATCGTAGGAGAAATTCGCGATGAGTTTGACGCTGATGAAGTGGCCGATATCCGTAAAGTCGGAGAAAACCAATATATGATTAATGGACGAGTCCTTTTGAGTGAGATGGAGGAACTGTTTGGTTTAGAGTTTGAGGACAGTGAAGATATAGATACAGTCGGAGGCTGGATTCAATATCAAAAAATTGATACTGTTCAAAACGGCGATTCCTTAGAGCATGGTAAGCATCTATGGACTGTCAAGGAAATGGATAACCACCAAATTAAACAAGTATTATTTACTCAAAAGGTTAAGAAATAATCAAAAGAATTATTGGAACAACAAATTTTTTTACTATTCTTGGAGGTGAATCCCCCTTTATGGGGGAAATAATTGGACGGATCAATCGCTTTAAATTTATTTTTAGTAGCTATATTTATAGGGCTTACTGCATTCTTTGTGGGTGCTGAATTTGCCATTTTGAAAGTAAGGATGTCCAGAATTGAACAATTGATATCTGAAGGCAACAAAAAGGCGGTTCTTGCCAAAAAAGTTGCGGAGAATCTGGACTATTACCTGTCAGCATGTCAATTGGGTATTACGGTTACAGGATTAATATTAGGTGCTTTGGGTGAACCAACAGTTGAAAAAATGCTCCATCCTGTATTTGATGAATGGGGGATCTCAGAATCAGTATCTACTGTCCTCTCCTATGTGATTGCTCTTACCATCGTCACGTTCTTGCATGTTGTTATAGGTGAACTTGCTCCTAAAACATTGGCAATCCAATTTGCAGAAAGATTATCCTTGCTTTTATCGCCGCCGCTATATTGGTTCGGAAGAGTAACAAAACCTATTATTAATGCATTAAATGGTTCTGCACAATTTATCCTTCGAATCTTTGGTGTACAGCCTGCTGGACATGATACAGTCCATTCGGAAGAAGAATTGAAACTAATTGTCACTCAAAGTTATGAGAGCGGAGAGATTAATCAAACTGAGCTGGCTTATCTAGAGAACATTTTTGCATTTGATGAACGTATTTTAAAAGATATTATGATTCCAAGAAATCAAATTGTCACTTTGGATAAGAAAATGTCTCTTGAAGAAATTCTTGAAACGCTTGATCGCTATGAATATACTCGCTATCCTGTTACGGAAAATAGCGATAAAGATCTTCTGGTTGGATTTATTAACACGAAAGAAATGCTGACAAATATAGCAGCAGGGCGTGAAAGACCGATTCAGGATTTTATTCATGATATGCCGCGTTTGAAATCAACTACTCATATCAAGGATGTATTATTAAAAATGCAGCAAAGTCGGATGCACATGGCTATCGTTGTAGATGAAAAAGGCACTATAGCCGGCTTGGTCACGATGGAAGACATATTGGAAGAAATCGTTGGAGAAATTAAAGATGAATATAATGGAGATGAACTGCCTGCAACTTAATGGCAAGTTTATTCAATGGTATGTAGAAGGAGGGAGGCTTTCCGTTGAGTTGTTGACAAAACTTAGCGGAGCCTCTTTTTTATGCATATAAATAGTTGATTACTGCTTGTTTGAGTTTCATTGGTGTCTGAAAAGGCTTCCTCTCTATTTGAGCTGACAACCATATATCCAATATCATTTTTAAATTAGGAAGCTGTAAAATCATATCTTTTACCATCTATAAAATTATAAAAATGCCAACCCTCAGGCTTATTTCGCTGCCTAATAAATCCTGGACAACTAATGCAGTGACACCGCATTGACCCTCTACCGGTATAAGGTTAGTCCATTTCCAGCTTGATTTTAAAGACCATGAGTTATACAATGCCTTCTTTATTTGAGGAAGATGCCCAGTCTCTATACAAAACCTCCTTTTTTAATCTAATCTATTAGTAATTGCTCCAAAACTTGTATCTATAAGATTTCCACAATTTTGGTAAAAAGTTGATAGTCAAGGAGTTACGAAGAAATATATGCTTTTTAAATATACTCTAATCCATAACGTTTATCCATTAATTACCAGTTTAAACTTTTCAGAATCCTTGTAGTAAAATAGAAGTATCTTTAAAAATAAAATAAAAATGATACTATTAGCAAGTGGACTTTTTTATTAGATTTTTAAGCTAAAGTAATGAACAAATTTTCATAGAAGGAGTTTGACCTGAAAATGGGAATCCCATTGATTATTGCGGAGAAACCGGATCAAGGAGTTACGCTGGCTTCTCCATTCTCTTTCAAAAAAAGGGACGGGTATTTAGAGATTGCTCCTAATGAAGTATTTCCGGAAGGGGCATTATGTTCATGGGCCATCGGACATTTAACCGAATTATCCTCACCGGAGAAATATAAACCGGAGTGGAAAAGATGGGCTATTGCCACATTGCCTATTATCCCTGATAAATTTACATATGAAGTGACAAAATCAAAAACAAAGCAATTTAACATTATCAAGCAATTATTGAAGCGACCAGATGTCGAATCGATTATCCATGCAGGTGATGCTGGGAGAGAGGGTGAATTAATCGTACGCAATATTATTGCGGTGAGCGGCGTTCGTAAACCGATGAAGCGTTTATGGATCTCTTCTTTAACGAAAAAATCTATATTAGAAGGATTTAACAGCCTCCGTGACAGCCAGGAAACTATACCTCTCTATCATGAAGCCTATACAAGATCGTGTGCAGATTGGCTTGTTGGCATGAATGCATCAAGAGCATATTCCTTGCTGCTTAAACAAAAAGGTATGAATGATGTATTCTCTGCAGGAAGAGTACAGACACCTACACTAGCTTTAATAGTGAAACGGGAATTGGAGATTGAAAAATTTGAATCTAAGCCATTTTGGGAAGTCATTGCTACGTTTGATATAAATGGGCAGACTTATGAAGGAAAATGGGAAAAGAATCAGGAGTCCAGGCTGGATAAGCAGGAGATGGCTCAAAATATTGCAGCTTTTTGTAAAAATAAAGATGCAAAAATTGTAGAAATGAAGACGGAGCGTAAAGAATTCCAGCCGCCATTATTATTTAATTTATCGGCCCTGCAGGCAACCGCCAATAAAATGTATAAATACTCACCAAAACAAACGCTGGATATCACGCAAAAACTGTATCAAAAGGGAATTGTCTCTTATCCGCGGAGTGATTCAAACTATGTGACTAAAGGAGAGGCGGAGACATTTCCAGAGATCCTTTCGAAACTTGCTCAGTTCGAGGAATATAAATCATTCATACCGGTTCCAAACGAATCCATTATCAATAACTCTAGGTTTGTTAATGAAAAGAAAGTATCGGATCACTATGCGATTATTCCTACTGAACAGGTGACGAATCCTGCGAAGCTTTCAGGAGAAGAAAGGAATATCTATGATTTAATTGTGCGTCGTTTAATTGCTGCCCATTATGAGTCTGCCATCTTTGACTATACAACCCTAATAACATTAGTGGATGGAAGAGCAGAGTTCATTTCAAAAGGAAAGCAGCAAATACGAGAAGGCTGGCGACAAATTATTTTCCAGCAAGAAAAGGATGAAGATACCATCCTTCCGAATGTCCAAAAAGATGATGAAGGTAAAGTGAAAAACGTTAAAGTAAAAGAAGGAAAAACGCAGCCGCCTAAACGATATACTGAGGGACAATTAATTACGTTAATGAAAACGGCCGGTAAGCATCTTGATAATGAAGAACTCGAAAAAGTGCTAATGAAATCAGAAGGACTGGGAACGGAAGCAACAAGAGCGGGAATTATTACGATGCTGAAGGACAGAAAATATATAGATGTTAAAAAGAATCAAGTATTTGCGACCGATAAAGCGAAAGTTTTGATCAGAGCGATCGGCGACGAAATATTGGCCTCACCTGAAATGACGGCTAAATGGGAGCAGCGCTTGGCCGAAATCGGGCAAGGAAAAGCGTCAGCTGCTCAATTTATGGAACAGACCAAGAAACTAACGGGGAAGATTATCGAGGATGCTGTAAAAGGCTTTGAAACCTGGGATTTTACAGGGTTAAAGGTTGAATCGATTGAACGTACCTCTTCTAAGTTTACAACAGGGAAAAAGGTAGGTGCCTGTCCGCTGTGTAAAGGGGATATAGTCGATAAGGGTGAATTTTATGGATGTGCGAATTATAGGCAAAACCAGTGTAAATATACGTTTTCGAAAAAAATCCTAGGAAAAAAGATTTCCCAAACCAATATGCAGAAATTATTAAAAGATGGGAAAACCAATGTCATAAAAGGGTTTAAAAAAGGAGAAAAATCATTTGACGCGGCGATTGAATGGAAGGACGGTAAAATTAATTTCCTGTTTTCAAATGAAATTGCTCCAAAAACTTAAAAATTTTTGTGCATTCAGGTATAATGGTCGAAGGAGTTTCCATTTGCGCTGGTAAATGGAGTACATATTATATTAAGGGAGTTTTTGTAAATGAGTAAAGTATTGATTTTTGGACATAAAAATCCAGATACTGACACAATTTGTTCAGCAATCGCTTATGCTGAATTAAAAAAAGAGTTGGGTGTTGAAGCAGAGCCGATTCGACTTGGTGCCATTAATGGTGAAACACAATATGCACTTGATGCATTTAAAGTGGCAGCTCCCCGTTTGGTTGAGAAGGTTGCGGAAGAAACTCAGGAAGTAATTCTTGTGGATCACAATGAAAGACAGCAAAGTGCGGATGATATTGATCAGGTTCGAGTATTAGAGGTTATTGATCACCACCGCATTGCTAATTTTGAAACAGCGGATCCATTGTATTACCGTGCTGAGCCGGTTGGATGTACAGCTACCATTTTAAATAAGCTATATAAAGAAAACGGCGTTCAGATCAAAAAAGAAGTAGCTGGCTTAATGTTATCCGCGATTATTTCTGATTCTTTATTATTCAAATCCCCAACATGCACAGAGCAGGATGTTGCTGCTGCAAAAGAATTAGCTGAAATAGCTGGTGTTAATGCAGAAGAATACGGATTGGAAATGTTAAAAGCAGGAGCAGATTTAAGCAAGAAAACTATTGAAGAATTGATTTCTCTGGATGCTAAAGAGTTCTCTATGGGCACTTCCAAAGTGGAAATTGCACAAGTGAATGCAGTTGATACAAACGATGTTATGGTGAAGCAAGCTGAACTCGAAGCAGCTATGCAGGCAGCTATTAATGAAAAGGGTCTGGATTTATTCCTATTAGTTGTAACAGATATCCTAACAAATGATTCTGTTGCCCTTGCTATTGGTGAAAAAGCTGCAGCAGTTGAAAAAGCTTTCCATGTTACATTGGTAAATAATACAGCTGTTCTAAAAGGGGTCGTTTCCCGCAAGAAACAGGTAGTTCCAGCATTAACAGAAGCATTATCGTAAATTTTACTTGCAAAATTTCTGGTATGATGTTATATTAATATATGCGATGAGCTGAATTGTGTAAGTCGAGCACATACCTTATGGTACACACTATGTGGAGTGTGGTGACTCGCCTCAATTTTTTCGAACAAGGCACCTGTTTTTTAACAGGTGCCTTTTTATATATTCATATCCAGAGATTCGATTGGGAATATCAATAATGGTACACAAATAGCGAGCTTTAAAATACATAATGCAGGCAGATCAATCAAAAAATAGTAAAGATAATAATCAGGTTTTCTGAATAGGGAATCGTTGAGAAGGCATTTAACCAAACTAATACATAAGCTCAAGTTAAGAACGATTTACATATGTTAATTAGTATTCAAGGAGGAAATAAAATGAATAAGAAAACAGTAGATGATTACTTACAGGAAGGGATACACGGCGTTAAAGAAATAAAGCCTGCTGAACGGAAAGAATTCCTTGGGAGCTTACGTGAACGTGTGGTTGTCGCATTAACACAGGCTCAGGTTTTTCAAAAACAAATCCCACATGGATTTATTGACCTATTGAAAAAAAATAAGGGCGCCAAACTTTATTTAAATGGCCACATTAATTATTCCCATCTATCGAAATTCGTTAAAGCAGCAGATGAACATGGGATTCAATTTAAAATCGTGACTAATAAAGACTATAATTCCCCAAACGGGTTGGTATTGGCTTACGATTATGCAATTAATAACGATAACATTACGTTAGAAGAACCGGCAAAGGAAGAAACTAACGCTGAGGAGACAGAAAAAAAGACAGGTTTTTTTGAATCACTTAAGCAACTCTTTACAAAAAAATCATAAACAAAAAGTCATAACTGTGCACCCGTTAATACGAGAAACAATACGGTGTCTGGATGCATGTTTCGGTTACGTGAGTATGTGCCGTCGACTATTCTAGTTTTAGTTTGTATGATATAGTTATCGAATTAGAGATAATTTAGGTTTATGATTTGAGGGGCACAAAGAATGAATTCAACACAAGAATATATTGAAGAATGGCAGGAAGCACTGGAAGAAGAGATTCAGTATTTAAAAAAATATGGAAGTACCCGCTATCACCTGATGAATGGCAATAAGATTATGTCAGGTGATTCTTTTACGTACTATTTTGAGTCATCCAGTATTTTGCGTATACCTGTTGGAACGATTGCTAAGCTGGAATGGGGCGGTAGTCGGTTTGATGCAAGAATCCTATCTTCTGAGGGCAATAGTTTGCTTCTGTCTCTTGAACAATCAATAGGTGAATTGATTGAGGAGGCTACGATTTATCATGACCCATGGGAACTTTTAGATCAGCTAATTGAAAGACTGGATGATATAAGGAAAAGCAAACGGAAAAGAAGTCGGGTTAAACGGATCATGGAGCCTTCCATGCCTGATAAGCGAACGGATAAAACAAGTAAAAGCGCGGTACGCGAATTATATGCCAGATCAAAATATAACCCGGTCACATATGTTTGGGGACCGCCTGGAACAGGAAAAACGTATACTTTAGCACGAACGGCAGCCAATAAATATTTTAAAAAGAAACGTATATTAGTTCTCTCTCACAGTAATCAGGCTGTGGATGTCCTGCTTGCCGAAATTACGGCATTTGTTAAACGAGCGGATCGTTTTCATGAAGGAGATATTTTACGTTACGGCTCTCAAACTGGTGAGGGTCTTCTGATGCATGGGGATATATTGCCGGCTAAATTATTGGAAAGTCATGATGGACATTTAGTGAAGGAAAGGGATTCGATTGCTGAAGAAAAGAAACTGCTAAAAAAAGATTTGTCTCTGTCTTTCAGCGTACGTGACTCGGAGCAGCTATTAGACCTTGAAAAGAAACTGGGCAGAATCTTAGAGAAAATAAGGCAAAAAGAAATTCATTTAGTAAAAAATGCCTTCATTGTTGGGACTACCTTGGCGAAAGCAGCAATGGACCCGAGTATTTTTGAACAAGAGTATGATCTAGTTATCATTGATGAAGCGAGTATGGCTTTTATCCCGCAAATTGCCTTTGCCGGCTCACTCGCAAAGCGTTGTATTATTTGTGGAGATTTTAAACAATTGCCCCCTATTGCGGTTTCGAGGGGGGAGCTTGTAGACCGCTGGCTGAAGGAGGATATCTTCCACCGTGCCGGTGTTGCTGATATTGCACGAGGGGGAAAACTTCATACTCATCTGTTTTTATTAAGGGAACAGAGGAGAATGCATCCGGATATCTCCGCTTTTACGAACCAATATGTCTATAATTCACTGGTTGGCGATCATCCAAGTGTTCATATAAACAAAAAAGATATCGTTTCAAAAGCACCATTTGTAGATCGTGCTTCCGTGCTGTTAAATACAAGCTTCACAGGGGAACACTGCTTTACGGGCACTTCATCTGGTTCTAGAATGAATTTGATGAACCTATTGTTATCCTTTCAGGTTATTCATGAAGCCTACAGCAATGGGAGTAAATCAATCGGTTATGCAACCCCTTATCGTGCGCAGGCACAATTGATGGAAACATTAATTAAAGATCTGTATGAGGAAGAGAATGGCCTGCATGATATATTGGCTGCCACTGTCCATCGTTTTCAGGGAAGTGAACGGGAAGTAATGGTATTTGATAGTGTGGATAGTTATCCGCAAAATCGTGCAGGGATGCTTTTAACGGGCAGGGAAAGTGAACGGCTGTTAAATGTTGCAATTACCAGAACAAAAGGGAAACTGATTCATGTCAGCGATGTGGAGTTTATAGAATCAAAAGTTTCGCATACAAAAACTCTTCATCAGCTCGTTCAATATCAAATGAAACGGAATCAAATGGTCAATATGGATCAAATAGGCAAATGGATTGCCAACCATCATCCAAAATTACAATGGATTTATGCAAGAAATTTGGAAGGGTTCTATCAGGATTTAAAAAAAGCCCAATCTTCCATTATCCTTTCCTTGCCAAATTCCAGTGTGTTATCATCGGATTTTGTTCAAAGAGTGAAGACGAGGAACTCAAGAACAAGACTGATGATGTATTCTCCAGATTCCCATTCCTATTTGGATCCGGATATCCATCTTCAGAATGGGCCAAGCTTCACATTTGTCATCCTTGACCAAAAAGTATTGTGGTTGGGGGTTCCTCTTGAAGCCAATAAACGTGTTCATCCACCATACATTGGAATTCGATTGAAATCCGAAGCATTTATCAATCAATTTCTCCAGCAATTGCCTAAATAAATTGTCGGAATTTTAGTTGCTATTTTCACATATAAGATTTATAATTCTATATGTTGTTATTGTTTTAAATTAAAATACTATATATTGAGTTTAACGTGTTTAAGGTGTCGTAATTCGACTTAATAGGGAATCCGGTTAAAATCCGGAACTGTACCCGCAACTGTAAATGCTGATGAAATAAGTAAACCACTGTAGAGAAATCTATGGGAAGGACTTAGAGTAAAGCGAAGCATGAGTCAGGAGACCTGCCTTTTTCACTGGTTTGCCTTTATCGGGAGCAATGAAGGTGGAACGGATGAAATAGCAATATTGAACAGTTCGATCTTGTTATTATTTCTTTCCCATTGCTTATTTTTAGGCAATGGGATTTTTTGCGTGGAGGGAACAGACGTTTTTAATCGATTTATCGGCAAACAATAAGGGGGAATTTAGTATGGCAGTATCTTACGAATCAAACTATGCAAGTCTGGAAGTTATAAATTTAAAAAGCATAGAAACATACATAAAGGAATGTGTTAGTTCTTATACATCTATCTATTCAGCAGAGGAATACTTAGAAAAAATCAAGACAGCACTTGAGTATAAGTCTGACTATAGCAAGAAAGAGTTGGTAAATTTACTGGTACTCAGCGCCGTAGAGCGTATATCTGCTGATGAACCTGATTGGACATTTGTAGCGGCAACTATTTATTTAGACCAGTTATATGATAAAGCTTCAAAGAGCCGGGGATATGATTTAACACATAAATATGGGAGCTTTCATCAGCTTGTTGAACTATTGACTGATATGGGGATTTATAATCCAGCATTGTTAAATGAATATACGGAAGACGAAATCAATGAACTCGAAGCAGTCATCGATCCATCAAAAGATCAGTTGTTTACGTATATTGGCATTCGGACACTGGCAGATCGCTATTTAGCCAAATCTCATCATGGAAGCTTATATGAACTTCCTCAGGAACGGTTTATGATTATTGCCATGACTTTAATGATCAATGAGCCTAAAGAACAGCGAATCGAATTAATAAGAGAAGCATATTGGGCCTTATCCAATCTATATATGACGGTGGCAACTCCTACGCTTGCTAATGCTGGGAAAAGCTATGGCCAATTATCCAGTTGTTTTATCGATACTGTTGATGATAGTTTACAAGGTATCTATGATTCAAACACCGATATTGCCAATCTATCTAAAAATGGCGGAGGAATAGGTGTTTATTTAGGGGGAATTAGAGCGCGAGGCAGTGATATTAAAGGATTTAAGGGTGTTTCCTCAGGAGTTATACCATGGATGAAGCAATTAAATAATACCGCCGTCAGTGTGGACCAACTGGGCCAAAGACAGGGTGCCATTGCAGTTTATCTGGATGTTTGGCATAAGGATATATTTGCCTTCCTCGAAGCGCGTTTAAATAATGGGGATGAACGTTTTCGAACGCATGATTTATTTACTGGTGTATGCATTCCGGATTTATTTATGGAAATGGTCAAGGAGCGGGGTACCTGGTATTTATTTGATCCGTATGAAGTAAGAAAAGTAATGGGATATTCTCTTGAAGATTATTTTGATGAAGAAGCAGGGGATGGCCAATTCAGACAAAAATATACTGAATGTATCAATCATCCGCAGCTTTCCAAAAAAGAAATACCTGCCATTGAAGTGTTTAAGGCGATCATGATTTCTCAGCTTGAAACAGGAACACCTTATATGTTTTATCGGGATACGGTCAACCGCTCTAATGCTAATCGCCATAAAGGAATGATATATTGCAGTAATTTATGTACGGAAATTATGCAAAATCAAAGTGCTACCAAAGTTATTGAACAAAGAACCGAGGATGGGAAAATTATTATTGAAAAAACACCGGGTGACTTTGTTGTATGTAATCTTTCGTCTATCGCCCTTGCCAAAGCTGTAAAGGAAGATGTCCTTGAACGCTTAATTAAGATACAGGTGAGAATGCTTGATAATGTCATTGATTTAAATAATATCCCGGTCATTCAGGCAAATATAACGAATAAAAATTATCGTGCTATAGGACTTGGGACATTTGGCTGGCATCATTTATTAGCGCTTGAGGGCATTGCCTGGGAATCAGAGAAAGCCGTTGAATACTGTGACCGATTATATGAAAAAATCGCTTATTTAACGATTAAATCAAGTGTGGATTTAGCTGGTGAAAAAGGTGCTTACCCATTTTTTGAAGGATCTGATTGGGAGACCGGATCTTATTTTGACCAAAGAGGCTATGATTCAGATGCTTGGAATCAATTGAAAAACAGAGTGCATACATCCGGAATTCGAAATGGCTATCTTATGGCCGTGGCACCGAATTCTTCAACTGCGATTATTGCCGGCTCTACATCCGGAATTGATCCGATTTTCAGAAGGGAATATTCCGAAGAGAAGAAGAATTACCGCATTCCAGTGACTGCACCTGACTTGAATCTGGAGACGATGTGGTATTATAAATCCGTTTATTTAATTGACCAAAAATGGAGTATTCTCCAAAACGCACGTCGTCAAAAACATATCGATCAGGGAATCTCGTTTAATTTGTATGTCCGTAACGATATTAAAGCACGTGAGTTATTAGACTTGCATCTGCTTGCATGGGAGACCGGATTAAAAACAACATACTATGTACGTTCTACATCAAGCGCTGTTATAGAAGAATGCGAAAGCTGCCAATAAGGATGGGGGAAATATAATGGATACAAAAACAATAGTGGAAAAACGTAAATTAGTCGATCGGGATGCACCGAATAGCTCAACAGGCATTATTAATGGCAGAAATTCGAATATTTTAAATTGGGACGATGTTCGCTATCCATGGGCATATCCTAAATATAAAGTAATGCTATCTAATTTTTGGACACCTTTTGAAATCAATATGGTAAATGATGCGAAACAATTTCTAAATCTTTCGGAAATTGAACAAGAATCCTTTCTGAAAATTATAGGCTTGTTGGCATTGCTTGATAGTATCCAGTCTGACTATGCCAGTAAAGTCGCCGACTATTTAACCGATTCATCACTGAATGCCTTGATGATCATGCTGGCGCAGCAGGAAGTTATTCATAACCATTCCTACTCCTATGTATTGTCAACTATTGTTCAGAAAAGCAAGCAAGATGAAGTTTTTGAATATTGGAGAACCGAAGAAATTTTGCGTAAACGAAATGATTTTATTACTGATGGCTATCGAGATTTCACAGAAAATCCAACTATCGAAAATCTGCTTAAATCGATTATCTATGATGTAATCCTGGAAGGGCTCTTCTTTTACTCAGGCTTTGCTTTCTTTTATAATTTGGCCAGAAATCAAAAGATGGTGGCAACTTCGACGATGATTAATTATATAAATCGAGACGAACAGATCCATGTTGGGCTGTTTGAGAAGATTTTTAAAGAAATTTTGGCTGAACATCCCGAAACAAATACAGAAGAATTGAGAAGTTTTGCGATTGAAACCTTCCGAACTGCAGCAGAGCTTGAGATTGAATGGGGTCATAAAGTTATTGGGAATAAAATTGAAGGAATTACAATGGCTGAGCTCGAACAATATATCCAATTTATGGCCAATAAGCGTTGTAATCAATTGGGGTATGGAAGATCTCCATTTCCAGAGGTTCCGAACAAAAATCCATTAAGATGGATTGTTGCGTATCAGGAAGTGGATTTAGGCAAGACGGATTTCTTTGAGCAGAAATCAAGACAGTATACAAAAACAACAGATACAAATGGATTTGATGAATTGTAATGTAAAAAAGACGCCAATTACGGCGTCTTTTTGCTTGAAAGCATCCTTACCAGCGGTGAGCTTTCGCATTGCTCCTCAAAATGATATTGGTTTGGGACATTGCAGTATGTCCGTTAACCTGTGATTTTGAGCGTTTCCGCCTTGTCCAGTTATGGTGAAAAAGAGAAGAGTGTGGATCTAAATGATTCCGGTAACTCATTGCTTATCACCCCATCAGTAGGATACGTTCTGATGTCCCTTTTTGAGGACATCAAGTATAGGATATACAAAATGAGTGACTTTTAATCTCGGAAAAAGTTCACGAATTATTTTCTATATTATGATAAAATATATATAATATGGATATTAATGGTGGGATAATTATGCGAAATTTGGAATATGAACAATAATAACGGAGAAAACTATGCCGGGTCTCCCATTTTGACAGAATGATTTATAAAATCATCTGTTAAAGGGTAAAATTCGATGAAATAGCACTGAAAGAAGTCCGGAAGTATGATATGACTGTTGTTTATAGCCTGAAGCCTATCTAATCCAATGTTTATATGACGTTGGTGCTTTTATCATTTTTAAAAGCCATACCTTGGAAAGTACCGAGTTTTGAGTTGGATCATTATTTGGATGTATGATATATAATCCACCAGATTATTCAGGCGGATGGGTACTTTGATGTAACACATCATCGATTTATCCTTATTGCGGAACCTGTATAAGTAAATGTGTTATTGAATAAAAGTCGGGCTTTCTTATAGTTTGTTTTCTGCTTATGAGCCAGCACTTCTTTCAGATAAAATTTGTCCAAAAGAAAGATTGCTGTTTCTAATTTTCGTAAAATTAAAGTTAGCATATTTATCTGAAACATCAATTTTATACAGATGTGTTATAGTAGCTTAGTGATTGATTTTAATTTATTGGCAGAAATCCATACAGAAACATTCCTCGATATTGTCAAGAAAGATCAGCTTATTCTCTATTCAATTTCTTCACCAAGTAAAATACGCTCTCCCGAAAGTATGATAACTTATATCTAAAGAGACATATTATATAAATTAGGAAATTTAACTCATATTATTTGTATGATAGCCGGCCTTAAATAGATACTTTTGGTCTTTAATTAATGTGTCAGTTGGATTATTATAAGTGGTATTGGTCTTTCATAGTATATATGGTAGACTATTTTATCTGGAAAATGTTTGAAATTTGAGCACGGTGATAAATATATATAGACATCTAGCACTCTAAAGAATCAGTTTGGACTAATAGGAGGAAATGAAAAGTTGTTTAAAGAATTTTCCATCTCGCGGACATCATGTCTTGGCAAATCCCCGATTTATCAGGCAACCATCACAAGTGAAGGGCATGTAAGTTGGCAGGGTGAGAAGTATGTTTCATATATAGGCGTTAAGAACTTTACGGTTTCTAAGCAAAGAGTAAAAAAAATTGAAGATCTCTTGCTGTCATTCGATTACAAAAACTTCATCTATAATACTACTGCACAAATTGTGCCAGATAGCCCGACTTGTGTTACCCGATTGGTATATCAATTTGGCGAACATAAGACAGTAGTACATGATTTGGGTGACGAGGATGCTGCTTGTGAAAATAGTAAGCATACTTTAAAAAAATTGGATGCCTTTGAAAGGAAAATGGAAGAATTATTGGGATTAAAGAATTTAATTAAACAACCTCTCTATCTCTTCCATATTAAAAGAAAGTCAAACTCACATGAGGAATATGTAATATCCAGCTCCAATCAAGCTGATGCATTTCAAATGATTAATGTGAATGAGGCTAATTATCATAACTGGCAGATTGATAAGTTAGGAAAAGATAGTACAGGTCGTATACATCCATATATCATTATGAGCTCGGAGCGCTAAAACATTTGATTATAAGAAATAGTCGTTGAATTGGATTATTTTTATAAATATTAAGCTTGCTACTTGCAGGTTCCCAATTTGAGGAGTACAATTAATTTTATTAATTATTCTGACAATTTAAAGGGGACATCACATGGATACTCAACTAATTTCTATCACAAAAACCAATTATAAAAAAGAAAAGCCCAATCCTGAAACACTTGGCTTCGGAAGAATTTTTACGGATCATATGTTTATTATGGATTATGATGAAGAATTGGGTGGGTGGCATGATCCGAGGATTATTCCCTATCAACCTATTACACTAGAGCCTTCCTGTATGACTTTTCACTATGGACAAACGGTTTTTGAAGGGCTAAAAGCATATCGTACTCACGATAATCGGGTTTTTCTGTTTAGAACGGAAAAGAATTTTGAACGGATGAACAAATCTAATGATCGTTTATGCATCCCCCATATAGATGAGTCGTTTGTTATCAAGGCATTGGAAATCCTAATCGATATTGATCGTGAATGGATTCCGGACCGGGAAGGTACTTCTTTATACATACGGCCGTTTATTATTGCAACAGAACCTTATTTGGGTGTTGCACCGTCCAAGCATTATCAGTTCATAATCATTTTGTCACCAGTGGGAGCGTATTATAAAGAGGGAATCAATCCCGTTCGAATTGGTGTTGAGAAAGATTACGTACGATCTGTAAAGGGCGGTACAGGGATGGCCAAAACAGGCGGTAATTATTCATCCAGTCTTAAAGCGCAGGAGCTGGCAGAAGCACTTGGCTGTTCACAGGTGCTTTGGCTTGATGGAATTGAGAAAAAGTATATCGAAGAAGTCGGAAGCATGAACGTCTTCTTTAAAATAAATGGTGAGGTTGTCACGCCTGCATTAAACGGCAGTGTATTGGATGGTGTGACTCGTCAATCAATTATTCAGCTATTACAACATTGGAACATCCCAGTTACAGAACGTCGAGTTTCTATGCAGGAGATTATTGAGGCTAATAAAAATGGGAGATTGGAAGAAGCCTTTGGGACAGGAACAGCAGCAGTAGTTTCGCCAATTGGTGAATTATTATGGGATAATGAAATTTTAACCATCAACAAAGGGAAAATAGGAACGTTAACGCAAAAATTATATGATACCATCACAGGGATACAAAATGGTAAAGTAGAAGATCCATTCAATTGGATAAAGGAAGTCAAAGAAGAAAGCCAGATACATGCGTATAAATAATAAGTTTTTAAAGAAAATCGTGGGTAACCACGGTTTTTTTTTTGCATTTTTTTGTTTGGTGGATACTAATTTGGAAAGTGTATATAAAAAATAGTTAAAGTGTTTAATTATTATATGGTATAATAATTAAGCGAAAAAATTAAATTTATTCTCGATGTGAGAGAGGGCAATATAGGATGGATGGAAAAGAGAATCAAATAGAAGAATTTGAAAGTATATTGATTTCTACAATTAGAACAATCATGTCGGAGATTACGCAGCATCAGGATTTGGGGATTACCGGATCGCAATTTCATTTGTTAAATAAAATCGAAAAAGAAAAAGTAACGAACGTTAAACATTTAGCGAAAATCCTCAATGTGAAACCAAGTGCGATCACCGTCATGCTCGAAAGGCTGGTGCAGCATGGGTTTGTTTCAAGAGTTCAAGATGAGAAGGATAGAAGATCTGTCGCTGTAACACTTACCGAAGAAGGGGTTCGAGTTCTTCAACAGGCAAAAGAGAACTCCCGAGAAGTTTTAAAAAAATATGCAGCTTTACTGGATGAACACGAGCTTAAGGTATTAAATTCTATTCTTCAAAAATTCAGTGATTATCAATCCAAATAATAAATATTTATAAAGAAAGAAGGAACAGTTTTGCCAAAAACACATAAAAAAGCATCTATATTTAAAATACTAACGAGATTTTTCTTCATTACACTTGGTGCAGTCATGATGGCTGTCGCATTGGAACTCTTCTTGGTACCAAACAGTGTCATTGATGGTGGAATAACTGGGATATCTATCATGCTTTCGCATATAACCAAACTACAGCTGGGACTATTCATCTTTATTATTAACTTGCCATTCCTATATATTGGATACAAACAAATAGGAAAAACTTTTGCGATTTCCTCTATTTATGGTATCGCCGTACTTTCTATTAGTACAGCAATGTTGCATCATGTTGAGCCATTTACAGATGAGAAAATCCTTGCGGTGTTATTTGGAGGATTGATTCTTGGGCTTGGAGTTGGGATTGTTATTCGTGTTGGAGGCGCCCTTGACGGTACAGAAATCATAGCGATTTTATTATCTAAGAAATTAAGATTGCCAGTTGGACAAATCATTATGTTCATAAATGTTTTCATCTTTATTGCTGCAGGTTTCGTGTTTGAATGGGATTCTGCAATGTATTCTATTTTCGCGTATTATATGGCCGCTAAGGTTATGGATATCGTAGTTGAAGGTTTAAATGAATCTAGATCTGTAACGATTATTTCCAACGAATATGCAGAAATTTCAGAGGCTATTCAGGATCGCCTTGGAAGATCGACCACGTTTATTTATGCAAAGGGTGGCTACCTAAAGGAAGATACGCAAATGGTTTATTGCGTAATGACACGTCTGGAATTGGCTAAATTAAAAGATGTTGTACATGATATTGATGAAAATGCCTTTATAGCGATTCAGAACGTTTCTGATGTTATGGGCGGTAACTTTGAAAAGAAAAACATACACTAATATTAATATGATAGCAGCTCATCATTGGGCTGCTATTTTTTGTTAGTTGAATAAATTACAAATATTTCTAGAGTAAAAATAATATTTAATGGGAATAGAAGTGAGAGATTAAGGGAGGAATTTAGATATGAAAAATGATAAACCGATTATTGGGTTAACAAGTAATATATTAAAAATAGAAGGAAACAATACAACAACTGTATTTTTAAGTTATTCAGAAGCAATAAAAAAAACAGGTGGAATTCCATTGATTTTTCCATTGGGTAATGAGGAACTCGCTAAGATTTGGGTTTCGATGGTTGATGGGATTTTATTAACGGGTGGTATTGATGTGAATCCGATATTTTACAATGAACCACCAAGTGAGGATTTAGGAGACACACATAAGGGGCTAGATCAATCACATTTCCAAATCATTGAAGAAGCACGCAAGCAAGGGAAACCGTTATTTGGAATCTGCAGGGGTTCACATTTAATTAATGTAGCATCAGGTGGAAGTCTCTACCAGCATGTTGAAGAAGATAAAGAAGATGATAATTCTGATGATTTGGAGCATCTATCAAATGTAGAGCGGCCTGAGCCAGTTCATACAGTTTTTTTAGAACAGGATAGCCAACTATATAGTATTGTCAAAAAGGATAAAATGGATGTGAATAGTTTTCATCATCAGGGCATAAAAGAGTTAGGTAAAGGCTTAAAACCAGTCGCGAAGGCTGAAGATGGATTAATAGAAGCGTTTGAAGGAATTGATGATTCAATTATGGCAACTCAATTTCATCCAGAAGAATTGCGTAAACATGATGCCAGCATGGATCAATTGTTAAGACATTTTATTGGTGTTTGTAAGCAAAACGCTTTATGAGAAATTAAGTAAGCTAAACGAAAAGACTGTCATTTGGCAGTCTTTTTCTATGTGTAGTATATTGGGATAAATAGAATATAATAGGTTAGGGGTCGAGCGCCATGTTGGATGAAGGCAAATTACCAAGTAATTCAAAAGCTTATTTGACTGATTTAGTTTTACCTGCTGATACAAATCAGTACAATTCGATTTTTGGTGGTAAGGTAATGGCGTATGTTGATAAAATTGCAGGAATTGCTGCGATGCGTCATTGTAGAAAACCAGTGGTTACAGCTTCAAGTGATTCGTTCGATTTTCATGCTCCTATTAAATCTGGGCAGGCTATCTGTTTGGAGGCGTTTGTTACTTGGTCACACAATACCTCAATGGTGGTGTATGTAAGGGTTGAAGGAGAGAATCTGATGACTGGAGAAAGAAGACTAACGTCTGAGGCATTCCTGACCATGATTGCGATTGATAAAGATGGAAAGCCCTCTTCAGTTCCTAAAGTACTGCCTGAAACCGAGCTTGAAAAAGAGCTGTATAATCGTGCTGAAGCGAAGTATCAAGAACGGAAAATGAGAAAGCAGAAATCTAAATAAGGGAGTCACCAAAGCCTTGGAAATATGTTTTTCAAGGTTTTATGATGATTTTTGTAACGGCTAATACTCCTCAATTATTCCTGCTTTTTAAAAAGAAATAGTCCTAAATTAGAAGGATATTTCTAGAGATGAATAGCTATAGTTGAGTTACTTCTACCAAAGAAGAGAGAAAACATATACATAAATCCAGACCGAATTCAGTAATCTGAGGGAGCTAGTTTACTATTATAGAGATTAACACAGATGATAACAGGGAGGGCTGAGGCCTTCCCTCTTTTATTTCTGAAAAATAAATATGGTATCTGACTCTTCTAGATATTTCATATTAACCATGTGTATACCTACGAAACTGAACAGGGTTTACAGAGAGTGATATAGACTCAAGATCAGATGTTCAGTATTAATTGGATGATTATCCTATCATAAAAATCTTAGGATCGTCAGATATAAATAACTCAAACGAAGGTACTATATTATATGAAAATACTATTTATGAATGCTGATGATTATGAGATTTAGTGCATTTGAAATTTCTGGTTAGTAAGCTTTTAAAAAGGGTATTGTTTTATCAACGTTATGAATGATTTTTCGACTATGGAATATTGATTGGAAATTCCAATCTGATACGTATTAAAACATATGAAAATATGGATAGCATAAGATAAAGCAGGAGAACCAGAGAGGAGGACTGCAATATTATAAAATATCAAATCTATCTAAATGGAGGGAAAATGATGAATGAAATAGAAAAATTCAGGTTAATTCTCCATGGTGGAGACGGTCGAAGCTGTGCGGTGGAAGCAATTGCTGCAGCGAAGCACGGAGATTATAGCCTAGCTCACCAAAAATTGAAAGAATCAACAGATGCTATTCTAATGGCTCATCAAACGCAAGTTTCTTTATTACAGAAAGAAACGGAAGAAGAAGTTATGAATGTATCATTCTTAATGCTACTTGCACAGAATAATCTGATGAAAACCTTGACAGTTAAGAATATGGCTGCTGAATTTGTAGAATTATATGAAAGAAGCGAGTTACACACCGGAATTGATAGAAGAATTTATAAAAATGTATGAGGAATAAATTGGCTGTGAAGGGATCATGGTTTACCCATATGGAAGATGGCAAATAAAAACTGGACAGAGTAAAAGCGTTGACAAATTAAAAAGAAGGTTTGCCTTTGCCTATATGTATTATCATTGAATTGATGGGTAGAAAGGCATTACAATAAGTTGTCAATGAATAAAGGAGCAATCAGGAAGTTTACTCTATGACAGCGTTGTTGAAATCAGCTGTATTATTACAAGTAAGGGCCTTACCAATAGCAATTGGCGATCTTCCGGTTGCGTCTGAGTACAGTAAAGTAAATTAAATCATTTGGTAATTTTAGGAAACAGAGGATTAGCTGTAATTGAGTTAACCAGCAATCAACTTGTATCTTTGGGAGTTAACAAAATAGTTGAAAAACTCTGTAGCTCTATAAATTTCAGCTTTTATAATTCTTCACTTAACTTTTTTTGAAGCCTGAGAGGCTTTTTTTATTGCCTCAATATATTTTCCTTTGCCAATTTGGTTAATTCCTTCACCATGCTTCCACCTAGTTTACCACCGATTTTTCCTGCATCTGCTGCAGCAATGCGACCATTATATCCTTCATTGAGGGGAATGCCAAGATCTTTAGCTACTTCATATTTTGCTCTGTCCGGGTGGTCGGCTTGCGCCACTTTTGCTTTCAGCTGATCTAATTGTTCCCTGGATTCAGGTACTAAAATCTTTCTGCGTTTGGCCATCGTTAATCACGTCTCCTTTAAATATAAGGTGCCCAAACCGCATTTTATCTACTCGATTTGTTATAATTAATTTTATATGAATTAGATAGAGATATTTAGCAGGGGGAAAATTGAAGTTATGAAATTTGTTTCTTGGAATGTGAATGGGATAAGAGCTTGCGTTGGAAAAGGTTTTTTGGATACTTTTAAAGAATTAAACGCTGATATATTTTGTTTGCAGGAAACTAAACTGCAGGAGGGCCAGATTAATCTGGAGCTGGATGGCTATTATCAATACTGGAATTACGCTGTAAAAAAAGGATACTCAGGCACGGCAATTTTTACTCGTCAAAAACCATTATCCGTTAAATACGGGATTGGGAATGATGAGTATGATGTGGAAGGCAGAGCCATTACATTGGAATTTGATCAATTTTTCATTGTAAATGTGTATACACCAAATTCACAGCGTGACCTGGCAAGGCTTGGGTACCGCTTGGTTTGGGAAGATTTACTTTATGCTTACTTACATGAATTGAATAAAGAGAAAGCAGTGGTTCTAACGGGAGATTTAAATGTCGCTCATAAACCCGAAGATTTACGAAACCCCAAATCAAATAAAGGGAATTCTGGCTTCACTGATGAGGAACGGGGTAAAATGACAGCTTTACTAAATAGCGGATTTGTAGACTCATTCCGTTACCTCTATCCTGATAAAATAGAAATGTATAGCTGGTGGTCTTATATGAGTAAAGTTCGCGAACGTAATATTGGGTGGCGGATCGACTACTTTATTGTGTCTGAATCGATCGCTAATTTGATTACCGAAGCAGAAATCCACACATCTATTATGGGAAGTGATCATTGTCCAATTTCTTTGGAAATGAATTTTGAGTCGATGTAATTTTTAGTTAGTCGTATAGAGAAGTCCATATTCAAAAGTAAGGCATTAATCGTATAAAAATTGTTTGAAAACAAAGAAACACTTTCAAAGTGTTTCTTTTTGTTTGTTAAAGCATTCTGTAAATCTCTTTATGGTTTACCGTTTGATTAGAATACCAAAAATGAGGTAGAAGATACTCCATAAAGTAATTACCCATATCAAAAAGATACCCAATAAGGCTGCAATATCCATTAAAGATTTTATTTCAAACCATCCACTGAAAATAAGACATGGAAAAATGGTCAAAAGCATAAAACCAAAGTGAATTATACTCTGCTTCTTCAACGACCAGCCATCAATACTGTATATAACTAAAAAACCTGCAACTAGAGCACTGATTATACCCACAATAAACGTACTTCTTACCTCATGAACCGGTCCAGATCCGTAATAAAGAACAATTGAAATAATAGTCATAATAAATATAGGTATAACCGCTCTTATCCTTGCTGCCTCCATAACCGATTGTCTTCACCTCGTTCATATATCATCTTTCCAAGAGTGGACCTTATCAATAAACAGATTATTTTTGTTAACGTGATTTATAATTTTGCCGAAACAGTGGGGGCATACTGGGCAGTATTTGGCACATGGAGCATGAAGAGCCCGCCAATGATAAATAGGACCACTAAACTAAGCACACCAATATTTGTATTGCCGGTAATTTGCGTTGTGATTCCCATTAAAAATGGACCGGTAATCGCAGCAAATTTTCCAAAGATATTATAAAAGCCAAAAAATTCATTTGAAGACTCTTTTGGCACAAGTTTAGCATAATAGGAGCGACTTAAAGCCTGAATCCCACCCTGTGACGTACCAACCAAGATAGCCAATATCCAAAAATCAAGCGCTGATGTAATAAAATAAGCATAGATACAAATAAATGTGTAGATTGCTATTCCTACTAAAATCATGATTTTTTCATTGTATTTAGCTGCCAGTCTGGCATAGAGCAATGAGAATGGGGCGGCTATGACTTGGGTGACAAACAAAACAATTAACAGGGTCGTCGAGCTAAAGCCTAAATCAGTTCCATAGGCAGTCGACATCGTAATAATCGTATGCACACCATCAATATAAAAAAAATAGGCAATTAGGAAAATAAACAAATGACGATAGGCCCTGATATTTTGGAATGTAGCAAACAGGCGTTTAAAACTCATCCTGATTGGGTTTCTGACCCGTTCAATATAATATGTTTGCTGTACATTTCTTAACAGCGGAATCGTAAATAATCCCCACCATAGTGCTGTGATTATAAAGGCTGCTTGCATTGCCGCTGTAATGGAGAGTGGAATGATTTTTTGTTGTGCGAGCAGGGTGAGGGCAATCCCAATGATAAATGGAATGGTACTTCCTATATACCCCAATGCATATCCGTGAGCAGAGAGTTTACTCATTTTATTATCATCGGTCACATCTACTAAAAAGGCATCATAAAAAATATTTGCGCCTGCAAAACCAATGGAAGTGATAATGTAGCAAATCAATAAAATGATCCATTGATCAAAAGGTACGATTGCTAGCATGAAAGTGAAGAGTATCCCCAGTGAAAAAAAGAAAATAAAGAAACGTTTCTTAAATCCTTTGAAATCTGCAATTGTGCCCAAGAGTGGTGCCAAAATAGAGATTAATAAAGTACCAATAGAATTGGCATACCCCCAATAAGCAGTTGAAGTAGCATTTGATATATTGGCTGCATCAGCGGCTGCTTTGAAATAAATAGGGAAGATGGCTGTCACGATTACAATTGAATAGGCTGAATTTGCCCAATCATAAAAAGCCCAGCTTTTCTCCTGTTTTGTTAGTGAACTCATACCTTACCTCCTTTATTCTTTTGGCTGGATAAACGCGTCGATCACTTTTCCGTCTGTTTCTCCCAGGGAGAGACCCAGCATAGTGGCTAATGTAGGTCCTATATCGACAAGGTGCATGTTTGGAATGATTTGTCCGCATGAGACTCCTTTGCCTGCTGCCATAAATATGGTGCTGTAATCTGGTTTTTGAGGAGAATATCCATGTGTAGCCAATGTATATTTCGGTTCACGCTTCACATCTTCTGCGCTTATATACCTTATGAAATCGCCTTCATAAGATTCCGTGAAATAAAACCCTTTTCTTGCTTCAAGCATGAAGGCGCAAGCTGGGTCAGCTCCTAAATTTTCTGCTTCAGAACCAGTCAGGATTTGTTCAATCCCGTTATCCTCGTTCTCCATTAATTGAGTCAATAATGACTGAATTCGTTTATAAGTAACGATATCTTCCTTATCTTTTACGTAAATATATGCTGATCCATCACAGGATTTACAATAAGCCTTCCAACTGATCAATTTTCCACGTTTGTTAATATGTATAAAATTTTCCCGTTTAAATAGGGTGTTTACTTGGATCGCTTTATTTTCATCTAATGCACTGTGATCCCCGAGAACAATAACTGTTGTTTCTTCATATAATTGTAGTTCTTTCAATGTGGTAATAATTTGGCCAAGACGTTCATTATGCCTAGTCAGTGCTTCATTAGCTTCCCTGGAATCGAATCCATGGTCATGTCTCTTTGAATCCAAATCTGTGAAATGAACGAGAAGTAAGTGTGGTTGCTTCGTTTTGATTGTGTCCAGGCAAGAGGCCAGTACAAAGTCATCTAAATGTGGTTGACTCAGTCCCTGTCTCAGGTGGCCGAATTTTTTATTCAGCTTCCACTGGTAGAGAGGACTGCCACTGAAGATTGAGACAAGCAGTTGAGTTTGCCAGGGCCGGTTTGGAAAAATTTCCGGCAAATTGTAATCGATTTTTGCACGGCCAGTGACAGGCCATAAAAGGGAAGCGGTTGTTAGGTTGGCTTTTTTTGCCTGATCATATAAAGTAGTGCCTTTAATAGAAGATCTGTACCATTGCCAATCAGGAGATTTTCGCCCAGGCTGAATAAGCGTATTATTGATAATCCCATGTCTACTCGGATAATTCCCTGTAATGATGGATGTATGACAAGGATAGGTTAAAGATGGATAAATGGTTTGTACTTGGTTTGCATAAGATCCTCTCTCAATTATATCTCTGAAGTGCGTTAAATTAGTTAATTTAGGGAAATCCAATGCAGATAAGCAATCAAATGATATTACAATTATTCGCTTTGTTAGGCCGTTCATAGGTACCTCCTTTCCGCTTTATCTTTTATTTTACTATTGTGTAATGAATTGTATAGTTTATTTTTTTGAAAATAAATAAAATTGAGATATATTTATATATAATAGATAATTCACAAAAAGTAGATTGTGTTATACTAATTGTTAAAAAGTATGACATATTTATTTTAATTTTAAATAAGTGATGATACTATTAAGTTAGCGAAAATAAATAGAGGTTGATTTAGAGGGAGATGAACAGGAAAGAAGTCGTCATTGCTTATTTATTACGAAATACATAACTAATTTATGGATAGAAGGGAATTGGCCGATGAACAAGAGGGAAATTGTATACGTTATATCTGATTCGGTAGGAGAAACAGCAGAATTTGTCGTAAAGGCGGTTGCCACACAGTTTAATGGCGGACAAGTAGATATTAGAAGAAATTCATATGTAAAAAGTGAAGAAGATATTGATGAAATTATCAATTTAGCAAAACAGGACTCCTCCATTATTGCGTACACCCTTGTTATTCCTTCCTTAAAAGAGCATGTGGATTTGCGGGCTAAAGAAGCGAATGTTGTAGCAGTTGATCTGTTATCTCCATTATTAAATGCATTTGAGGAAAAATTCCATAAGCCAGCCAATCATCTTTCAGGATTAACCAGACAATTGGATGAAGACTATTTTCGTAAGGTTGAAGCAGTTGAATTTGCCGTCAAGTACGATGATGGTAAAGATGCAAGGGGTCTTTTAAATGCAGATATTGTGATAATAGGAGTTTCAAGAACTTCAAAAACTCCATTATCCATGTATTTAGCACACAAAGGGTACAAGGTAGCCAATGTACCGTTAGTTCCAGAAGTTTCACCGCCTGATGAGTTATTTAAAATTAAAAAGAGTAAATGTGTAGGTCTGATTATTACTCCAAATCAGTTGAACGCAATACGTAAAGAAAGATTAAAATCATTGGGGTTAACCTCTCAGTCTAACTATGCCAGTTATGAGCGGATATTAGAGGAATTGGAGTATGCCGAAAAGATTATGAAAAGAGTCGGCTGCCCGATCATTAATGTTTCCAATAAAGCTATTGAAGAAACAGCGAGTATTATTTTGGATATTTTAAAAGGTGAGAGGAGCTATGTATGATGACTAAATACGTTTATCTTTTTAACGAAGGAAATAGTAATATGAAAGATTTATTGGGTGGTAAAGGCGCCAATTTAGCTGAAATGACGAATATCGGTTTGCCTGTACCATTCGGATTCACCATCAGTACAGAAGCCTGTAACTCTTATTATGAAAATGAAAAACAAATTACTGACGAGATGGAAGAGCAAATTCTCGAGGCACTACATAGTCTTGAACAGAGCACTGGTAAAAAACTTGGCGACCCAAACAATCCACTCCTAGTTTCAGTCAGGTCAGGATCCGTTTTCTCGATGCCAGGTATGATGGATACTGTGTTAAATCTCGGGATGAATGATAAAACGGTTATTGGTATGGCAGAGTTAACAGGAAATCCAAGGTTTGCTTATGACTCTTATCGCCGTTTCATTCAAATGTTCAGCGATGTTGTTTTGGGAGTTGATGGATTTTATTTTGAGCAATTGCTGGAAGATATACGTGAACAAAAAGGGTATCAAAATGATCCTGAATTAACCGCCGAAGATTGGAAAATAGTTATAGAAGGTTATAAAAATATTGTTAAAAAGCACACGAAACAAAGTTTCCCGGAGGATCCACGTGAGCAAATGTTTTTAGCTGTTAAAGCGGTATTTGATTCCTGGAATAATCAGCGTGCAAAAGTGTACAGACGTTTAAATAAAATTCCTGGACATTTAGGAACAGCAGTTAATATTCAAAGCATGGTTTTTGGGAATATGGGTGAAGATTCCGGAACAGGAGTGGCATTTACCCGAAACCCATCCACCGGAGAGCATGTTTTATATGGGGAATATTTAATTAATGCTCAGGGAGAAGATGTAGTTGCGGGAATCAGGACACCACAGCCTATACATACCTTGGAAAATGATATGCCAGATGTTTTTGAACAATTCGTAAATACATGCAAGCAGCTTGAAAAACACTATTTGGATTTGCAGGATATAGAATTTACGGTTGAGCGTGGACAATTATACATTCTTCAAACGAGATCCGGTAAACGTACTGCACAGGCAGCCATTAGAATTGCTGTAGAAATGGTGCAGGAAGGGATCATCGATAAAAAAACAGCGCTGTTAAGAGTAGATCCGGAGCAATTGGATCAGCTACTCCACTCCCGAATTGATGACACTTATGAACGAAAACAACTGGCTAAAGGCCTTCCAGCATCACCTGGATCTGCTACAGGCCAAGTAGTATTTGATGCGAATGAAGCAGAAAGATTGGGCAATGACGGCCAAAAGGTCATTCTTGTCCGTCCTGAGACGACACCTGATGATATTCATGGAATAGTTGCTGCCCAGGCAATTGTTACAACCCGTGGGGGAATGACAAGCCATGCTGCCGTGGTAGCGAGAGGTATGGGAAAGCCATGTATCTGCGGCTGTGAGCCATTAAAGATTGATTTAAAAGAAAAGCAATTCAGAGTTGGCGATACAGTAGTGAACCATCATGATACCATTACGATAGATGGATCTACAGGTGAAATCATGCTTGGAGAGATTCCAATGATTGATCCAGAATTATCGGATGAATTTTTAACTTTATTATCATGGGCGGATGAAACTAGAAAACTAGGGGTACGTGCAAATGCCGACAATCCAGAGGATGCAAGAAAGGCTCTCGAATTTGGGGCTGGCGGAATCGGACTATGTCGAACAGAGCATATGTTCATGGATGCAAAACGTGTACCGTTTGTCCAACAAATGATTCTTTCTGAGACCATTGCGGAAAGAAATAAAGCATTAGAATATTTATTGCCAATGCAGCAAGAGGATTTTGAAGGCATTTTTGAAGCCATGCAGGGAAATCCGGTTACTATTCGCTTATTAGATCCACCATTACATGAATTCTTACCTGATAAAGAAGAATTAATCATCGAAGTGACGAAGCTTCAAATTACTGATCCTGATTCAAAGGAATTAATGAAAAAAGAGCAACTGTTAAAAAAGGTTCGTCAATTGGATGAATTTAATCCTATGCTTGGACATCGCGGTTGCCGATTAGGCATGATTCATCCAGAAATATACGGCATGCAGGCAAAAGCTATTTTCTATGCGATTGCTAACTTAATGGAGCGCGGTATTCCGGTTCAGCCTGAGATCATGATTCCGCTTGTTGGACATGTGAATGAATTGAAACAAATGCGACAATTGGTGATGGATACAGCGATTCAGGTAGAGGCAGAAACGGACAAAAAGTTCCAGTACACGATTGGTACTATGATTGAAATCCCAAGGGCAGCACTTACTGCTGATCAAATTGCCAAAGAGGCAGACTTCTTCTCATTCGGTACTAACGATTTAACCCAAACAACTTTTGGATACAGCCGTGATGATGCGGAAGGGAAGTTTTTACAAACATATATAGAAGAAAAAGTCCTGCCTGAAAACCCTTTTGCAGTGTTAGACCAAGATGGTGTAGGAAAGCTGGTCGAAATGGGAGTGAAATTGGGCAGACAAACAAAACCTGAATTAAAAACTGGCATATGCGGGGAGCATGGCGGAGAAAAAATATCAATCGACTTCTGTTATAAAGCCGGTTTAGACTATGTAAGCTGTTCGCCTTATCGTGTTCCATTGGCAAGGCTGGCAGCTGCACAGGCAACTTTGCGATATGATGATATAAAGGAAGCCGTGACTAATTAATTATTTGTTTATCTAAGAAGCGCTGTATCAGGCGCTTCCTTTTTTTATGATTAAAAAATAAACAAATGGGTATAAAATAGTTGAAAGTCAAAAAAGGTCAGAGTATAATGTAATTAAGGTCAAAGATAGTCAAAGTCAAATTGACCAATTTTCAAATGAGTTTAGTAACTGTAACAAGATAAAATAAATTTAGAATTAATAAGGAGGATACATCTATGGTTTGCGAAAAATGCCAACAAAACCAAGCAACTGTACAGATGCAATTAAGGGTGAATGGACATCAGGAAAATCATCATTTGTGTTCTTCATGCTATAAAGAGGAACGCAATAAATTAGGAGCTCAAATGGGAGGAATGAATTTACATCCATTTAAGCCATTTCCTTTAGAATCATTTTTCAACCAGGGTAACGGAAATTCATTTATGTCAGATATGTCTGGCTCAATGGATCAGACAAATCATAACCGGCATAAACAGGTTAGAACACAAACACAGCCGCCTAATGGTGGAGGATTACTTGATCAATACGGTCGTAATTTAACTTATAATGCAAAAGCAGGACTTATTGATCCAGTGATTGGACGTGAAGAAGAGGTTAAACGTGTTATTGAGATATTGAACAGACGTACGAAAAATAATCCAGTCCTAATCGGTGAACCAGGGGTCGGTAAAACAGCGATTGCTGAAGGCCTTGCACTTAAAATTGCGGAAGGGAATGTTCCCTTAAAACTAAAGGATAAGGAAGTATATCTGCTTGATGTGGCTTCCTTAGTATCCAATACAGGTATTCGTGGGCAATTTGAGGAACGGATGAAGCAGCTTATTCAAGAATTGCAAACAAGAAAAAATGTGATTCTGTTTATTGACGAAATTCATCAGCTTGTAGGTGCCGGATCTGCAGAGGGCTCCGTGGATGCAGGGAATATTCTGAAACCAGCGCTTGCGCGTGGAGAGTTACAATTAGTGGGTGCAACAACATTAAATGAGTATCGTCAAATTGAAAAAGATGGGGCACTCGAAAGACGTTTCCAACCAGTAATGGTTAATGAGCCTACAACTGCAGAAGCGTTAGAAATTCTAAAAGGGTTAAGAGAAAGATATGAATCCAACCATTCCGTTGAATTTAGTGATGAAGTATTAGAAGCAGCGGTAGAACTGTCACATCGCTATATTCAAGATCGTTTCTTGCCGGATAAAGCCATTGACCTAATGGATGAAGCTGGTTCTAAATTGAATTTGACAATCGAAAATCAAGGTGAAGAATCAGTTAAAGAAAGATTGACGCAAATTTACAAAGAAAAAGAACAGGCATTAAAAACAGAAGCTTATGAACAGGCAGCCAAACTTCGAGATGAAGAAGAAAAACTCGAAAATATGCTTAAAACAGGAACAGGCGAAAAACCGAAGGTAACTGTAGAGGACATCCAGAAAATCATCGAACAAAAAACAGGTATACCAGTAGGTAAGCTGCAAGAGGATGAAGCAGTTCGAATGAATAAGCTTCAAGAGGAACTTGAAAATAAAGTAATTGGTCAGGATGAGGCTGTTCAAAAAGTAGCGAAAGCTATTCGTCGGAGCCGTGCCGGTTTAAAAGCTAAAAATCGCCCAATTGGATCATTCTTATTTGTAGGTCCGACAGGAGTTGGGAAGACTGAGTTATCAAAAGCATTGGCAGAAGAATTGTTTGGCACAAAAGACTCTATGATTCGTTTAGATATGAGTGAATATATGGAGAAACACAGTGTGTCAAAATTAATTGGTTCTCCTCCGGGATATGTCGGACATGAAGAAGCCGGCCAATTAACCGAAAAGGTTCGCCGTAAACCATATAGCATCGTTCTATTGGATGAAATTGAAAAAGCTCATCCAGATGTGATGCACATGTTCCTGCAAATCCTTGAGGATGGACGTTTAACAGACAGTCAGGGACGCACAGTAAACTTTAAAGATACAGTGATTATTATGACAAGTAATGCAGGAGTCGGTGAGAAAGTTAAGAAAGTTGGTTTTGGAGCAGGCGGAGTAGAGGAAGAAGTATCTATTCTTCAATCTCTCGGCAGCTACTTCAAGCCTGAATTCTTAAACCGTTTTGATTCCATCATTGAGTTTAAATCATTAACGAAAGATAACCTACTTGAAATTGTAGATATTATGCTTGCTGAACTATATGAAATGCTTGATCATGAAGGATTGAAACTAACCGTAACAGATGAAGTTAAAGAAAAACTGGCTGAGCTTGGATATAATCCTGCTTTTGGGGCACGTCCATTACGTCGAGTTATTCAGGAACAACTTGAGGATGGAATTGCGGATTGTGTCTTCAATCATCCAGATAAGAAAACATTTAAAGCAGAAGTAATCGAAAACCAAATAAAAGTAGTTGCTGTCTAATATAAATGCCTCCTATCTCAAGAATAGGAGGCATTTATTTGTTTAGAATTTGTTTATTCTATTGAAGTTTTGGAACAATAAAAAACTATTTTGATGTTTCATTGTGAGTTTTTTTCTTTTGCAGTAACTGTTTTACGCTGCGTTTTTTTAACTTAGGTGTCAATACATAGAGGAAATCGCCTTCCTTGATCACTGTGTCACCGGTAGGGGTAACCAATTTGTCATCTCTTATGATTGCATTGACCAATGTTTGTTCAGGAAATGGTATTTCAATTAGTGTTTTCCCAATCAAGAAAGAGTCCGGTTCCATTTGATATTCCACCATCTCTGCATTGGCCTTACCCAGTGAGACGATTTCAAGTGAATGCTTAGGGGGTTCACTGGCAGGCTCTGCTAATCCAAGTTTGCCAGCCACGAAGGATATGGTAGATCCTTGTATTAAACAACTTGTTAATACAACAAAGAAAACAACATTAAAAATCAGATGGCTATCCCCAATGTTTGCAAGTAAGGGAAATGTCGCCAGGACAATCGGGACGGAGCCTTTCAAGCCAGCCCAGGATAAAAATACTTTCTCTTTAAAATTAAAATTCATTTTAATAGTAGAAATGAATACAGCTGCCGGCCTTGCAATCAGGATTAAAATAACAGAAAGCAACAAGCCTTTTAAGATAATTTCAAGTGAAAATAAATCGTCGGGATTGACAAGTAAGCCTAATATAATGAACATTAAAATTTGCATCATCCAAGCAAATCCTTCGGCAAAGAACTGTGTGGCTTTTTCATAGGCGACCTCAGAGTTTCCAATGATAATAGCCATTACATAGACGGCCAGTAATCCACTTCCGTTTAGATTGGCGGTAATACCGTATGTTAATAAAGCGAATGTAACAGCGAAAACAGGGTAAAGGCCAGTTGATTCCAAATTGATACGATTAAGCACAGCAACGGCTATTTTCCCGAATATCCATCCCAGCAGTAAACCAAGTCCCATTTGGATAATAAAAGATCCAATTAGATTACCTACATTTACTTCAGAAGAGGTAATCATTTCAATACAGGATACGGTTAAAAAGATTGCCATCGGGTCATTGGAACCAGATTCAGCCTCCAATGTTTTACCTGAATGCTCTTGTATGTTTTGTCCCTTTAATACAGCAAATACTGCTGCAGCATCCGTTGATCCAACGATTGATCCGAATAACATAGCTATCAGCCAATCAACATTAAGAATATAATGTGCTGCTACCGTAACTATTGCAGAGGTTATTAAAACACCAATGGTTGCAAGTGAAAGGGAGGGGAGAATAATCGGCCGCAATGATTTCCATTTAGTTTGTATTCCACCTTCAAACAAAATAATAATCAAGGCAACTACACCAATCGTTTGTGCTAATCCGGCATTCGAAAAATTAATTACGCCAAAAGTATCATTTCCCATGACCATTCCGACCATTATAAAAAAGACGAGTGAGGGGACTCCTAATTTTGCTGAGAATTTGGTAGACAGGATTCCGAGAATCAATAGAATCGCAGCTAGTAAAATATAAAAATCAGTTGTTAAAACTTCAGATGGCATGTACATTCGACTCACTTTCTGTAAATCTATATTAGATGTTATTAGAATATATATAACTATCTCCATAATTGCGTAATCTTCAAACTTGTTTTTTGAGAAGTGGTTTTATTGAAAGGGGAGCGGGATAAGGAGAAATTGAAAAGCAGGTGCTTTTTTTAGCACCTGCTTTCATTAGCGTTTGATAACTACTTTTTCATTTTCAACATCAAATTGTTGAACATCTGCTTTGCTGGCAATTTGAAAATCACCGATAATGGTATGTTTTAAGGCGAATGATGATAGGGCAAAATTAATGATTTCTTGAGGACTGTATTGATTGTTGATTCCATATAATACGCCAGCTACAAATGAATCGCCTGTACCGATTCGATCAAGAACATTTACTTTAACCGGACCTGCTGTGAAGTGCTCTGTTTCAGTTATAATGGCACATCGTAATTCTTGTACATTGTTACCAAGAATATTTCTTTCAGTTGTGTAAATTTGGTCAAACTGATACTCTTTTTGAAACTCTTTTAATAAAGCGATTTTTTCTTCGAATGTGTTAACTTCTCTTTTTTCCTGTCTGATTGTTAGAACGTCCAGGTAACTTCCGATAATAACATCAATATATGGCAAGATTTCGATGTAAGCTTTTCTCGCTTCATCTAATGTCCATAATTTTGCACGATAGTTAAAGTCAAAACTGATTTTGATGCCTTTTTGTTTTGCCGCCTTGACCAATTCCATAGTCGTTTCACGAGCATTTTTACTTGCACCTAAACTAATTCCGCTGACATGGAGCCATTTAACTTCGGAAAGCATCGCTTCAAAATCATAATCATTTGGCAAAGCTTCAACAAAAGCGGAGTTTTGGCGATCATAAGTGACTTCTGTAGGTCTGATGGAATGACCTTGTTCAACAAAGTATAAGCCCATTTTCTTTCCTTTATAGACGATATGATCAGTGTTTACACCATATTTTCTTAACTGTGTGACAGCGGCAAGCCCAAGGTTATTATCTGGTAAGCAAGTAGCATAGGAGGTTTTTTCACCCCAATGACTGAGAGCGACAGCAATATTTGCTTCAGAACCACCGTACATCATATCCAGCTGGCTTGCCTGAATTAACATTTGATGATTGGTTGGTGTTAAACGCAACAGCATTTCACCAAATAACATAATTGATTTCAATACGTGCACCTTCTTTATTTGACTAAGAATATAGGAAAGATAGCGACCGGGTATAAACCCAGATCGCTATTTCCATTTTTTAAATTAAGCTTTTTTAATTTTAATTAACTCTTTGTTAATGGCATACATCATTTTTTCAGTAAATATATCATCCGCCATGGATGCCAGCATATCAATTGACATACCTTCTGCCATACCGAACATTGGATTATCCTCATTGAATCCTTTTAAATACTTCTCTAATACTTTCTTAGTTTCTTCATTTTTATATAACTCACCGAGTGTATTGCGAGTAGAATATACATCATCAGTGATAACAAGTTCTTCAATTTCCATGTCTTCATCTAAATCAGGCATGTCAAACCAGTTAGCAACCACTCCGCCAGCATCACTTTCTGGAACTAGGTAGCTTGGATTTGGCTCATCCACTTTATTGAAGTGAGCAGTATCTTCGAAAGTATTTCCTTCGGATGTACCGATTGCCTTTACAGTATTCATTCCGTCTTCGAGTGCTACATCATTAAAGATAAAGGCAGCACGGTTACGTTCTGCTGTATAGGTAGTACCATTTACTACCAATGTTACATCCTCGCAGTTAGAATAAACTTTAACTGTAATTTTTCCGTCAGCACGATCTACAAAACGTTTGCTTGTAATGTGGACAAATTTTTCATCTGACCAATTTGCTTTATACATATAAAAAGCATCTTTTTTGATTTTACGATCATAAGTCATTAGGCCTTTATTATTTCGTCCTTTTACGCCGCCTTCGTCACGGATATTGGCACCGAAGTCAAACATATTCCA